>JBDTUE010000092.1:0-14800 GCA_040007895.1 Saprospiraceae bacterium | reverse complement strand
TCCGAAATCGCAAATCCGAAATAATTCATTCATCACTTCGTTGAACGGTGGAGCCGTTGATGGCGGAAGCAAAAAATATTGCATTCATAAATAGTTTATTGGTTCCATACCAGAATGCTCTGAAATTAGGATTATCCGGTATACAGATCACTTTCCCTGCTCCACTTCCACAGACAATTACTGCTGCAGAACCTTTAATTAAATCAAGATTTGCTTTAGTAACATATCCACTCATCAATGGATCCGGCGTATATCTGAATGGTCCCGCATATGCATTTTTTGGATTTTCAAGATATATCCTTGTCGATTTAAATAAAGGAAGTGTATTACCAGAGTATCCATAGGCAAGAGGATGAGTCACATCAAATTTTGAATTGAATATTGCACCGGCAAGTACATCCGTACCGGCATCTGCACTGGCGCTGGCATAAGGACGCATTGGTACTTCACCGGTTTTAATTTCAAAAGATGAAGTAGTTGGTTTTATTATTACATTGGCCAAACCCTGTGTAGCACACCATTGAATCGATCGGCCCATTGCTATAATACTGCCACCTTTGCTCACCCATGATTTGAGTGCAGTTACCTGATTAGCGTTTATTGCATTATAGGTTCCATCCACTAAAACAAGTGTATTATATTGATCAAAGCTGTTAAAATTTAAACTGACGATATCTATCAGACTTAAAGGAATAGACATACGTGTATCTAATAAATGCCATACTTCACCGGCATCATTTGGATCAACTCCGTCACCTACAACAAGAGCTATTTTAGGTTTTTGAATAATTGAAACAGATGGTGTACCCAGATCGACTCCCTGTAAGGAAAGACCTGAATTCAGAGCAACGATCGTCACCAGGTTTTCATTGGCCAAACTTTGCAATAAGGTATGGATTTGATCAGCATTGATATTTTGATTTTGTACCGGAAGGATAAGAGTGCCCCGTTTTAATTTTGATTCACCATCCGGTATCGAAGCTGTTGCTTCTTCGTGCATTAATCTTACACGGATGCCCTGATCCAACAAAGCATACACAACTTTAGGAGCAAAATATCCATTCCAATCAATGGCGTAGGCATAATCACTTTTCTGTACAACAGATGTTTTACGATTTAAAGGCAATTTAATTTCAGCTCCTACTAATGAATTGATTTTATCCGGAGATTTTAACTCTGCATATTCAAGATCAAAAGCCAATGGGTATGTCCATGCGCTGATATCATAAAACAAACTGTCTGTAAATGAAGTTCTCTTTTCAAACATACCTTTGATTAATCGATATTGCAATTGACTGCATGGGACCACACAACTTTCATCTTTACTCAACCCATTTTTGTTTTCTTTTAATTGGTATACTTTGATCTGATTGGCAAATAAAATATCCAGAAATTGATTCATTCTCGCCTGATCTTTTCCTGCACTGAATACATAACCTTTGATGGTGTCCTGATTAGCTTCCTTTTCCGCATTATTGTAAAAATCCTTCTGGTAATTCAGCAGTTTATTGCGCAACACCACTGAAGCTTTATAAGTCGAAAATGCAGCGCGGACATGGTTGCGAATCGCAAACGGGAAAGTCAATAAACCATTTGGCGTCATTTGAGCATGTCCCCTGGAGCTCGCTTGCTCAAACAATATACCTACCGCACCATTCACATCCGGATATGTAGAACCTTTGCCATAATAATAATCATCATATCCTTCCCGGGTATAGTATAAAGAACCTATCGAATTAAGAGATTCACTGTGAAATTTTGCGATATCATTGGTTAATTCCTGATTCATTTTAGGTGTGTTGGGATTTACACGTGTCGGTTCTCCTGGCATAAAAAAGAAGGTGGCATTGGATCCCATTTCATGATGGTCAGTAAGAATATTAGGTTTCCATTGGTGAAAAAGTTTTACTCTACCCTTCGATTCGGGAAGTTGTTGAGGCATCCAGTCCCGGTTAAGGTCAAACCAATAATGATTAGTCCTGCCTCTTGGCCATGGTTCATTAAATTCCCTGGCTGCAGGATCAGTGACGGCTGTCTCACTTTTGTGTGCATTCACCCAGGTAGAAAAGCGTTGCATCCCATCAGGATTAAACGATGGATCAAAAAGAATAATCGTTTTATCCAGTAACTGATCAATCTCAGAGCCTTGTCCTGCTGCCAAATAATAAGCCATAGCCAATGATGCGTTGCTCCCGCTGGCTTCATTGCCATGAATGCTATATCCCTGGTAAAGCACTAATGGTACCTCATCAATATTTCCTGGAGCACCTGAATCCGGATTACTCCATTGAAGATGTTTTAACCTCAATGTTTCCAACTGCCCCTGATTTTTAGTACTTGTAAATATCAAACAGATCAATGGCCTGCCTTCAAATGATCTTGCATACTCAATCAATTTGATTCGAGAGGATTCAGTAGATAGTTGTTTCATATAAGAATACAACTGGTCATGACTTGCATGACGCTCGCCTACTTCGAAACCAAAAAACTTTTTAGGAGTCGTGATCGATGGATCGTATACAATATTAGGTAAATAATAATTCAGATCTACCGACTGCGACAGGCTTGAAGAACAAATCCATATAAATAAAAACGCAGAAAAATATTTTTTCATTGAATGAGTCAGGCCTGTGGTTTAATCATCATCGATAAAAACAGCCTACTCAAAAGTATAAAATAAGGATTACTTATTTTTCAAACACTAAACCGGATTATTAAAAAATTTTAGCTAAAAATCTGAAAAGAGAAATTTATTTTGATTCATTAAAAACGTATCGTACCAGGTTGGCACCCATTTTTAAAGCTTTGATCCTTACTTCTTCGGGGTCTTTATGTACGTCCTGATCTTCCCATCCGTCTCCCAGATCACAATCATAACTATAAAAACAAATTAATCTTCCCTCAAAGATCAATCCGAAACCAGCAGGGGCTTTACCATCATGCTCGTGAATTTTGGGTAAACCCACTTTAAATTCAAATTTCTGATGATAGATTTCATGTTCAAAAGGTAATTCAATAAAACTAAGTTCAGGAAATACTTTTTTCATAGCAGGTCTTACATAAGGATCCATTCCATAATTATCGTCAATATGAAGGAATCCACCTGCTAATAAATAATTCCTAAGGTTTTCAGCTTCCGCATCGTTAAAAACCACATTTCCATGACCTGTCATGTGAATAAACGGGTAATTGAAGATTTCAGCACTACCCACTTCAACGGTGGCATAATCATCATCAAGATTAGTCCCTAACTGTTCATTACAATATTTGGTAAGATTGGTAAGAGATGTTGGATTAGCATACCAATCACCACCGCCATTGTACTTTAATAAAGCCAGTTTAATAGTTGGTGGAGTTACTGTATTGGTAAAAAAAGAATTAATAAAAAAAAGGACAAAGACTCCTATGAATTTAAAAATGAAAAGAAACGACCTTTTGTTCATGAAACAAAGATATCGGAATTACGTATTCCACTGAGCGAAATAAGCGACGGCAAGTAATCCTGCAGTTTCAGTTCGCAATCGATAAGGTCCAAATGAAATCCGGGATGCTCCCAATTGGTCTGCCAATATCAATTCGCGATCAGAAAAATCTCCTTCAGGTCCTATACAAACACAAATAGATGTTTTCATCAATGGGTTTTGATGTTGGAGCAGTTTCCCTTCTGCGTGAGCTAAATAAGTAGTTTCAGATTTATTCTCATTTAAAAATTCATCAAAGGTTTTCGGATCATTCAAGACAGGCAACCAGGGCCTTCCCGATTGTTTAATAGATGCAATTAAAATCTTTTTTAATCTATCCAAATTCAATCGTTCCCGTTCACCATGATCGCAGAGCAATGGGGTGATGGTTTGCACACCCAGTTCCGTTGCTTTTTCCAAAAACCATTCAAATCGATCTATTTGTTTTGTCGGCGCGATTGCTATATGAAGATTGAAAGGGCTAGAAAGTGTTTCAGTGACACTCTCAATTTGAACCAGAAACGATTTTTTTCTCAACTGTTCTCCTGTGCCCAGATATACCTTACCCTTCCCATTAAGGATGCTAATCTTTTCATCTTTTTTCAGCCTGAGTACCAGTGCATGCTGGGCTTCTTCCCCATCGAGCAGAATGGCATCATTTAGTACAGTGGTTTCGCTATATAAAAAATGCATGGATCAAATTTAGTGAATTAAAAAAAGAGGTCTATTTATTGGACTTTATGATTTGTTTAATGTCCGGCAGGAACCCAATACCGACCCTGGTTTGTTAGCTTAGTCAATAGATCGTACTTTTGCGATCTTTTTAATTTTAACAATTCAGAATGACAGGAGTACCTATAATGATTATTCAGCTTCTTTTGAGCTTGTCTTTTTTAGTAATCATCCATGAATGCGGACATTTTTTCCCGGCAAAATGGTTTAAAACCCGGGTTGAAAAATTTTATTTATTTTTTGATCCATGGTTTTCAATCTTCCGGACTAAAAAAGGAGATACTGAGTATGGTATAGGTTGGTTGCCATTAGGAGGATATGTCAAAATCTCTGGTATGGTAGATGAAAGTTTTGATACAGAAAAACTTAAAGAAGAACCTAAACCCTGGGAATTCAGATCAAAACCAGCCTGGCAGCGACTCATCATCATGTTGGGAGGAGTGACTGTAAATTTTATTGCAGGATTCTTATTATTCTCGCTGATCCTTGGAATATGGGGGGAACAATACTTACCCAATAATTCAGTAAGCGAAGGCATAGTCACAGATTCAATAGCCAGGGAAATGGGCTTGAGGGATGGGGATAAAATCCTGAAAGTAGGAGAAAAGGAATTCACCCGGTTCGAACCAATGGTGCTAAGAAAACAAATAGGAATAAATAATGCAAGCACAATCACCGTCATCCGCGATGGTCAGCAGGTATCAATACCGGTTGCTGAACGATGGGCTTCTGATTTATCTGGAAATAAGTTTAAAGATTTTGATTTGATAGGACCTCGCGCTTTGGCTACTATAGGCTCTGTAGAACCAGATGCTCCGGCTCAAAAAGCGGGTATCCTGCCAGGTGATCAGTTAATCTCGGTCAATGATCAGCCAGCTAAATATTGGCATGAATACAGGAAAATACAAAGGCCAACCAAAAGTGATTCGATGATCATCAAAGTAAGCCGTAATCAACAAGAGCAATCATTTCCAGTCCTTTCAAGAGCTGATGGAACCATTGGTATAGGAGTGGAAAATAATCTCAGGATCGACACTACTAAATATGGTTTTTTTGAAGCCATTCCGGCCGGCGTGACTAAAGGAATGATATTCATGGGTGATTATCTTAAATCGCTTGGGAATATATTTAAAGGTAAAACTAAAGCTTCTGAAAGTCTTGGTGGATTTGCAAGTATCACTAAACTATTCCCTAAAGTCTGGGATTGGGAACAATTCATAAGGATCACTGCTGTGCTTTCATTAATCCTGGCTGTAATGAACCTGCTCCCTATACCGGGATTAGACGGGGGGCATGTTATCTTCCTATTATTTGAAATGGTAACCGGCAAAAAACTGAGTGACAAATTTGTTGAAAAAGCAACTATGGTAGGTTTCTTTTTATTGATCGCACTTATGGTATATGCCAACGGATTGGATGTATTCAGAATATTTAAGAAATGAACTATTTTGAATTTTATGATTTAAAGCCGGGCTTTATTCTTGATGAACAGGTTTTAAAAAAAAAATTTCTTGAATCGAGTAGATTATATCATCCGGATCATTTTGTTTTAAATTCTGAAACAGAACAAACACATTCAGAAGAACAAAGCGCCTATAACAACAGAGCCTATAAAATCCTGTCTCATACTGATAGCAGGCTTAAGTATTTGCTGGAATTAAAAAATGCTGTTCATGATGAAGAAGTATATACTCTTGGACAAGACTTTCTGATGGAGATGCTGGATCTGAATGACCTTATACTCGAAGATCCTGCGAATGCAACGGCACAATTAAATAGTATGGAACAAGAACTATATAATGAGATATGGCCCATCTTAAAATCATATGATCATGACCAGGTAAGTATTGATGATCTGAATCTACTCAAAGATTATCATTACAAAAAGCGTTATATCCTTCGCATCCGCGAAAACCTCAATAAAAGAAACTAATTGATTAAATAGGGAAACATCATACTATTCCAAGGAGGATAGCCATGCCCATTAAAACGATACAAACTGCAGTAAGTTTTTTAATCTTTTCGATATCCATCTTTTTAAGCATTTTGTTTCCCACCAGCACTCCTGCACTTGCTGATAAAATAGCAAGCAACAGCCACCATACTGAAATATTTAAACTTCCCTGGAGCATCTCCGGAATATAAACGGCTAACCTGGTTATGTCTACCAGACAAGCAATAGCTACACCCGTGCTGAAAAATGCTTCTTTAGTAAAATTATATCGTATCAAAAAAGCGCTGCGCAAGACTCCCTGATGTCCGGATAAACCACCAAAAAAACCTGATAATAATCCACCAAGAGTCATGGATTTATTACCCCAGTTCTTTTTTCCAAATCCGGTAAATTCAAGAATACCAAACACAATAATGAGAATACCAATGACCAGGTTGAATACTGTCAACGAACTATTGAATGGACCTATCTTAACCGGATATCGAATCGGTAAATTATTAACCAATACCATAGCAAAAGAACCTAATAAAGCTCCCAGAATAGCTGGGATTCCAAAGCGGAAGAGAATAAATATGTCAATATTTTTCCTGAACAAATACAGTTTAAATATATTATTAAAAAAATGCACGATTGCAGTCAATAAGATCGCCTGGTCTAATGGAAACCAAATAGCGAAAACCGGTAATAATAAAGTACCAAGTCCAAATCCGGAATAAAAAGTCAAAAGTGAAGCTCCAAAGCTTACAATCAATAGCAATACATAAAACAAAGGCGAATGGTCAATAAAGAGATACATACACATACTGTTATACATTGCCTTTTTGATCAATGGACTTCATCTCACTTCGAAAATCTTTTTTCGGTTTAATGATAAAACGAAGCGCCTGATCATAAGAGATATAATTAGCCACCCAATTAATGAATACAAAGATTTTATTTCTGACTCCCAACAACTGGAATAAATGAACGAATAACCAGATCAACCAGGCAAAAAAACCATAAAACGAAAATCCCGGAAAATCTGCAACGGCTTTATTTCTTCCAATCGTAGCTAAGGTACCCAGATTGCGGTAACTGAATGGTTTCCATATAAAACCGGGCTTAGATTTGTTTTTCAGGTTAAAAGCGAGATTTTTTGCTTGTTGCATAGCCACCTGAGCCACCTGGGGATGCCCATTGGGAAAAGCTCCTAATTCAATACTGGCCAGGTCTCCGATTACAAAAACGTTAGGTATCGAGTCTATCTGGTTGAATGTGTTAACCAGGATGCGACTATTTTTATTTAGTAATGACTCCGGTAAACCCGGAATATAGGCTCCTAAAAGTCCAGCAGTCCAGATTACATTTTTACTCATTATTTTGGATCCGTCTTGCAGATAAACAAAATCAGTATCAACATTGGATACCCTGTTGTTTTTCATTACAAGGACTCCCATTTTATTCAGGTATCGTTCAGCCGCTAAAGATGACTTCTTCGACATGGAAGATAATACATTGTTATTAGCTTCGATGAGGTAGATGTCGACTTCTTTAGGATTGAGTTCATTATAATCTTTCGGAAGGATATATTTTTTCATTTCAGCCAAAGAGCCGGCCAACTCTACACCCGATGGGCCTCCGCCGATAATAACTATATCTACATAACCCTGTTTCTTATCATAATCTGCTTCAACTAATGCAGATTCGTAATGATCAAGTATAGTATTTCTCACCAACAAAGCTTCCGATAAAGATTTAAGCGTCAATGCAATTTGTTCAATGTTTTTATTACCAAAAAAATTGGTTTTTGCTCCTGTGGCTATCACCAGGTAATCATACTTCAACTCACCGATTTCTGTGTGGATCAGATTATTGGTTACATCCAGTTCTTTTACTTCTGCAATCCTGATGAATACATTGGAATCAGCCCTTAATAATCTTCTCAAAGGAAATGAAATAGTACTTGGCTCCAGGCCGGCCATAGCCACCTGGTAAAATAATGGTTGAAATTGGTGATAATTATTTTTATCAATTAATACGATCTGGTACTTCGATTTTAAAAGTTTGCGTGTCAACATAAGTCCCGCAAATCCAGCACCAATGATTACTATTCTTGGGAGATCGCTTTGGGGGATATTCACGCTTACTTTTATTTTAGATGCTGAAATTAAGAATAATCAATCAATTGAATTTTCATTGTTTAATAGTAGCGGTTAAAACAAAATTCAGTTTTGACTTATTATAGCTAATACAAAACACTAATAGAATTAAACGTAAATTCTCAGCTCGAGGTCCAGGTTCACGTATTCAATAAACTTTTGAAATAAATTATTCATCAGGTAATCTATTTAAAGTAAATCGTTCACCTAATTGCATTACTTTATACTGAATTTTAGCCGTTTGGGCCAGGGATATAAATTCACTCGGGTCCACTGTATTGAATTCAAACATATGATAATGACCAGGGATCACCCAACGGGTTTTAATGCGCTCTGCTAAAAGAACCGCTTCAATTGCATTGAGATTACCTGACACATGACGGGCAGGATCAGCTCCATTTATTGGAAGAAAACTTACATCTATTGGATACGCTTTTAAAATATCTTCCATACCAGGATAGTAGATTGTATCTCCACTATGATAAAGACACCAGGGTCCCAATTGAATGATATATCCCAGGTATAATGCATGACCAAATTCATCTTTATCAAATGTTTCATGTGCTGCCGGAATCGCAGTAAAACTCACTAAACCCAAGGTAAATTTCTGACCAATATTTAATCCTATCGGTTTTGTAAAATCACAAACTGCGCGTTGAGAAGCAAGAGATCGATGGGCTTCGGGAATTATAAAACAAACGTTAGGGTTATTTCGAAAAATTGAAGGTAAAGTTCCTGTGTCCAGGTGATCTGTATGCGCATGACTTGAAGTGATAAAATCAATATCTTTTAGAAACTCTGGATTGACTACCAATTCAGATATCCGTTTATGTGGTTTATTGGTATTATGATATTTTTCAGAAAGCGAATCTGATAAATAAGGATCAATCAGCATCCGGATTCCATTCCAATGTATTAAATAACCACTTTGTCCAAGCCACCATATATCTAAGGTATGCTCACTTGGTTGTCGCGAATCTATATCGGCGAGTAGTTTTGAATCCTTTTGTAATGGTATTATCATAAGCCATACTTAAAATCATAATAGCTCCCTTACTTTTTTAGCACCAAGCACCATGTTTATTAATTTTTGCCTGGATGCCCACCTTGCTGTTTGACTCAATCCACAATCCGGTGCTACGGATAAGCGATCAGCAGGAACAAATTGAAGGCATTGATGAATTCGCGATACGACATCATCCACGGTTTCGATATAATAATTTTTCACATCAATGATTCCAACTGCCACTCGCATCCTGGATTCAAATTCAGCTAATAATTCCAATTCTGCAAATTCACGATTTGCCATTTCAATATGTACTTCATCAATGTTTAAATTAAGAAAAGCTGGAAGCATAGGTGCCAATGTCCTTTTGCCCACCGGTCTTCCTTTAAAATTTCCAAAACAAAGATGGGTCGATAAAAAACAAGTCTTTTGAATGCTTTGTACCGTTCGGTTGAATATGTCCACAAATCTTTCCGGATCTTCTTTATAGGCATAACAAGACATTGATGGCTCGTCAACGGTGATTTCTTTGCAACCTGCCTTGACTAATGCTTCCAATTCCCGGCTGACAATTGGGATCAGGGCTTCTGTAACTTCGTATCTGTCTTTGTAAACTCCGTTAGGATCTAATCTTCCGCTTAAAGTGTATGGTCCAGGTACGCTACATTTCAATGTTTTACCGCTCTTAATCGCAAGTTTTGCAAGGCGCTGATATTCTTCAACTGCTCCTAATCCTTTTTTTGCCTCGAGGGGACGAATGATTTTATGTTTACCACGCTGATCATGAGCTGCCGGTCCCCATTTTCTAGAAGGGATAGCTTCCCGTTCAATCCCCTCGATAAAACCATAAAACGAAAGATTAAAATCAAGCCTGGTCTGTTCTCCATCCGTGATGACATCAAGGTCTGCAACCAACTGATCCTGAATAGCAACTTGAACTGCATCTTCAATCATTTCTTCAATATCAGTTTTGCCAAACGCTGACAAATTACCTGACGCATATTCTAACCAGGCAGGAAACGGGTAACTACCGACTACAGTTGTACGAATTGGTGGCAATGGAATCATTAGATAGAGATAGTTTTATTAAAATCTGTTACTCTGGACATACGGGTGGAATGCTCGTCATAAGCTTCATTAAATATTTGAATCGATCGTTCTTTACCTACAATACAACTTGCTACCAGTGCTTTCGGAGGAAGTCCTTTGGCAGTTAAGATCGAGGCTAATTCTGATTTAATACAATTGATTAATATAATACTTCCTACGGTGCTGCCGGGACTTACCGGCATTTCCATACCTTCTATTTGTATCATGGCATCGCCTGCTGGTGCTCCACTATCCAAAATTAAATCAGAGAAGTCCATAAGCTTTTTTCCATCTGGTCTGGCGCTTTTACTTTGAGCTGCATGTTTGGCTGAAACTATGGACACTACTTTGATACCGGATAATTGAAATAATTCAGCCATTTCTATAGGCACTATATTACAACCCGATGAAGAAATAATGAGGGCAGTATCCAGATTTGAAAGATTAAAGTTTCTAATGATTTGTGCAGCAAGTCCTGGTGTATTCTCAATAAACATCGCTTGCCGCTGTCCATTGGCTCCGGTGACCAGATTGTGAAAGGTCAGGGATAATTCTACAATAGGATTGAAACCCGGAAAAGAACCATACCGGGGCCACATTTCCTCCACCATGATACGACTATGACCTGAACCAAATGTATGCACTACCCTTCCTTGCAGTATGGACTCGGAAAATAAGAGTGCCGCTTGTTTTATAGTTGCTTGCTGTTGATCAATACCATTGATCAGCTCCTTGCATTTTTCAAGATATTGTTCAGTATAACTCATCAATAAGGTAATTCAATTCAAATATAATCACTTAATAATTCTTACAATCACGAACAGGATTAAATATCATGAACATTATTTATAAAAATGGTTCTGAAATTCAATGCGTTTGTTACTGTTTAATAAAAGGTTTGGTGATTTCTTTTCCAGAAATTAATTCTACTCGGATATTAAATAATCCCGGAGACAAATAATCCGTTTTAATGATCAATGAATTCGATTGTTTTCCATTGAAAGATTTGATCATTCTTCCAGAGGTATCATAAATCGAAATTTGTTTTATTCCCTCTTTTCCGAGGGTCTGTACATTTAATTCATTCTTTGAAGGGTTAGGAAAAATATTCACTTCATTTGAATTTAATACATACTTCAGCGGAACAGTAGTTTTAGAATAAATCTCGAAGTTGTCAAGAAAATACGTAGCACCAGTTAATGTATTGGGAGCGGCAAGAAGAATCAATTGGTTGATTGAAAAATCACTAACTGCATTACTGGGTCGGTCTAAAAAATTAAATGCAAGTCTCTCCCATTCATTTTGTTTAGTCGTCGTCACCGTATATCTGCTATGCCTGCCGACCGGATAATTTGAAGATGAAGCAGAAGATTTATCTTCCAATTGTAAAAGTATTTGAGTGCCAACGGGTGCAGTACAGTTGATATCGATATAAAACTTTTTTTCGCCCGATACAAAATCAGCGCCGGATTTTACATCGATGACATCATAAAACAATACATCGTACTGAGTGGAATTGCTTCTTACATATTTACCACATAGTGCTGATCCGTTGATCGCATTGACCGATGGGTTCGGTGCATCTTCAGTTAATGTTCCGGTCGAAAAAGTTTTTTTTATTCTTGCTTCCATATCAAAGTTTTCTAATACAATATCTTTAGCTAAGATGGGCACAAGAGACACTTCAAGATTATAGTTAGATTCTCCGCAGGAGGATTTTAGTTTTGCATTCACTTTTCCGGTTGAATTGCCCCAGTCTACAAGTATAGAATTAGTGCCTTGCCCACTTGCAATTTTGGCACCCGTAGGAAGCGTCCATTCTATAAGGCTGTTTGAAGGAACATTGTTTAGCTTAAACCCAATATTCTTTTCACCAGGCAAGACCTGAAACTTCCCTTCCAAATATGGCTGATTCACGAGATCATAAACCCTGACATAATCTATTTCAAAGGTTTGAGGAAATACGGTTGAACCATTTGGATTGCCAGGCCATCCACCACCCACTGCAAGATTTAACACGAAATGAAATTTTTGATCGAACGGCCATTTCAAATTACCAACCACAGATTTGGACTTGCTCGAATACAAGTATCCATCAATAAACCATTTGATCTCTTGCTCTGTCCATTCAAGCGCATAATCATGGAAAGTCGAATTGAACGTAGTGTTTTGTATTGTATACTCGGCTGTTGAAGAAGAATTATTAGGTGCCGGGTTACCAAAGTGAATGGTTCCGTGAATTTTGTTGGGCTCATGTCCAAGATATTCCATGATATCCAGCTCGCCGCTTGTAGGCCATCCACCATATACATTATCTGTCGGCAACATCCAGAATGCAGGCCATATTCCCTGACCGACCGGTAATTTCATACGGGCTTCAATGCGGCCAAACTTAATATCAACTTTTTGATTAGTCCTGATTCTACCGGAAGTGTAATTCCTTGTTTGAATGGTTTGTTGCTTTGCAATTAATTTGAGGGTGCCATCAGAAACCAATACATTTTCTTTAGTTGAAGTATACCATTCCAGTTCACTATTACCCCATTGACAAAGATTTATATCGCAACCATCTCCGATTTGGTATGACCAATTGGACAAGTTCAAATCCGTACTATTGAATTCATCGGACCATACCAATTGAGGACATTGTGCCCTTATTGCGTTCACACCAAAAAAGACAAAGTTGAAAATAACGATGTATTTAATTTTCATTTCTTCAAATTTTTCACTACTTCATCTCTGCCAGTTGCATAAGCTTTCTTATAATCCAGTTTAACGGGAGTGGACAATAAAAAATTCATCGCATCAACAATATAATCTACAAATATACCTCCCTGATAATCTTTACTATCATGTCCTAATGAAGTAAAATACATCAAACCTCCATCAAAACGGTGTATCCATGAAATTGGATAATAATCTCCAAACGTGCCGCGATTCAAATTAAATTTAACTGTCTCCGTCGAATCCATATGCAGACTCTTCAGATCAGCCGCTAATACACATTCCACCCCGGGCCATAAGTCCTTATTAAAATAACATTCATCCTGCTTAGTCCAGATGGCTGGCAAGTGTTTCAATGTCGGATGTTGCGTTTGAACCTTTACTAAATCAAAGGCTTGAAAATGAGGATGCCATGCAAATGTTCCACCTAACATTTGTTTAAACCAGGTCCAGTTTCTCTCTGTACCTATTGCAGAATGAATGGCTAATGCCTTACCACCAGCTTCGAAAAAATGCCTGAATGCCAGTCGTTGAGCATCTGTATCAAACACATCATTATTAGTACTTGCAAAAACAACGAGATCGGCTTTTTGCAGTTGTTCATTAGTAAATACAGTGGCATCCATACTCTTAATCAACTTAAATCCCAAAGTATGAGATAACGAATCAAAACACTTTGTAGCGGATGGAATATTGTCATGGACGTATCCTTTACCATTTTTAGTATAGAGGAGTACCGATTTCCCTTTCAAAAACTGAGCCGTAGCGAAAGTAGCATAAGAGAAAAAAAATAAAAAGAAGATGAATCTGATCATTTGGATAATTTATATTGATGATAACAATGCCATAATATAATGCCGGCACAAACCGCAATATTCAATGAATGTTTGATACCGGACTGAGGGATTTCAACTGCAAAATCACACATACCCAAAGATACATCGCTGACACCATGTACTTCATTCCCAAAAATCAGTACAGCAGGAAAAGACGCAGAGATATTCAACTCATCCAGAGAAATACTGCCATGGACCTGTTCCACAGCTCCAATGGTATATCCCCTGGATTTTAATTCCATAAGTTTTTGAGGAAGATCCTGGGTATGGGACCAAGGCACGGATAAGGTAGCATCTAATGCTGTTTTTAATATCTCCCGGTGTGGGGGTATTACGCTATATCCTGATAAAATAATTTCCTGAACCTGAAATGCATCGGAGGTGCGAAACACAGAGCCAATATTCAATCCAGATCTGATATCTTCAAGCACCACAATTAGTGGCATTTTATGTTCGGGGATGGCATTAAGGTCAGGTCTATCCAATTCTATCATCGATTTTTTTTGCAATGCCATATGGTAAAAATACGAATTACAAAATATGATTTCGAGATCAAGATCGTTCAATTTTAAAGAACAGTAAAATTGCCGGATATTAATAGGACCCGGTTAGATAAAATAATCTGGCTCTCTACGATTTTAATGGAAAAATTTTAAAAATAGTTTGCTTAATTAATAGCCTTACTTTTTTTACCGCAAAAAAAGTAACAAAAAAGCTCGTGCCAAAATAAACTCGCTCTGTGATAAGTTCCATGTCATTGCATTTTCACGGACAATTGATTCGTTTTTCAAGTATAAACTTTGCTGCTCGACCAGTATTTTGGCACAGTCCTGTCCTAGATCCTAAATATCCGGTAACTT
>JBDTUE010000091.1:0-14807 GCA_040007895.1 Saprospiraceae bacterium | reverse complement strand
AAAGTGCTTACGATAATTAGCCCAATTGTAACAATAGTTTTTTGGGCAGTTTCGATTTTACAAGATCATACGACTGACGGATATAATACTCCCATTTTGATGAGGACAATACATGTTCATCCTCAATTAAAATCCATTTATATCTTGCAACATAAGGTGCTGGTTTGATTCCCGGGAGACTACTTAGTTCGTCAAATTCTTCATCTCTTACTTTAAATGAGACCATCTAGTGGATACTCATACCAGTCACACAAAACATTTTTCCGCCGATACTGAAACATAAATCATTGCCCCATTTAATATCTTCTGTTACATGAGGAAGTGATGCACAGAAAGATCGCAAGTTATCTACGTTCATTTTTATTTTTTCGTGTCCTCTACATTAAGATTTTGAAAGATATTCGATTATGAAGTCCGGTTGTGAAATAATAATCTTTTAAAAATGATATACAAGATTTAAAACAATATGCTGCATCGATGAATTGGACAAAAGCTCATAAAATTTAAAGGGCGTTTTTATACGTTTGGAGGGAATAACGGATTTTTTTCAATTTGGTTTTTTATTTTTATGGCTTTCTTCCTGATAAATCTGAGGATCGGGAATGCGAAGAAAATAACTATGTTGGTCAATTCACTTTTTTAATTGACCTCGGCTATCAAATGACCGTTTACTTATTCTTCAAACTTATTAAATCACATCAATGGGTTTATTCTTTTGACAAGTTTGGCAAATATTCTTGTTTATTATACAGTACTGATTCAATCCATTCACCTTTAACCACGATATCAATAGAAAGAAAACAAAAATGGTAAATTCAGTGCTATGAGGAGATGACTTTGAAAGAATTATCAGATATTCTGTTTCAAGGATTTTCTTATGCCAATTAAAAAATATCATAAACCGACTTATTGCAAAATGACCAATACCACATCTTCTCAAGCTAAACCTTCCTGGAGAGCACATTCCGGTTATTTAAGTGAAGGTGGCGTTGATTTTGAATCTGTTCATATTTTGCTGGGACAATTCATATCTGATCGGCATTCTCCCAACCCATTACCAGATACTGACCTGCTGACTGAAAATTCTACTTTTAACTGGGGAAAAGGCAGTCCTTTGGAAAAAGTAATTCATTCACAGGATGAGTTTGATTATTTAATGAAACATCCCCGGCTTTTTCGCCAGGCCATTGCTATCATCGAACCATGGGAACATGTGGGATATAACCCAATCGGTGAACAAGTAAGAGCATCCCGCAATGTCGCTTATCTAGCCCAAAAAATTTCCGATTGTGATTCAGTTTTATTCCCATTGTGGTCATCAGGAGCTTTTGACCTGGATATGATTATTCCTGTTATCTCATCCGGAATGGCGGTGATTGTTGAAGGGGGAGATCCCTCTGTTAGATTTCCTGAGACTTTTGATGAAGGTAAATGTTCACTCGAATCCCTTCAGCAATTTGTAGAACAACTTTTATTATCGCGATCACCAACCAGTGCTCCCGCTATTTTTATTTGTCTGGGACATCAGTTGGCTGCTCAGGCTCATATTCGCCTTCTTCAATTAGCAGTAAAGCAAGTTAAATCGCTAAACTCCTTACCACGGGATCCGCTAAGTAAAACACTAAAAGCATTACAAACAGCTTGTGAAAGAATCGAAGAGATTGGTAATTCTTTAAAAATAGTAATGAAAAACGGGTATGTCGTTGCTCAACATTGGCATGATCCTGAATTTGCCGTAGGCCCAAATGAACTTAAAGAAGTCGGCGATAGTCAATTGCTACGGTACACCATTCCAGATTACGAAATTGAAAATATACCACCGGAGTTGATTGTTGCGCATGAAGTAACAGCCGATGAATTTGAAGGAGTAATTGATACGTCGATTCAATATGAAAACGAATTGAATATCTCCATGTTTCATTCCGATAAAGTAAACGATGAATCCATTTTACTTGCTAATTGGGCTTATCGCTTGCTTCATGAAACGATCATTCCACATCGGCAAATTCTCGCCGGCAGCTCTTTATCCTGGCTAATGCAGCTCCCTTATGCTGTAGAAATTCTTTGTTCCTCTGCACACAACGGTGAATTGATCACTGAATGTTCTGCAACTTGTATCAACTACAAAGATTACGAAAGTAAATCGATCAGAAGGTCATTCACTTGTCAGTTTCATCCGGAGTTATTATCGGATTTAAGGGTTATTGGCGATCGCGAACCACCTTCCTATGCTCAGTTGAAAAAAGATGACGGGGCTAGATTATTTGCGAGACTATTATACGCAGGTATGCAGGAATAATTGGTTGTTCAAATTTATCCAGAGTAAAGCCATGGAATACTTTATGTAAAAATGATGATTCTAAACGGTTATAAAATTTTTAGCTGATAAGTATTGGATCTAATAAATACCAAGTATTTGTCCGTTTGGGTCATTTACCCAACCTAAACCTATAAATACGAAAGGCTTATCTCGCGATAAGCCTTTCGATTATTGTGGTGCCTCCAGGAATTGAACCAGGGACACCAGGATTTTCAGTCCTGTGCTCTACCAACTGAGCTAAGGCACCCACAACTCATTAAATTTCTTTAATAAAGCGGGGCAAAGATAATCGTATTATTCAAAAATCAAAGAGATAGGGAGTTTTTCTATTTAATAATAGAACGGTAACTATCAATGAGTTATAGATGTTGGAATTTAATTGCAAAATCTGCCTATATACTCACCGGCCTGTGGATGGCCAAGACTTTGTGCCATTTTCAAATCAACACACGCTTCAGATTTGTTTCTGAGATTGACCCTTGAAATAGCCCTTGAAAAATAAGCCTTTGCATGTTTGCCATTAAGTTTAATTACAGTCGTAAAGTCTTCTTCCGCTTTATCAAATCTTTTCTGATTGAACCAAGCCAGGCCCCGATCATAAAATGCATTGTATTTACCAGGATACAAGGTAATTGCCATATTATAATCTTCAATGGCGCTTAAGTAGTTTCTGAGTTTATCTTTAACTTCGCCACGGCCAACTAAGGCATGATATTCTGTTGGATTATATTGCAAGGCAAGATTAAAATCTTTGAGAGAAGATAAAAGATCTCTGGTCTTTAAATAAACATATCCTCGTCCTACAAGGGCTGCAACAAAAGTTGAATCCTGGGATAATGCAAAATTAAAGTCCCTCAAAGCTCCTTGGGCATCTCCTGATTCGAATTTAAGTTTTCCTCTAAAATACAATGCCTTGACATCCGAATTGGTATTCATTAAATCACTGCCATTCGACAAATAGGAATCATCCGCTTTTGCATCCGGATTACCGTTCGATACAAGCGCCAGCAATTTTAAACGTTTTTCCAGTACATCCGGGTCCCCTAGCAGATTGAGATCTTCTACTAATTTTTTATAGGAATTATAATCATCCATTGCCCCCTTAAAATCTCCCAACTCCGTTTTCACATCAGCCCTACTTGCATAGATATAATATAAATTAGGATCGAGCATAAGTGCTTTATCAAAGAATTCTAATGCCTTTTTATATTCTTTGACTGCTACAGTTTCCACTCCTCTATTAAAATAAGTCAATGGATCATCCTGAGCAGAAACACTGCACGATACTAAAATCAAACTTAAATAAAAGAAAAAAGTTTTCAATATGAAGATTATGGTTTGGATGACAAAGTTAACTTATCCATTTCTTTTTATTGTTACTAATATTTTAATAAAATTTTTTAGATTAATTAATAGTATTTAAGTAACTTTTCACCTCTATTTTTCATTTAAATGTTATTAAATTCTTAATCATTTTCCTGAAATCCATTGAGGTCTTGGTTTAAATTCAAATATCTATGAAGTATCGACTCTATGTATTAATTTTTTTATGCCATTTAATAACAGGGGCTTTTGGTCAATCACCAGAGATGGGTACTTCCACATTGAGTATAAATCCATCTGCTTCCGGGAATGAACACTTTTCTAAAGCTGTAATTAATTCTTCCAATAAGGTTTTTTATTTACCGTTTGGTCAAAACAATACGGTAAGGGGATACGACTTCAACGGGGTAAAAATTTTAGACGTCTCCAATCAATTTGACCATGCTATTGACATTGCAGCTTCTGAACAATTTCTATTTGTACTAGATCAAAAAGAAAAAGAAGTTCAGGTCTTTGACATCAAAACCGGCAAACTTGTAAGAAAGATCGGAAATGCCCTGGCTGAAAAAATGAAAAAACCGGTGTCCATCGGACTCTTAACCAGTGATACTCTTTTAGTGTTGGATGAAAGTAAAAACACAATTTATTTTTTTGATTTTTTGGGTAAAAATTCAAGAAGTATATTGTTGAATGGATTGGTTTCCTCAAAATCATTCGAGACAGACGGCTATGAAAACATCTATGTCAAAGATGATAAATTGAATGCTATCCTTAAATATAAACTGGATGGCAGACCGACTGCCAATAATAAATTACAATTGGACGGCAAACAACTCAATGATAAAAAAGGAAAAATTAAATCTTTCGAGTTAGATCCGCTCGGATACCTGCATCTCTGGAATGAAAGTTCAAATGAACTTGAAATATACAGCTGGAAAGATCAGCCGATAAAAATATTACAAACTTCATCAAAAGAAAATCTGGGTCTAAGCAGAGCCGATAATTTGTCTTTAAATCCATTGAATTATGAACTACAGGTGACCTATGAAGATGACAAATTCAAATCATTTAAAATAACTGCTCCGGTATCGAAACCTGAAAATTTGTTTGGATTTGATATTGATGGGGAAAAACTTATTGTGGCATTTAGAAAATCCGATCGCAGCCAGGCTAATCGATACGGATTAATGACCCAGGATGTAGAAGGTAATGATTCACTGGCTTACATATCCAGTGAAAAACCGTTTATCATTGATGAAACCAGAATCTATCAAAACAGGAGCCGCAGGTATAAACTCGTGGCTATGAATCCATCCTCTATCAGTGAACCAACAACTGGATTCGATAATTTTTTTGGATTTGCAAATTACCTGAGGAAACATGATCAGCCGGAAGAAGCGCTCATCTCTTATCAAAATGCGCTTCGATATATGGGACGCCCTCAAAAAATGGTCACCTTTGCATCCACAGCGATTCTGGACATCGGTAAAACTTTATTAAGTAAGAATGTAGATTTGATCAAAGGTTTAAATGCACTTAAGACCGCGTATAATCTTAATCCAAGAGATCTTTCTATTCAAAAAGGACTGGGCCAGGGTTTTAATAGTCTGTTCTGGCGTCTGGCAGCACAGGAAAACTACAATGCCATAGTAGATGAAGCCGGAAAAGTAATAGATAATACTTTTTTAAAGCCTTATCTGATGATGAGTATTGATTCATTGGCAAGTACCCTGGAAAAATTAGGTTCCATTACTACGCTTACTAATGCCAGGCTATTACGTACAAAACAGGTTGATTGGGCTCCGGAACAAACTTCGATTTGGAAATCAGTATTCAATACGGATATGTTATTATATCAATTAAAAAACAAATCCGGTGCTCCTGAATATGAACTTTCGGCTTTAGTAGCTGAAGCGGAGCGTCACATCAAAAGAGCAATTGATTTGCTACAAAAAAGCAACCGGCCTTTTATCAATGAGTATATTCAATATTTACAAACACTGGATCTTTCAAAAAAATCGTCTGAACTCGAAGTAAGTGCCCGCAATCTTATTGAAAACTATAGTAGCAAAATAGATGCTGTTCAAACGATGAGTATAAGAGAATATCTTGCTTCTTCTCTTGCAGGTCAGAAAAAATTTGATCAGGCTTTGACCGAATACAATTTCTTATTGTCGCAAAGACCTAATGAAATCAAGTATAAAATGGGTCTCGCTGATGTTCAATATGCCAATCATAATCCTACGGAGGCTTTGTCATTGTACAAACAACTGTTACTGTCCGATAAAGATAATGCTGCTATCCTCACTAAAATCGGTATTACAGAATTAGAATTAGGGAATGCTGCTGAAGCCAGTATTCAATTAGAAAAAGCATCAAGAATTGATCCTACCATTAAGTCCGTCTTCGGCCCTTTGGCTGAAGCCTATGAAATTACAGGGAATCTGCAAAAATCAGTAGATCATTACCGCCTTGCTATTCAACAGTTTATGAATTTGAATAAAAACAGTTCGGGTATCGGATTCAAAGAATCCGCTACCAAACTTAAATACTATCAGGACAAATTAGCTAAACTCTATATCAGGCTTGGATCCTTTGACCTGGCGGGTGATATATATCAAAAACTTACGCTTACTTATCCTCAGGACGCTACAGAATGGTTTGGCCTCGGTGGGGCTAACCTTTCCAGAGGACTTGTGTACGATGCTGTAAAGGCTTACCAAAAAGCATTATCTATCAGCCCAACGAATAGCGAATATCAGTCAGCACTTCAAAGCACTATGATCCTGAGAACCCAGGTATCTAAAAACGAAGACCCTCTGGCTATTGCTGAGGTTCATATTCCAGACATATTCCCTTCCCTTTATGTAAATTATGGAGATGCTGCATTACTACCCATAGGTGATATTACATTGACCAATAATACCAGTTTGCCCATTAAATACAATCAGATTACGCTCGAGATACCCGGGATTATGAATGAACCCACAGTACAACCTGGTGGAATAATTACAAGTTATTCCAACAACAGCACTAACCTTACGGCTATTTTATCCAATAAAATATTAGAGTATACCCAGGGACAGAAATTGCAGGCAAAAGTTACATTGACCTATACGTATGACGAGAAGCAGCGATCAACTGTCAAATCAATACCAATTACGATCAATGGAAGAAACTCCATCAATTGGTCGGATAAACGGCACATTGCATCATTTATTCAGGTAGGACCAGGAATTATGGCTGATTATGCCCTGGCGAGTAACGATCTCTTTAAAGCTACCACATTTGTTCCATTACCAGATAATCTGGCGAAAGCAATGCAGATATATGCCATGCTGGATGAAGAAAAACTAGTGTATACCCCTGATCCTGATCTCAGTTACTCTTCAGCATCAACCAACACTAATTTGCTTGACTTTTTACAATATCCGGGTGAAACATTGTTCAGAAAAAGAGGTGATTGTGATGACCTTGTAACATTATATTGCAGTTTAATTGAAAACGCGGGTATACCAACCGCTTTTATAGACGTTCCAGGGCATATTTTCATGGCTTTTGATCTTTCAATATCTCCAAGCCAGATCGAAGAATCAGGATATAATCAAAGAGATGTAATTATTAGCGAAGGCAAGGTATGGCTTCCTGTTGAAACCACCCTGATTGGAGTTGCTCCTTTTAAAGATGCCTGGGAAACGGCCGCTAAAAGGTATAATTTAGAAATAAATCAAGGTCACAACCCTGAATTAATTACCATGTCGGAATCAAGAAAAATATACAGACCATCCGTATATAATCCTGCAGGTGCTGGAAAGCCAACTTATGAGAAAACCAAAGTGATCAAAGAGTTTACGGATCAAGCTTACCAGATTTATGGAAAATTAAACGAAGGAACGTTAAGTACATTAAAAAATCAATACCTTTATGAACCTTATAATGTTTTCGCTAAAAACAAATATGCGGTTTTACTGGGTCAATCAGGGAGGTTGAGCGAAGCAAAAGACATTTTAAATGAAGCATTTAGGCTTTCCCCCGCCAATTCTTCACTGCTCAACAACCTTGGAAACATAGCCCTTCAGGACGGCAATCCGCAAGAAGCGATAAAACTTTACGAAAAAAGCTATAGCTTTGATAGTTCGGATTTTAAAACGGTAATCAATTTAATCAAAGCTTACCTGAAAATAGACGATAAAGTAAACGCAAAAAAATGGGCTGAAATTGCTAACGCTTTAGATAGCCGTGCAGCTGATTATTACAAAAAATTAATTATTCAATATAAATAACTATACCATGAAATCTAAAACCCTTTGGACTCTGCTTATTGCCATGATGAGCATTTCCTTAGTTTCTTTTGCTCAAAAGCCAACCGCTGCCCAATTGGGTAAAGTTACCTATATGGAAGGTAAAGCAGAAGTATTAACCGGTCAGGCATCTACCCCAGTGTCTATCAATTCACTTTTATATGCTAACCAATCTATAAAGACAGCTGCAAAGTCTATGGTTGAAATCAGCTGGTCTAATGGTTCAAAAACAACCGTAGAGCCATTAAGTTCTTATTCAGTTAGTGAACTTTATAGTCAAAGTGGTGGACAGGCTTTAGCTCAAAGTGAGTCCGTATTTGCCGGATTTAAAAAAGCATTTCAAGCAGCCGGTGAATCAAAACGGGTTGAAGCCGGAGGTATCCGAAGATCAAAAAGCAAAGTAGATTCTTTACCTGCCATTGATCAATTATATTGGAAAGAAGATAAAGAAATTACTTTTGACGAAGCATCTGCTTTTTACGATAAAGGAGATTATGTAAAAGCGGTTTGGGCATTCAAAACTTTCCTCGATCAAAAACCGATGAATGAAATGGCTAAATATGCAACTTTCGCCTTAGGTCATTCTTACCTCAGGATAAATAACCAGGTGAAAGCAAGAGAATTATTTGAACAATTCATTTTGAAATATTCTAATGACGAATTGCGAACCCAGGCAGAAGCAGTTTTAGCTAAATTTCCTGCGGTCCATTGAAGCAAAAAATACTTAATTATTTTAGCAAAGTATTTTTACTAGCTGTACTAAGTATTGTTATTACAGTAGGTGCCGCGTGGATTAGCAAACACACAAAAAGCGATCCAGTTACCAGGCTTGAAAATTCCATTTATGATCTTGCCTTCCAGGTGCGAACCGAAAACAAGGCTCATCGATTCTTAAAACCGGAAGATGTTGTTATTGTTGATATAGACAATGCCAGTATTAATGAACTAGGGCGAGTTCAGTCCTGGCCAAGATTGTATGATGCCGAAGTAATCAAATATCTCGGAAGTGGCAGCCCCCTGGCGATAGGTATTGACTTCCTATATACTGAATCAGATTCCTTACCAAAGATCTATAAACAGATATTGCTTGGTAATGGGTTGAAAAATGTAGATCACGTGTTATCCGCCCTGAGCACAGATGATACCCTGGCCAAAGCGATTCAGGAAGCTCAGAATGTTTATCTCACGCTTTATGAGGATAAAGAAAAAGAAATCAATTTTGCTACGGATTCTTTCTCCAAATCACTTAGATTATTCAGAGTCCCAGTGGATCCTTCTATCGATTTTTCAAAATTTCATTATCCTCAAATCCCTATTCAACGATTTAGGAGCGTGGCGAGGGGTATTGGAAATATCAATATGCCAACTGATAATGATGGCGTAGTCAGAACTTATCAATTTCTTAAGCAACTAGGACCAGTTAGAAATGATTCAATCAATCTGTTAGCTAATTTGCCAGTGTATATGCTGACGGATCTTTACGGAGTTAATGATAAAGATATCAGATTAAAAAACGCTCAATTTTGGCTTACTGACAGCATACATATTCCCGTAAATAAGACTGGAGGCTTCAGGATTAATTGGTTAGGATCCAGTGAACAATTCCGGTATATTCCATTTTATAAAATTTATCAGAAACTAATTCCTGCTGATTATTTCAAAAACAAAGTGATCTTTCTGGGCACCAGCGCAACAGGGATGGAAGATCTCAAGACAGTACCCCATTCCGATGATAGAATGCCCGGAGTAGAAGTACATGCAACAGCTTTTCTGAATATCGCAAATCAGGCATTTATTCATGAGTATAGTTTCATTTCATTTTTACCTGCGATTTTGATTATGTCTTTGTTGATGGCGTGGTTATTCGTTTATACCAGACCCATTAATGCTCTTTTATTTTTATTGGCATTTCTGATTATCGAATTCCTTGGATCAATGTTTTTGTTTACAAATTATTCGATCATTATTCCTATAGTAGCCTTACTGGGAGGCACGGTAATCACCGGTATGCTGACCAATACCTATAATTATTTTACGGAACGAAAACAAAAGAAACAACTCAGGAATGCATTTGGAACCTACGTCTCATCTACTGTGGTTAATAAAATCCTGGAAGACCCGAAAAGTTTGATGCTTGGAGGGACTAAAAAAGTGCTATCCGTTTTATTTTCTGATATAAGGGGGTTTACCAATTATTCTGAGCATATGGATCCTCAATTGGTGGTGAAAATCATCAATAAGTATTTGTCAGCGATGTCAGAACCCGTCTTAGCACATGAAGGGACTATAGATAAATTTATTGGTGATGCCATCTTTGCTATATTCGGAGCTCCTCTTGAAAACTCAGATCATTCCAGTGAAGCTTGTGAGGTTGCATTAGAGATGATGATCAAACTAAAAGAAGTAAACAAAGATCTTATCTCCGAAGGGTATGGACCGTTGAAAATGGGTATTGGGCTTAACACCGGTGAAATGACTATCGGCAATATCGGCTCATCCAAACGATTTGACTATACTGCTATTGGGGACGCTGTGAATCTTGGCTCCAGGATTGAGGGCCTTACAAAACATTTTAATGTGGGCATTCTTGCATCTGTATTTACTAAAAATGCCTGCGACGCAGACAGATTTATATTCCGAGCCTTACCGGAGACCCGTGTACAGGGTAAACAAATGTCTGTTGGTATTTTTGAATTATTAGATTTTAAAGCTAACCGGTCGCTTTACGAACCAGCCATCAGTATCTGGGAAAGAGCCCAGGTATCTTTTATGATGAAAAATTTTGAATCTGCTTTGGCCCTATTCAGAGAATACCAGGCTATCTATCCCACCGATGTACCTGTCGAAATATATATCCATAAATGCAGGGCTTATCAACTCAACCCTGAAGAATTCACCAATGCCATAGAAATGGAGAACAAATAAAGCCTATTCTTTATTTGGGTTATCCGTCCATGAAAAATTATAGTTATTTTTAAATACCTTAT
Organism: Saprospiraceae bacterium; assembly: GCA_040007895.1. Lineage (GTDB taxonomy): Bacteria > Bacteroidota > Bacteroidia > Chitinophagales > Saprospiraceae > JADJLQ01. The sequence goes on along the minus strand of JBDTUE010000091.1, from coordinate 3,876 downwards.
CAAATTCGTTAAGGGTATTTAAAGTACTGTAATGAAATCACTTAAAAATATTTTCTATTTATTTATATGCTTTATTAATTACCAAGCATATAGTCAAACCGATCAGGATAGTGCCTGGATATCCGACAACTATACTAAGCAGGAAATAAATATTCCGATGCGGGATGGAGTCAATCTTTTTACTTCGATCTATTCTCCAATCGATAAGACTGAAAAACATCCTATCCTAATGTCCAGGACCCCGTATTCATGCGCTCCCTATGGTAAAGAATTCTCATCAAAGATTTATGCCAGTTACTGGAAGTACTTTGCCAGAGAAAATTACATTTTTGTCATCCAGGATGTAAGAGGTAGATGGATGAGTGAAGGCGAGTTTGTTGATGTAAGGCCATTCAATAAAAATAAAAAGGATAAAGAAATCGATGAAGCCAGTGACACCTATGATGCGATTGACTGGTTAATTAAAAATGTGTCTGGCAATAACGGAAATGTAGGAATATCCGGAATTTCTTACCCCGGCTTTTATGCAACTATGGCAGCTGCTTCCGGACATCCTGCATTAAAGGCTGTCAGTCCACAAGCTCCGGTTACAGAATGGTTTATAGGTGATGATTTTCATCATGGAGGTGCTTTTTTTCAAATGGATGCATTTGCTTTTTATTCTTCCTTCGGCAAACCCAGGCCTAAACCGACGACAGTAGGACCAGTAAGTTTTGATTATAAAGTAAAAGACAACTATAGATTTTATCTCGAAGCAGGCAGCTTGAAAAACCTTTCCAAACTCATGGGTGATAGTATAAAATTCTGGAATGACCTGAATACACATCCAAACTATGATGATTGGTGGAAATCGAGGAATGCACGAATCGCAATGTACAATATCAAACCGGCCATGTTAGTCGTAGGAGGACTATATGATGCAGAAGATTGTTATGGTGCGTGGAATTTATATAAAGCAATTGAAAAACAAAATCCGGGTATTCATAATAATCTGGTGATGGGACCCTGGAGTCATGGTCAATGGAGTTCAAAGGATGGATCCCGGATGGGAAATATCCGATTTGACAGTAATACTTCTATCTGGTATCAAAACAATATTGAAATTCCTTTTTTCAATTTTTATTTAAAAGGAAAAGGAGATAATTCCAAATTAGCGGAAGCCACAATCTTTTTTAGCGGTACGAATGAATGGAAAAAATTGAATCAATGGCCTCCTGCAGATATTACCCCAACGCCTATTTATCTGCAAATGAATGGAGGCCTTTCCTGGAATAAATCGACTGCAATAAACAATTCCAGTGATTACATGAGTGACCCCGCCCATCCCGTCCCTTATACTGAAGATGTGCATCATGATCGTACAGCTGCCTACATGGACGATGATCAGCGATTTGCGTCAAGGCGACCAGATGTGCTTACATTTCAAACTGATCTTTTGAAAGCTGATTTGACCCTGACAGGTGTTGTTACCGCAGACCTTGCTGTAAGTATAACAGGTACTGACGCAGATTTTGTAGTCAAATTAATAGATGTATTACCCGATGATTTTACTTATACTCCTTCTGGTTCATATCCAATGGAAGGATATCAAATGCTGGTGAGAGGAGAGATCCTACGTGGTAAATACCGGAAGAATTTTGAATCACCAAGTCCCTTTATTCCAAACACCATGGACAATGTAAAATTTGATTTACCGGATGTTGCTCACACTTTTAAAAAAGGACATCGGGTCATGATTCAGATTCAAAGCAGCTGGTTTCCTTTGGCTGATCGAAATCCTCAAAAATTTATGAATATCTATGAAGCAGAACCTGCTGATTTTCAAAAGTCCACTATTAAGATATATCATGATAGAAACAATCAAAGCATGATCTGGCTGCCGGTGTGGAAACAATGAATCGAGTTAAATATTTGAAGACATTCATATTAACATTTAAAATCTGTTTTAAAATAAGTGTTAATGTTCGCTTCTTATATTTAGTTAAGAAAGAAGGGACAACCTTTTTTTAAAAAATGTTATTGATGGAGAAGTTAACAATTCCTTAAAAAAAATTTCGTTTTCTAAATTTACTTTATATTTAACGATCCATTAACCCTCGACATGTACCACACACTCTATACTTTTTTATTCATATTATTATTAAAATTTTTTTTATGAAAAGTTTTTTAAGGTCATTTTATGTGGCAATTCTCATTACTACTTTTGTTAATTCTATTTTTTGCCAACCTATAGAAACCCTCTATCCGTGGTTTATTAATAATCACTCTGCGTGGAAAGTGCAACCCAACTCTCCCACCGGGTATGTCATGATCGGTAATAAGTTTTTCGGACCTAACAACACCAGTCTGTATGTCCAGGGATTTGATGAATCGGGTACCTCTTTATGGCTTAAACCATATTCTTCAGGTATGGCCCTGCAAACTTTTTGGAAAAGTTTTACGGTGGTTAATACTAATCCTGTAAAATTCTTCGCTGTAACTGCCAATGTCTCAGGAAATAAGACTTTTGCACTTTTAGTCGACGCAAATGGCAATAAAATTTGGGATCGAATATCGGATTTACCCGCCTCAGGTTATCAATTGGGTGGTGTCAGCAATGCAAATGGCAATAATAGTGGCTGGCTGGCCTGTGGAAGTGATAATAATGGCAATGTTGCCGTTACAAAATTTGATAATAATGGATTTTCGCAATGGACCAAATCTCTACCACTTTCCGGGTTCGCTTGGTCTATTATTCCTGCTACCGGAGGAGGTTATTATATCGGGTCAACTGGTAATAAAGTGACCAAAATTGATAATGCCGGTGATTTAGTATGGACCAGTTCATTTTCACTGCCTCCTTCTCCGGCTCCTGATGGTTCTAACTACACTTACACCGAATTTGAAGAAGTAGTTGAACTTCCAAACGGTGATGGAGTCCTGATCTCGGGATCTGCTTTTTCTAATTCATTTTCTGCGGTATATACTGCAAGAGTAAGTACCACAGGTACATTGATCTGGAAGAATCTATATGCACCTCAAAACACCTCTTTAGGGGGTACGCCAGTGTCCTGGATTAATAACGTGATCATTGATGTTACGAACAGTGCTGTTACTTCCTGGCGGACCGGACCGGTCTCTTCGGGAGGTCAACTTTGGTACCAAAGACAATATATTAATAGCGGAGTTTTGACAAATGGTGAGATAAGCTTAGGAAACACAATACCTGTACAAGAGGCATTCATGATTAAAGCCCATAATAAATATGTCATTGGAGGTACCAGAGGAGGGTATACCGCTGCTTATTCCTATATTAATGGAGTATTACCCATCCCGGGTCGGCCCAGATCCAATTCTGCTGAATATAGTTTACCTGTTGCACAAACAAATGTATTGACCAGAAGGATCCAAATCAACAGGCACAACAGTAAGCCAGAGTTTGAATATCCAGCTACAAGCAGGGTATTCAATTCAAAAATGCGTGTATTCCCGAATCCCAGCAATGGTCTCGTAAACGTCGGAGGCAAGATCGAACCTGGTGCTACGCTGAGAGTAACCGATTTAATGGGCCGGTTGATACTGGAAAGACCAGTAATGCCAGGTGATGATTTGATCAAACTCGATCTTACTCAACAAGGCAAGGGAATATATAATATCGAAATGGTTAGCAGAAATCAGTTGGTCACTAAGAAAATTGTACTTCAATAAATAATTCGAAGTATTTCTACAAATAAAAAATGGCTAATCGCTGAATGTGGTTAGCCATTTTTTTTTGATAAAATGTATGCTCAGGAAAGATTCAAATCGAGGTATCGGTTTTTAAACTTTCCTGTTGGATCATACTCTTTAATCAACGCAATAAAATCGGGATATTTTTCATACCTGCTTTGTAATACT
>JBDTUE010000090.1:0-14999 GCA_040007895.1 Saprospiraceae bacterium | reverse complement strand
TTTATGAAAAAGCATTTGATGCCATCGAAATAAAAAGATGGACCAATGATGATGGTAGTATCCATGTTGCAGAATTTTCGATTGACGGAGTATTGTTCCATCTGCATGAAGAAAAAAAACATGCCGGACAATTTAGTCCACATGACATTAATGGAACGACAGTATTCATTGGCTTGTTCGTACCCGATGTAGATAAGGTCATGGACAAAGCGATTGCCGCCGGGGCTATCGTATTATCGCCTGTTCAAAGTTATGACTATGGGTACCGGCAGGGGGAAATTAAAGATCCATTCGGTCATGTATGGATGATTGAAATGAGAATTTAAATGCTGTATGATTTTTCCTATCAAACATATGACGAATCCAATATAATAATGTGAACACCAATAAGTATATGACACTCATCCTGATATTCCTGCTAATTATAGGTACATCTTATTGGTTGGCTTTATTGGCGAACCGGCGCAAGTCTATTACTTCCGATGTTATTGCATGCCTCCATTAATTATACCAAGGATATCGTTCCATCTGTAGTACCCGGATCTACTGATCCATTTGCTTTAAGTCATTCGCTGGTAGGCTGGCTTACATTGACTTTATTATGGATTTTTGCTTCCTGTTGTTTGTATCAGATGCGTTCTGTAAAAACATTAGAATGACGCATTTTATCCGCAATCATAAATACGGGTTACAGGGTCTGAATTACTAATTTTACAATAGTTGCTGAATACAAGTAAATTCATTCTGTCATAATTTACAAGGAAAGTAACAGCTTTGACTTTGCAAGTCAGATAAAAATGCAGTGAAGAGAAAATGATTAAATCATTATTATCGAAAATAACAGAAGGCTTACTAAAATCCAATATTTATATTTCGCTGGCAGCAGTCTTCCTCACTATCGAATCTCAAATTCAATTGGGATTGAATCCACAATGGCACCCGTATCTATTCCTTATTTTCTTTGCTACTTTGTTTGAATACAATATTCACCGGTTCGTAACCATAATTACGAATACCGACGCGCTGAATTCAATCAAACACAACTGGGTCAAAGAAAATAAATATACATTTTATGTATTAGTCCTGTTCTCTGTAGCTGGATTCATTGCAGTGACTTTCCTGGCAAAAAAAGTGGTCTTGATAACTTTGGCCCCTATTGCATTGTTAACCTTGTTTTATTCATTACCAGTATCAGGAAACAAGACTTATATTTTCAGATTAAGAGAAATTCCTTATTTAAAAATATTCCTGATCGCCTCGGTTTGGTCCTCTGCCACGATCCTGTTGCCTGCTATTCAATCTGAACAATCATTTAGTAAAGTCCATGTAATGACCATGTTGCTGGAACGTTTCTTTTTTATTTTTTCCATTACTATTCCTTTCGATATCCGGGATATTGAAGCGGATAAACAAGCCGGTTTAAAAACAATTCCTCTTTTATTGGACGAAAAGAAATCCATTTTTATATCAAACCTATCCTTGGGCATCTTTTTTACCATCGCCGCCTTTCATTATTCCATCCTGAAGGATTGGCACATATTATTGGCTATGGGCATTTCTGCAATCACCACACTTCTATTTTTGAATAATAAAAAAATCCGTAACCTACCCTATTACCATTATGGTATCCTTGACGGAACGATGCTCTTGCAGGGAATCTTAGTAACCGGACTGTACTATTTAATTCTGCAGGTTTAAAGGCTGCTTAATTTCTTTAAAATAGAATCCAGGTTTATGCTTTCTTCTTTAGCTATAGAATCAAGTATTCTTATGAGGAGTTTAAAATCGGTAGGTTTGGTCAAAAATCCCAGGGCTCCCGAATCAAAGGCAATTTTTTTATCCATAGAGCTGGAAGAAGTAGTGTACATAATGACCGGAATGTCTTTAAGTTTTACATTGTTTTTAAGATCTGTCAGACATTGCCAGCCGCTGATTTCAGGCATATTGATATCTAAAAAAATGACATCCGGCTTTTTGTTTTGTTCATCCTCTAAGTATTCCAATAATCCTCTGCAACTTTCGGCATGATAAAAGTCAACCGGAGCTTCGATCATCTCGATGGCCTCGCCAAACAATTCAGCATCATCATTATCATCATCGGTCAGCACAAATAGTTTATTCATTGTTCAGGCTAGTTAAACGGAAGTAATATAGTAAATTCCGCACCAATATTTGTTTCTCCTCTTGCAAAAATGTGTCCATCATGTCGCTGCACGATTTTTTTACATAAAGCAAGACCGAGACCTGTGCCCTCATATTTATCCTTACGATTCAACCTGGCAAACGTTGTAAATATTTTTTCGGCTTGTTCCGGGGCAAAACCAATACCATTATCCCGAAGGACTATTTTAGAAAATGGTTTATCATCTACTTTATCCATAGAAGACATGATATGGATCCTGGGAGGTTCATTACTTTTAGAAAATTTTATTGAATTATTCACCAGATTGTAAAATAGCTGATAGAGTAAAACCGGGACACCTTCTATTGTTGGCAACTCCCCGATGACTAAAGTCGCCTTCTTCTCTTCAATAAGAATCTCAAGATCAGATTCGATATTTTTTAAAATTGCATTAAGATCAACCCGGGACGTGGGATGTTCCTCCGTGGTAATAGAAGAATATGAAAGTACCCCATCAATCATCGAATAGACCCTATCCGTTGCATTCAGTATTTTATTTAAAAATACATTTCCTTTCTCCGGCAGCAAGTGGTGATATTCATCCTGTATAAGTGTACTAAACGTCTTAATTTTCCGGATTGGTTCTTTAAGATCATGGCTGGCCACATGAGCAAACCGCTGAAGATCTTCGTTGGATCGAGCCAGTTGGAAAGTCCTTTCCTTTACGAGTTCATCTAATTTCTTCTCGTTTTTAAGTAATTCCGCTTCATAATTTTTTTCATTGGTAATTTCCCGGACCGTCCCAATCAGTTTATCTGGATTGTTTTCGGCATCATAAAACAGTTTGCCTCTCCCTTCGATCCAATGAATAGCCCCGTCATTCCAAACTATTCTCGATTCATAATGCAATATTCCCGTGATAAATGCTTCATCAAAAGCCCTTTCCCTGACAGGGATATCATCGGGATGGATTTGTTTTACTATTTGTTCATGCGTCAGTTCAACCCCACTTTCATGCCCCAGAAGATTAATGTACCGGTCATTATATTTTACTTCTCTTGTTTTTAAATTCAATTCCCAGGTACCTAGTTCACTGGCATTAATTACAATATTTAACTTCTCCTCATTTTCGATGAGTTGTTTTTTCGTATTGACTTCCTCTGTAACATCATGACCCTCTATAAAGATGCCCGTCACTGAGCCATCCGGACCAAGCAACGGTTGAAACACAAAATCAACGTAACGCTGTTCTAAATGTATTTTCCGTTCTCTATCTAATAATACAGGAAGGCTGGTACCTTTAAATATTTCACCACTAGCAAGCACATGATCCAGCAATTCGAAAAATCCTTGTCCGGCTATTTCAGGAAATGCTTCCCTGGCTGCCCTGTCAATCAAGGGACGGTTACCAACTAATTTATAGAATGAGGTGTTAGAAAATTCAAATATGTGATTTGGCCCACGCAATACAGCCATGAAACTAGGCGTCTGTTCGAAAAGATCGCTGAGTTGTTTGGTTTGTGACATTAAATCCCGGTTGATAGCTTCGACTGCTTCTTGTTTTGATCTTTCAGCATATTGAAGAATATCGCGTGATTTTTTTACTGCCAGCAAGTTTCTGATCCTCACTTGCAGATCCCGTTCACTAAATGGTTTAGTAATAAAATCCTGAACACTCTCATCCAGCAATTTATATTTCAACTCTTCATCTGCTTTTGCAGAGACCATGAGAATGGGGATATCGGCCATCTCCGGCCGTTTACGCAATTCATTGATCATTTCTACTCCGCTCATACCGGGCATCATAATATCAGATACGATCAGGTCGGGTGAAAACAATATTGCTTTTTGAATACCTTCTTGACCATCATAGGCAGTGATTACCTGATATTCATTTGAAAGTGATTGACTAATAAATTTATTCATTTCAGGATTGTCCTCTACGATCAACACCCTGGTCTTCATTTCATCGTTAGGAGTAAATTCGCCAACTGGTTGAATTGGATCATTTAATCGCAATTCTTCCACCAGTCCTTCCATCGTACTTTGAATTACCTGGTTATAAGTAGATCTGACTGTTTCATCTGAATTTATTTGATCACTTGAAAATAACAGGTTAGGTACAGGCAATTTTATTTTAAAAAGTGCTCCTCCTAATTCAGAATCAGAAACCTCAATGGTTCCTCTATGCATACTTACAAATTCAAAAACAATAGACAGGCCTAATCCGGTGCCTGCGAAATGCCTCGAGGAGGCGCCATCTCCTTGCCTGAATCGTTCAAAAATGTATTTTCTTAGTTCGGGTTTCACTCCGGGTCCTGAATCTTCTATTGTCAGGATGACCTCTTTGCCCGGAGTCTCCAGTTTGCAACGTACAATACCCCCTGTCGGGACAAACTTAAATGCATTGGACAATAGATTCATTATGATCCGCTGTAGTTTTTCAGGATCTACCAGTGATAAATAAGAAGGCCCTGTTTCAATCCTGAAATCAAGATGTTTTTCAAGTACCAAAACATCAAAATGGGATGCAACAAACCGGATGAGTTCAGGGATATCTGTTTCTTCTAAATTGATTTTTAGTTTTCCAGCTTCAAGTTTTGAAATATCGAGTAGATCGTTGACATGTTTCAATAACATCTTCGCATTACGTACAATTACCTGAGCTGTCTCGTTTTGAACTTCAGGACTTAAAGTACTTTGATTAATTAATCGTTCTGCGGGTCCAATAATCAGGGCTAAAGGAGTTCTTAATTCGTGGCTTACGTTTGCAAAAAATTGAGTTTTGATTTCATCTAATTCCCTGATGCGTTCCAATAAACCTTGCAGCTCGATATTTTTCTGTGCGATTTCTAGTTCATATTTCTTTTTTTCACTGATGTCCCTGCCTTCGGCAGCTATAAATACCACTTCTCCATGTTCATCTTTGACAGGGCAAAGTGATGCATCAATGATGATCGTTTCAGTACCCCCTGCCCGCCCATAGATTTCAACATCCCATCGTACTAACTCACCAAGGGCTGCTCGACCAATGAATTTCCTGAGGTCAATATTGATTTCGTCAGATACCTGCCACCAGAACGTATCCCAGAATGGTTTTCCTTCCACATCGGAAAGATTGATTCCTACTGCATCCAGTGCTACGTGATTGATCTCAAGTACGGTACCTTTTGTATCCAATAATCCAACAAATTGTACCATGGAGTCCAGTGTAATCCTGGCTATTTTTTCACGGTATTGCTGGCGTGTATCTGTAGATAAAATCTGCGTTTCACGAACCTTAATAGGTTTATAGGAATTAGAATTCTCTAAATGCATGTTGGTCCCTGTAATTGGATAATTCGTTCTCAGGCCAAATTAGTAAATATTTATAATACGGATAGATATCACACTCAAGATTAAAGAGTTAAAAAAATCAAGATTCCAGGACTAGAAAATAATTAGAAGTGTCCGAATGGTGCAATTCGTGAAATCACGCTCAATAGTCAATCAGCCTATTAATTGTATGCTTAGTCAAATTGGCACCTATCTTAATAAATTTTAAACTGCTTCATCTTTTTTATTATAATGTATTAACCAAAAGCCTCTTTATTAATTCAAGACACTTTATAAGCAGCACATTTTTAAAATTTGAATATTGCTCATATTTTTAAAGTTCTCAAACTAAAAAATCAGAACAAATGATAAAAGGAGTTCATACGATGTTTTATAGTTCAGATGCTTCGGGGCTCAGGACATTTTTAAAAGATAAACTCAAATTGGAGTCAATGGATATCGGGCAAGGATGGTTAATATTTAAATTGCCGGAAGCTGATCTTGGTTGCCATCCATCCGATGAAAATCATGGCGCTCCTTCAGGAACTCATGATATTTCATTTTATTGTGATCATATCGAACAGACTGTTGCAGAGTTAAAAAATAGTGGAGTAACGTTTAGAGGTGAAATAGAAGATCATGGGTATGGCTTTGTAACTCATTTTTGGGCACCCGGCGATTTCTGGATCCAACTATATCAACCCAAATATGATAAATAGGTATCAAGCCTATGATAATGTTGATCTATTTTCCTTAATGTGCCGCTCTATAAGTATATAATTGAAGGTTCATAACCCATGTAAATTGAGCCAGCTAAGCGAATATTCAGCTACTTCTTTCCAGCCATGATCGACAATGAGGGAATGCCCCTTATCAGCAAATAATTTGAATTCAGAGATCGCGGCCGGGTTATACTTTTTTAAAGATGCTTTTCCTAAAATGGGTGGAGCAATATTATCTTTTTCACCTCCGGTGATAAGCAAGGGCCCACGACTCGTATTATTTGTATTGACTTTCGTTTCAATACCTGAAAAGGTAGCAGTAGCGACCTGAAACAAGGGTCGGGCCGGAGCGGGAATAGTCCAATTTTCATAGATCTCCATAGCTTCTTTTTCAGGAATAGCATTTGCAAAACCATATTTAAATTGATTGAAAGTGAGAGACACTGCCTTTTTAAAATTGAATGGATTTCCAAGAACCGGAAAGGAAGCTTTTAGAGCTGAAAATGGCAACTGCCATACTCCTTTTATTGGCGCCGGATCAATAGCAATACCTGCAGAAGCAAGTCCCCGACCAAGAATTACCTGAGCAATAAGCCCGCCAAAAGAATGGCCAATCACGATAGGTGCGGATGCCAGTGAAGAGATTATCTTGGCATAATGATCGGCAATTTCAGTCACTCCTCTATTAGCAATAGACTGCGGATTAGACCTGCATGCTGCCACGGAGGAGCTATCGCCGGGCCATCCGGGATTTAAAGTTTCGTACCCCTGTTGATTAAAAAAGTCCATCCATGGCAACCATGAATCGGCATGTATCCATAAACCATGAATAAATACGATTGTTTTTTTTGACATGATCAAAATATTTTTGGCGAAGATCCATTCGAATGTTTACAAGATAATATTTTCCGATTTAAATATATTTCAAAAAATCAAAGTGTTGCAAAAAAGATAAATGGCATAATGCCGGTTTCACTTTACATTTGAACATATTATTTACCCTCGTTTTTACATTTCTATTATGATTAAAATCTTTTGCCTCATACTCTTAACCGTTCAAGTATCCACGTTGTCCAGTCAGGTTTCTACCACTGAATTTGATGTCAAAAATTGGGTAGCTCCGTATTCCTTACCCACAAATAGTGGATGGGATGTCGAACGATTTATGATCCCTATTTCTTTTGCACCCGGCATTACTTACCATGGTATTGAAGATATACGATTTGCTCCGGGTTGGGGGAAAGTAAGTACTACAGATTACTGGTCTTATGCTTTTTTATGGTTTTTAAATGAATCACCGGATTTTAACAGTAAAAGAATTAAAAAAAACCTTCAACTCTATTATACGGGTTTAATAGGCAGCAATATTGAAAAGCGTAAAATACCAGCCAATAAATTATTTCAAACTAAAGCATCCATTAAAAAAATGAAAACAGAGAAGGGAGATCTGAAGACATTTAGTGGAAGTATTTATATGCTGGATTATATGGAACAAAAACCTATTACGTTAAACTGTAAAGTTCATGTAAAGTCATGCTCAGGACTTCCCAATATGTTTATATTTTACGAGATCTCTCCGCAACCCTGGTCAGGAGAAATATGGAAAAGTCTTGATAAACTCTGGCAAGATTTTGATTGTTCTAATAAAGAGAAGAAGTAAGTAGAATAGGATCGATGAGATCTTTAGCGGATCAAATTGAAGTTGGTTAAAAACTCTTGCGGAGTAGTGGTATTAAATTAATCAAATATATAAACGAGAACTCTTTATTATTTACGCTTCAACAAAATTGAGGTCTTTTCCAAATGTTTCATTTTTAAAATAAAGCGCTACCAGAGCAATACTCATACAAATTAAAGCAGTAATCCATCTGCTCATTACGTAATTATTTTCAGTAACACTTCTCAACCATTTAAATAGAATGATGATCAGAGGCAAAGATCCCCTCACCATATTAGGAACAGTTGTGGTTGCCGTAGCGCGAATATTCGTTCCAAATTGTTCAGCAGCCATGGTTACAAATATTGCCCAAAAACCGGTACCAAAGCCCAGCCCTGCACAAATAAGATACATCATAGTGGCACTACCACCGCTTTGAGTGAAATATAAAAAAATGCATATAGCGGAAATGAAAAAATAAATATAAACAGGTTTCTTCCTGCTCTTCATAGCATTGCTCAAAAAGCCAATAATGATATCCCCGATACATCCGGCGATATAGAAGGCTAAAATAGATTTTCCAACATCAATGGGTTCAGTAAGTTTTAATTCCGTTCCGAATTTATCCGAAAAGCCTATCAAGATGCCAACGATAAACCAGGTAGGCAATCCAATTAAAATACATTTCAAATAGCGGGATAATCGTTCTCCCGGACTGAATAACATGAAAAAATTACCTCGTTGAACGTTCGATTGTTTAAGTCTTGCAAACATACCACTCTCAAAAATGGAGACCCTCAGTACTAAAAGCACCAATCCCATCGCTCCACCAATAAAATAACATATCCTCCAGTCAAAGGACTGCTTCATAAAATACGCTGCTACGGCACCAAGTAATCCTACACTCGCTACAATGGATGTACAAATACCTCTTTGTTCTTTGGATACTAGTTCACTCACCAGCGTAATACTTGCACCCAACTCACCGGCCAGTCCAATGCCTGCTATAAATCTCAAGACGGCATATTGATTATAAGTCTGTACGAAACCATTTGCAATATTAGCCAGGGAGTATAATAATATCGATCCAAATAACACACTCAATCTACCCCGCTTATCACCCAATACACCCCAGATAATACCACCGATTAATAATCCAATCATCTGAATGCTCAGGATATTCTCTCCGTCAATAATGGGATTAAGTCCCAGGGAAGTAAGGCTTGATTTTCGAATGATACTGAATAAAATCAGGTCATATACATCTACAAAATATCCTAAAGCCCCTACTATTACGGCAATTGAAATTATATGATGATGGGTATTCCGGTGTTTAGTTTTGATAAACATATGACTTGGTTTCCTTCTAAAAAAATAGAATTCTAAAGATATAAAAATTACTACATGGCAAAATACTATCATATCATTTCTGAAGTATCGCTATGCCATCCACGAGTATTAATTTTACTTTGCTCAGGTTACATTGCATAAATAAAAAGTCCTGATTATTTTGCATCGCCAGGATGGAAACAGTATACTTAAATAAACCTTAATCCGTGATAGTCAGGCCATATCAGCTTTCAGATAAAGAACCATTGATCGGGATATTTAATCTCAACACACCCACTTATTTTGATCCCGTGGAAGTCCGGGATTACGAAGGGTATTTAGACCTTTATGGCGACACTTATTTTACGATAGAACATGATCAAAAGATCGTTGGTGGTATGGGATACATCATTCGGGAAAATGAACATAGCGCCAGTATCACCTGGATTTTTTTTCATCCGGACTACAAAGGCCTTGGATTAGGTTCGTTTGCTGTAAACCATTGCCTGACTATTTTCAAATCAAGGCAAGATATTGAAACACTCACCATACGAACTTCACAATTAGTTTACCCATTCTTTGAAAAATTCGGCTACCGGCTTATTCATTCAGAAAAGAATTATTGGGGGCAGGGCTTAGATTTATGTGTAATGGAAATGCTAAATAAACCGGATGGCACACAATAATTGAATACATTCTTACCTTAGTCCCTGTAAGATGATCAGGAGCAATGAACAGACTGCAATCAGGACTACCTATTTTAGTATTATTGGTAATACACTCCTTGCTTTGCTCAAAGGGTTCGCAGGAATTTTCGGAAATTCGTATGCCCTGATTGCTGATGCTATAGAATCCACAACTGATATTTTCGCCTCTCTTTTAGTACTATTTGGACTTAAATATGCCAATAGACCTGCTGATAAAAACCATCCTTATGGACATGGCAGAGCCGAGCCCCTGATTACTTTCCTGGTCGTTGGGTTTTTGATCATGTCTGCCACGGTCATTGCTTATGAAAGTATTATTCATATCCGGACACCTCACCAGTTACCAAAAAGCTGGACTTTGTTGATCCTGGGTCCATTGATTATATGGAAAGAAATTTCATTTCGCATAGTATTAAAAAAGTCTAAGGAGACCAATAGTTCATCTTTGCAAGCTGACGCCTGGCATCACAGGAGCGATGCGATTACATCTATAGCTGCATTCATTGGAATATCTATAGCCTTGTATTTTGGCCAGGGTTATGAGACTGCGGATGATTGGGCGGCTCTCTTTGCATCAGCGTTTATTTTTTATAATAGTTATAATATTTTCAGACCAGCCTTGGGAGAAATCATGGATGAAAATGTATATGATGACCTGATTCAGGACATTAGAACTGTTTCATTGACGGTGCAGGGAGTTGAAGGAACAGAAAAATGTTTTATCCGAAAAGCGGGCATGAAATTTCATGTGGACCTTCATGCTAACGTACATGCTGATATCAGCGTCAAAGAAGGTCACCACATAGCCCATCAATTAAAAGATAAACTCCAGGAAGAAATCCCCCAATTAGGACATATATTAATTCATATCGAACCTGATAGAGAATAAATAAGAAAGTAACGTTGTTTTCAACAGTTTCACACCTGTCCTTTATAAATCTATACAATTTTTAAACGATCTTTATTCCGGATTAAATTGATCATAATCATATTGCCCAGGAAGAATAATTCTAATGCAAAGCTCCTTCTCAGAATACCAAAAACTATTACTTCCCTCTTCTGATCTTATAACAGACATTGCGAGGTTAGACGGAGATATTATTCTCTTAGGAGTAGGTGGCAAAATGGGTCCTTCCATGGCACTACTGGCAAGGCAGGCATGCGATGCAGCAGGAATAAAAAAAAGAATTATCGGTGTAGCACGGTTTAGTGAAGCAGGCTTAGAGGAAAAATTAAAAAGCCAGGGTATAGAAACGATACATGCGGATCTATTGAACGATGAACAATTGCAATCCTTACCCGATATCAAAAATGTATTGTATCTGGCAGGAACTAAATTTGGTACCCACGGAAATGAATCATATACCTGGGCTATGAATACATATCTACCCGGAAGAGTTGCAAACAAATTTAAAAATTCAAACATCGTGGTTTTTTCTACGGGCAATGTATATCCATTCGTTCCCGTTTCAAGTGGTGGTGCTGTAGAATCCCTTTCACCTGATCCAATCGGTGAATATGGACAATCTTGTCTTGGCAGAGAACGGGTGTTTCAATTTTTTAGCGCTAAAAACAATACACCCATATTAATATACAGACTCAACTATGCTATTGATGTCACATATGGTGTACTGGTGGAACTTGCCAAATCAGTAATAGGAGGTAAACCCATCGATCTTAGAATGGGCTATGTAAATATAATCTGGCAGGGAGATGCCAATGAAATAGCGATCCGTGCCCTATTGCATTGTAGTACGCCTGCTAAAATATTAAATGTAACAGGACCCGGAGTTATATCCGTGCGTTGGATAGCTGAAGAGTTTGGTAAGTTATTTAATGAGACTCCGCAATTTACCGGAGAAGAACAACCAACTGCTTTACTCAATAACGCTTCCGAATCCTTTCTTCTTTTCGGTCAACCGAAAGTTTCATTGAAAGAGATGATGGAATTAATTGCCCATTGGTTAAAAGAAGGTGGTAAAACTATTCATAAGGAAACGCATTTCCAGGAACGAACCGGCAAATTTTAATATGCAAAATTCATTAAGCCCTTCCTTATTACAACACCTACATTCAGGTTGTGTAATTCCTGCACATCCATTGGCATTGCATGAAGATCTATCCATTGATGAACAAAGACAGCGATTGCTTACCAGGTATTATATTGCTGCAGGTGCCGGAGGTGTTGCCGTTGGTGTTCATACAACACAATTTGAAATCAGGAAACCTGAAATCAATCTCTTATCCACGGTATTAAGTTGCGCATCTGAAGAAATAGATAAGGCAAATCTCAATCGGCCATTCCTAAAGATTGCAGGGATATGTGGGCCTACTAATCAGGCATTAACGGAAGCTGAATTGGCTATCGTACATGGTTATCACTTGGGATTACTCAGTATGGGTGGATTAAATAATTATACGGAAGATGAAATTTTAATTCGTACGAAGGAAGTGACAAAACTCATCCCGGTATTTGGTTTTTATCTTCAGCCTTCTGTAGGCGGGAGAATCTTTAGTTATGATTTTTGGTCTGAGTTTGTAAATATTCCCAATGTATTAGCAATAAAAGTCGCCGCATTTAACCGATATCAAACCATTGATGTAGTTCGGGCCATTTGTATGTCTGAAAGGAGGAATGAAATAGCTCTCTATACCGGAAACGATGATAATATCGTAGCCGATTTAATTACTCCATATAGATTTACTATCAATGGGCAACTGCTTGAAAAAAGATTTGTTGGAGGATTGCTTGGGCATTGGGCAGTATGGACACAAAAAGCAGTTGAATTATTAACTGAAATAAAAGCAGGAATTAAAAATAACGAGATACAAACTTTTCTGACCAAAGGCATAGATGTAACCGATGCCAATGCAGCATTTTTTGATGTAGCTCATCAATTTAAAGGATGTATTCCAGGGATTCATGAAGTACTAAGACGGCAACGAATTTTTGAAGGAACCTGGTGCCTCAATCCCGACGAAACACTTTCTCCCGGTCAAATCAATGAAATAGATCGTGTATATACGGCATATCCATCCTATAATGATGATGATTTCGTAAAACATTTTCTTAAAATGGATAAAAAGATACAAGGAGGAAAAATAAAATGATCCTTCATACCTTTCTAATTAGCTACTTATTAATATGAAGATTAACGTAGTCAATGACGCCAATGAAATGGGCCTGCTCGCAGCTAAAGCAGCAGCCATCACTATTAGAAAAGTGATAGAAGCTCACGGAGTTGCTCATATTATACTCGCAACAGGAGCAAGTCAGTTTACTGTTCTGGATAATCTCGTACATGAAGAGGGAATTGACTGGGGACGAGTAGTAATGTTTCATCTGGATGAATATGTCGGTATCCCGGAATCACATCCTGCGAGTTTCAGAAAATATCTTAAAGATCGATTCATAGATAAAGTGTCGCATTTGAAAGCAACCCATTTAATACAAACAGAAAACGACGCAGAAGAGGAATGTGGAAGGATCGGGAATATCATTGACAGTCATTCTATAGATCTAGCCCTTGTAGGGATAGGCGAAAATGGTCATCTTGCTTTTAATGATCCGCCGGCTGATTTTGATACTCAATCGCCTTATATCGTAGTTCAACTCGACGAAACCTGTCGTCAACAACAGTTTGGTGAAGGATGGTTTGAATCCATGGATCAGGTACCGCTGAAAGCTATTAGCATGTCTGTTCATCAAATTTTAAAATCTAAAGAAATAATTTGTTCAGTACCGGATGCACGAAAAGCTTTGGCCGTAAAAAATACATTAGAACAAGCTATAAGTAATCTCTACCCTGCTTCCATACTAAGAACTCATACCAATTGTACTCTTTTTCTTGATCAATATTCCTCATCAATGCTCTCTAAAAATTTAATCGATCATTTTCCTTTCCGTTCATAGTAAAATGGATTCATGACATTTTTGATTGGGAGAAGTTGATTCTCACTGTTTAATAAATTACATGCCTCACAGACTTCTATTTCATTTATCCTTTGCATATTTGTAAGGCATTATTTGCCAGAACCAATAATCAGGTATGGGTATACATTGTATTTTATACCGGACCACGCATTTCTTTAGCATGCATCCTTTTCAGGAATCATGTAACGAATCCAATTATCTGCCATGAAAGAAATAATCAATTGTGCAGCGTATGCAGAAGGAAAACGAATAGCGGATGTAAATCTTATAGACGTACATGCTGTGCTTAAAGAAAAAAGCCAATTTGTATGGATAGGATTACATGAACCTTCAGAGGAAATACTGGATAAGGTCCAGCAGGAATTCAATCTTCATGAACTTGCAGTTGAAGACGCACACATGGCCCATCAGCGTCCTAAGCTCGAACAATATGCAGATTCTATTTTTGTCGTGCTTCGTACAGCTCATATCAATGATCAGCGCCATACTGTGTTTGGAGAAACTCATTTTTTTGTCGGCAATAATTTTATAGTGGTAGTTCGTCATGGTTCGGATGTACCCTATACCGAAGTAAGAGCTCGCTGTGAAGCTGCACCGGAACACCTGCAAACAGGACAAGGTTTTGTATTGTATGCTGTCATGGATTTTATTGTCCAACGATATTTCCCTGTGGTGCATGAATTGGAACTGGAATTGGAATCTATTGAAAATAAAATATTCAAAGAAAAACCAAGCAGGGATACAACCATTCAGATTTATGATTTAAAAAGAGATCTGCTTGAATTTAAACGTACGGTATCACCGCTGGTAGATATTTGCAACCGGTTGATGCGTTTTGATATAAAATGTATTTCTGAAGAAACACGACCCTATTTCCGGGACATCTATGACCATGTAGTGCGAATCAATGAGATGGTAGAAAATACCCGCGAATTACTCAATAGCGCTATGGAGGCCAATTTTTCTTTGATCAATATAGCACAGAGCGATGTCTCCAGGAAATTTGCTGCATGGGCGGCCATTATAGCTGTGCCTACTATGATTGCAGGATTTTATGGAATGAATTTTAATTTTATGCCAGAGCTAAGCTGGCATTGGGGGTATTATATGGTGGTGGGCTCCACGTTTTTAATCTGCGGTATACTATATTTTGTCTTCCGCAGATCGGGTTGGTTGTAATATGCTTCCGTTTTAAACTTTGATCATTGCTTTG
>JBDTUE010000089.1:0-15155 GCA_040007895.1 Saprospiraceae bacterium | reverse complement strand
ATTTGGGATCTGATTTCTAACCATTCGTGTAAATATAGCGTCTATTGTGGTAAGCGGAAAATTCACTCTCGTATTCTGTATTAAAATTGCTTGGTAAATTTTTCAGGTATCTTTGCAAAATATGATTTATTTAGAATCAGTCAAGTCGCAATTGACCCAATTAAAAACCTATTTGTCATCTACTTATCACGTGGGTTCCATTGGCATATTTGGATCAATCGTTCGCGATGATTTTAATCCAAAAACAAGTGATATTGATATTTTAGTCGAATTCACCAGACCAATAGGAGTTGAATTCATTGACCTTGCAAATTATATTGAAAGTCAATTGAAATTTAAGGTAGATTTAGTTTCAAAAAGGGGAGTGAAGAAGAAATATCTTGAACAAATAGAATCAGAAATCGTCTATGTCTAAAAGACAGATAAAACTTTTGATTGAAGATATAATTGAAAGTGGTGAAAGTATTCAGGAATAAACTAAAGGAATGAGTTTTGACGAATTCATAATTGATAAAAAATCCAAAGATGCGGTTATTCGCAATTTTGAAATTATAGGTGAAGCTGGAAATCGTCTACCAGTTGATTTTATAATTAGCAACCCTCAAATTGATTGGAATAGAATCCGTGGCTTGCGAAATAGAATTGTTCATGATTATTTTGGAATAGACTTTTCCATCATTTGGAATATTAAAGAAAATTATTTGCCAATTCTGTTGGCTGAATTAAAGGAAATCAATGCTGAAAAAAATGAATTTTAATAGCCTTGCCTTCAACATATCCCCCTACATTTTGAAAAAGAAATTTTACAACTTTAAGATTTTCAAAACTAAATTGCGAAATCATATTATAGGATATCAACGTTAAAGTAGGGTAAGAATTCAATGAAATATACAACCATCTTATTAATTGCCTTTTGCGTGCATGGACTGGTGAGTGCGCAGCCGTCAAATGATTATTGCCTCGATGCTATTCGCTTAAACAATGTGACTAAATTTTGTTCTGCAGTAGGGCAGTATACTAATGCATTAGCTACGTTTGATACAACTAATGGAGATATCGGTAAAGCGACCTGTTGGGCCAGCGCTTCCAATGATGTTTGGTTTAAATTCGTAGCGATCGCCACAGATGTCTTAGTGACCATTAATGGAACTACATTGAAACAACCTGAACTCTCCATTTATACCGGCAATTGTATTATGATGAATGAGATATTTCCCTGTGTTACTTCTCCGGTTAACCTTAATACAGCGACCTTATTTAAAGGCGGACTCGTATTGGGAGGTACCTATTATTTAAGGGTAGACGGAGTAGGTAATAATACCGGAACTTTTCAATTATGTATAAATAATTACAATGTGCCGGCTTTACCAAACGCCGATTGTATTTCAGCAACCGTTTTGTGCAATAAAGATCCATTCCACGTAGAAAATGTAGTTGGTGCAGGAAGGGACAGGGACGAAGCTGATAATTCATGTCTTGATTTTAATAATACAGATCCTTTAAATAGTAATTCTGAATCCAGTTCTACCTGGTACCGATGGACAGCCATGAATGACGGACCATTGACTTTTAAAATCACCCCAGATGAAGCTAATGATGACATAGATTTTGCAGTATTTGAGTATCCTAATGGTTTGGCCAACTGCAATAATAAGAAATTAGTCCGGTGCATGGCTACAGCTTGTCTTGGTCCTACCGGATTGAATAGCACATCCAAGGATACTGAAGAAGATCCAGGTTGCGATCCTGGTGAAGATGGATTTTTAAAACAATTGGATATGGTTAAGGGTATGAGTTATGGTGTCCTGATCAATAACTTTACTTCAACCAATCATGGTTTTTTCCTTGAATTTGGAGGCCTGGGTGAATTCGTTGGTCCTCAGACGACCATTGATGTACAACCCGCTACCGGTCTAAAGTGTGATCAGGCATTTACCATTCGTGATACGACCTTATTTCCAGCAGGTAAAATCGTAAAATATACCTGGAACTTTGGTGAAGGAGCATTACCCAGCGAAGTATCATTTGTTAAAGGTCCACACCAGGTAAAATATAATTCTTTTGGTTCAAAGACGATAGTATTGGTAGTAGAATCGGATAAAGGATGTACCTATTCATTTTCAAGGACGATAGATGTACAACCTTGTTGTGAAGATTTACCTACCCTTAAAATTAATCCTATCGCAATGGATCTGGTTTGTTTTGGAACACCTTCCGGATCGATCAGTATTGGCGGGACAGGGGGCACACCGGATTATCAATATAGTGTGAGTGCAAATAAATTCGGGAGACAATTCAATTTTAAGAACCTGAATAAAGGCACATACACTTTAAAAATTATGGACGCCAGGGGATGCAGGGACTCAGTCCAGGTTACGCTCAAAGAACCTCCTCCCATCATAGTCAACGCAGGCCCTGATCTTACCGGCCGCCTGGGTTATGAAATACGTCTCAATGGATCTTTTACACCTGCTGTAGCTACTAAGTCTATCCGTTGGGTGCCTCCTACCGGAGTAAAATGTGATTCTTGTCTTTCGACGGATGCCATTCCTCCGGGAAGTACTACTTATAAATTGGTGGTTACTTCTGCCCAGGGATGTATTGCTTCTGATTCGATGTTTGTGGAAGTATCGATCGACAGGGCAATGTATATTCCAAATGCTTTCACACCCGACCGGGATACCCGCAATAAAATATTTAAGTTGTATGGCAATAGAGCCATTCAGGCTATTGAATACTTAAGGGTTTATAACCGGTGGGGAGGCCTGGTCTTTGAAGGAAAAGATATTGATATCAATGATGATTCAGCGGGATGGGATGGTACCTCTAAAGGGAGTCCTCAACCTTCGGGCGTATACGTTTATGAAGCGTCGGTGTTATTTGTAGATAATATAACCAGAATCGTTAAAGGAGATGTTACGTTACTTCGTTAGTATATTTATTCTCCTGGTTTGGTGGGGGTGTGAAAATGATATTAACCTGATCAATGAAATTACTCGTAAAAAAGGGGGTGAAGAGATCGTGCATGATGTGACTTTGCGGTATACGGATTCCGGTAAAATAATGGTTTTACTTAAAACTCCTCTTATTATCAGGACTACCATAGGATCAAGTACTCAGCAGGAATTTACAGAGGGTATTTACTGCGAATTTTATGATGACTCCTCCAGACTTACAGCAAAGCTTACTTCACGATATGCAATCAGGGATGAAACCAAACACCTTATGACAGCAAGAGATCATGTAGTATTAGTCTCAGCTGACAGTTCTACATTGGAAAGTGAGGAGTTAATCTGGGATGAAGGTAGGCAGGTGATCTACACCAATAAATTTTTTAAATGGACGAAAGGCAAAGAAATTGGTACGGGGTTTTTCTTTGAGTCAGATCAATCATTTAAAAGGATAAGGATGAGAAGGACGGAGGCGGATAATATAGTGATACCGGGATTGAAAAAAACTGATTGACGATTGACGAATTCTTAATTGACGATTGAAGAAAAATCTCTGCTCATGGCTCATAGCTCACAGCTAAGAATGAAGAATGAAAAATGAAGAAATGAAAAATTTCTCCTCAAGGCTCATAGCTCGCAGCTAAAAATGACAAATGAAGAAATGAAGAATGAAAAAGTTCTCAAACTTTCGGACTTTCCGTCTTTCCGTCTTTCCGTATTTCCGTATTTCGGACTTTTACAAATCAGGTAAAAAATATTCGTTCAATAGTCCAATAAGTTGCCGTGAGGGCTATCAAAATGGAAGCGGGCACTACTAACCTGGAACGATACCACACTTTTTCAGAAAATATTTTAGCTACGAAAAGATACATAAAAACGATAATCGTTAATTGGCCCAATTCAACGCCAAAATTAAAACTAAATAATGCGACCCCAAATGCATACCTGGGCATACCCAAGCCGGTAAGTGCACTTGCAAAACCCATCCCGTGCACCAGGCCAAAAAGGAAAACCATCATCAGTCTCCAGGGTTTTATTTTTTTAGTAAAAATATTATCAAGGGCTAAAAACACGATGGAGATGGCGATCAGTGGTTCAATAATATGAGATGGGGGTTTTATTATTCCATAAATCGCGAGGCCGAGCGTGATCGTATGAGCTACGGTAAACATAGTGGCTTGCAGTATTATTTTTTTGATGTCGGTATTCATAAAAAATACGCAGAGTATAAACAGGACGTGGTCGAACCCATAAGGCAAAATATGAGTAAAACCCAGTTCTACATATTTTAAAAATACATTGCCAGTCGGCATTTTATCGAGTTCATAATCAATGGTATGCGCAAGCAGCGGTGCGACTGAAATCAAACTGATAAAGCAAAAAATAAAGAGTCTTTTCATATTCCTTTTTCATATTTCAGAATAAGGGGATCTATATTTTTGTTTATTGCGAGTGCTTTTGTTTTTAGCTCGTTTCCTTTTGCAGCATCTCCGGATGCAATAAAAATTAATCCGGCTTTATAAAGCAAGCTGGCACTTCGTGTATTCGTTTTAAAAGTTTTTTCTGCATGCATTTTAGCATTGGCAAAGTCACCTTTCAGATAATAGATCCACGCGACTAATTCATTGGCATCTATATTTTCAGGTCGCATGGCTAAATCATTTTTTGCAAATTCAAGGGCCTTATCCAAATCATGATTATTCAAATAGGCCATAGAAAGTTCACGATTGGCATTATGTTTTATCGATGCATCCGCTGGTTGATTTTTTTCTCCTTCCAGCAATAGATTTAAGACATCATTTCGCACTTCTTTAGCTTTGGTCGTATCACCTTTTAATTCGTACAAATCGGCCAACAGGGAGACAAAAGAAGATTCGCTGAGCAAACGGATAGCATTTTTACAATGAACGATAGCTTCATCATATTTTTTTTCAGCACGCAATGATTTTGCCAATCCTATTTCTGCAAAAGCATAATTGGGTCTATACTCTAATGCGATTTGATACAACATACTTGCCGTATCCGGATGACCTGTGTTTAAATATAAATCTCCGCAATTTACTCTTGCCCATTCAGTATTTTCAGCGCCCGGTATACCTGCTTCAATGGCTAATCGCATGGCAGCAATAGCTCCATCATTATCGCCATAAATTTGACGCAAATAGGATACCCTGGAATAGGAGCGTATATCCGGCCGGATACTCATCATCTTATCCGCCATCATGACGGCTGTATCATATTTCCCCAATTCTACATCAGCATCTACCAGAGCGCCATAGATCCCAGCTCCATAGGGGTTTAAATTCACCGTCTGAACAGCTGCTTTTTTTGCTTCCTCAAATTGATGCATTGATAGGAGTACGGTAGACTTGTAATTTAATGCCAGGTAGGTATAATCTTTATTGGCAGGATTTTTTTGGATGATATAATCCAACATCTTCATGGCAGCATTGTTGTAATACGTTTGATCACCTGTAATCCGGGCCTCATTAATATAGACTTCGACAAGTTTCAGGCGAGACATATGGTCCAGTGAGTCCTTCTTTATGGCATTACTGTAGGTGGCATAATATTGTTTGGTGGCGATCCATTCCATCGAGTTAGACGTATCTTTTCGGATATGCAAAGGAGGAATATCTGTTGCTGCAGATTTTGGCTGGGATGGTTGCATACAAGCTACCAGGATAATTGCGACAGATAGGAGAGACCATGCTGTCCGGGACTTAGTTAGTTTCATTTTAATTCTTTGTGGTAAATGATATACGATACAAATTAATAATTGGATTGCAGTTTAAATCAAATAATAATTTGCTTTAGATACTGCGTGTAAGGTAATCTTTTAATGGAACCAGCTTTTATTCATTCGAATTCTATGAAATCGCTCCAAAGTTGGAAAGGAAGATTCAACCAATGGACTTTATAATTCGAATAGATAGGTTTAACTGAATATTAATCCTATCCTTAATGTTTTTAATGGTTGCGCATATAGTTAAGCTACAATATGACCATTAACTACCCGTTTGCTTAATATTCTTTCGCCAGATATTTAAAAAAATTTACTGTTATGAAACCGATGCTTACTGCAATGGCACTTTTATGCCTGGTAATTACCTCTCAATTCAACCTTTCAGCACAAGGATTTTTCAAGGGAATTCAAATTGGAATAGGAGGATCAAATTCAATGAAACACGTGCCGTCCGTCAGTAAACCGGATATTCATTATTCCCCAGTATTTTCATACCAGGCCAATGTGATTTTAGGATTCAGTTTTTATAAATTTGGATTTAGTATTGAGCCAGGATTTATTCAAAAGGGATATGAAACTAAGTTTAAACTTAATACACCAAATCAAATAATTTATAAAACACATTACGACTTTGTTCAATTACCAATCCTGGGTCAATATAAATTCAATAAAAAAACAAGCCTGGCAATTGGTCCTGAGTTGTATTATTTACTAACTGCCTGGAATGCTGAAAATCAGCAGCCAAGAAACGTATATACCGAAATATTTGATAGATTCGGACTTGCTGGAGTTATTTCAGTACAACGGGATTTATCGGATCGATTCAATGTCGGGTTGAGATTTGGTAAAGGATTGACTCATTTTTTTTCAACAGAGTATTCAGATCAAAATGGAGAAGTCATTGGAAAATTCAATGAAAGTACCATGTATTTAAATGCACTGTTTCGATACAGTTTATAATTTCTATCTTATATATTTTGAAAATCACTGATTGAGTCGAGCTTGGACGTTAATTGTGCAATTGTCAAATTGTACATCGTACGTCGTACATTGTCCGTCGTACATCCTCCTCCCCTCAATAAACCACCCATTTTACAGTAGAAGTCCATGTTTTTCCTTCTGCTTTTACAAAATAAATTCCTGCATTTAGTTTGTCGGATAAAATTGGAATGGATTGTTGACCGGCTAGCTGGTAATTATAATCTGATCGTTGAATCATTCTTCCCTGCAAATCAAAAATGGAGAGTTTTACGTTGTCATTTACGTCCGATGTAAAATGAAGTTCGGCGTTGTGTTGATAGGCGACGGGATTAGGTGTGATCGATACACTCCGTTGTTTTAATTCAATTTGTTTTACAGGGGTAGTGACTTGGAATTGACTGCTATCGATCACTATATTTTCATCACCCGGGGCATATAAACTAAATAAGAAATAGGTGAGCATCATTTCATCCGTGGTGGCTTCTCCCACAGAAATATCTTTAGGCGGGAAATTGGGATTATGATGATTATTAGAAGTATTATCATAGGTAGCTTCTGATAGCAAGGTAGAGCCACCTGGTATTTTTAAAATTTTTGGAAATTGATAAATTCCCTGCCAGTGAAAATCCCACCGAGGTATTGATATGAGAGGTATTTCTTTACCATCAGGACCTACTGCCCACGTCCTGATAGAAGTCCCGATCAGATGCATATGAGGGGCAACCCCGATCAGTGAAGCATTCAATGGAAAGACTAGTTTTTCATTAAATGTTTTCTTCGTATTTGCAGGAATATACAACGGACCATTGGTGACATTAAGTTCATGGTTAAGTGCAGGTACCAAATAAGCTTCCCGCTGCGGGACAGATGTCAGTTGCATTTTTACTTTAGTCTGATCACTCTTACCATTTGCTCCAGCCGGGTAATGAACCTGGATGATAATATTGCTGTGAGCAGGTATTTTAATTCCAAATCCTTTAGGTAAAACGAAAGGAGTTGATCCAGGCACCCAGGCCGCAACCAATTGTGCATCTGAAGTCCCGGCACCTCCAAAGCAAACGTAACCCGCTCCAGGTTCTTTTTTATCTAAAGCATAACTCTTAGTACCCCCGTCACGGAATATAAGCACATGATGCACTATTTCCGGATTACCTGGAATGCATTCGAGTGCTGTGAGCCACATATCTTTATTAAGCTGGGTACTGTCCGGAAAACAACGGTATTCGTCCTCTGTAGCGGTGACAGTATAATTAGGCGTTGAGATTACTAATTCCGGATTTTTGATAAAACCCAGGTTGTCGTAGAATGGTGCAGAAGGAGCTTTATTCAGATCACCCGATGGGGCACCACTATTTACCCAGTTAATTATAGTCTCCATATCACTGGATGACAAAGCTCTTATAAATGCATGTTTGCTGTAATTGACATCCGGTGGCCATGGAGGCATAGTTTGTGAGGCAACAGCGCTTTTAATACTAATCCTGTTATTATAAGTCTGGTTATAGGACATCATTGAAAACGGACCCGCTCCACCGCTATGATGACATGAAGTACAGTTTTTATAAACAATATTAGCGACGCTTCCGGACCAGGTTTGTCCATAGATGACCATAGAATTCAGCAATACAAAACTCAGCAGGACGTATTTTTTCATCTTTAATTCTTTATTGTCAGACAAGAGAACGAAGGTAAAGGTTTAAAACTTTAATAAACATTAGTTTTAACCAATGTATTCTTTTCGTTTTACCAAAGCATACCAGTCATTGTCCAGAGGTAGATATCCCTGATCATAACAGAAGTAATACGTGTGACCATTTTTAGTTCGATAGAGGTTGGTGAAATAATCAAACTTAAACCCCTTTTTAGCCAGTTGATCACCTGAGACTTTACTTTTCCCCTCAGGATTGGCTTCCATTAGTATCCGGCGATTTTTCCGAAGGGTATTATTGATGTTCCTCATTAAATTAGAACTATCACTATTCAATTTATTATTGAATGCACTCCGGCATTGATCAGAGCAGAATTTTTTATCTGATCGACCGGCGATTTTATCTCCGCATTCGATGCATTTGGTGTTCACAGAAACAAATATAAGGAATTGATATTCTTAACTTCCATATTTTGAAATGGTTTAACAAGGGTAAAATATTATTTAACCCGGGCATAAATTTTTGTGTTTTTAGTGGATTTCTAGTTTATATAATCGATGATAATGAATTCCGATAATATGAAATTGAATTCAAATAAACCTTTGGAGAAAGGTGCACATTGCATCCCTGGTTTTAGGCGTTTGTACATTCGTTAAAAAAATCTCAAGGTCGATTGAAGGAATTATACCTATTTTTGCACATATTAAACTTTTTTACTTTAAAATCGTTTTATAGAAAAAGATTCTTGATATGTATCCAATCGAATTAGTTAAGCCGATGGAATCGGAGTTGCTTCAAGCTGGTTTTGAACCGCTTACAGACGAACAGGAAGTGGAGCAAGCTCTGGCTAATCAGGAAGGCACTGTGCTCCTGATGGTTAATAGTGTATGTGGTTGTGCTGCTGCACATGCCCGTCCCGGTGTCACCATGGCTTTAAAATCTGCTAAGACTCCTTCTAAATTATATACGGTATTTGCCGGAGTGGATAGGGAAGCTACCGCGAAAGCGCGGGAATTTTTAGCTCCTTACCCCCCATCCTCTCCTTCTATTGCCTTATTTAAAGATGGCGAATTGGTCCACATGATTGAACGATACCAGATAGAAGGCCGAAATGCTGATATTGTAGCAGCCAATTTGAAAATGGCTTTTGACGCTTACTGTTAGTATCTTTCCTTTTTTGAATTCATGATCTAGGTATTTCCTCCCCCGGGGTTACCTGCTTGTGTCAAATCCCCAACCTATTTATTTTCATTATCGGTTTATAGACCAGTAGATCGAATTATCTTATCAACAAAGCGCCGTATTGGATTAATCGCTGGTTTGAAATGATTTATTACTGCTACAGGGGTTCATATTT
Source organism: Saprospiraceae bacterium (assembly GCA_040007895.1). Lineage (GTDB taxonomy): Bacteria > Bacteroidota > Bacteroidia > Chitinophagales > Saprospiraceae > JADJLQ01. Next base: position 5,471 of record JBDTUE010000089.1, on the reverse strand, counting down.
TTAAATGGACCATGTAAAGCTGGAACTATATCCATAGTACTTTTGGTTTGATAAAGTATGAAAAATTCTATTGCTTTCTTGCTCTTTATCGGATGGATAAATTTTAGTTTGGCTCAGGGTTTTACGATAAAGGATTTTGAGGTTCACATCGAGGTGAATAAAAAAGGATTTATACATACCAATGAGATCATCCGCACTAATTTTTATGAATCAAAACACGGTATTTACAGGGACATTCCATATAAATATTCCTTCCAGGGAAAACCATATTCTATTGATATTTCCGGCATTCAAGTAAAAGATCAAAAGTCTCAGGTATCTGCGCGGAATGGAAATAAATCAATACGTATAGGGGATGCTCATCACACCGTGACCGGAGATCAGACGTATGATATTAGTTATAAAGTAGATGGACCATTTATTCATACTGATGCCTACGATGAATTTTATTGGAATATCACCGGTAATGATTGGAAGGCCCCCATAGAAAAAGTCCATTTCGATATTAGTCTGCCGGATGACATTCAATTAAATTATGATGATTTTAAAGTGTTCACCGGTAAATATGGCTCCAAAGCAGACAGTGGATATATTCAACAATCAGGACGACATATCACCGGACAAAATATAAGCACTTTACAACCCGGAGAGGGACTCACCGTCTCCTTGCGATTGCCTGTTGGATACATCGATCCTGAACATGTGGTGAACATCAATGCAACAGCGGCTGAGAAAATTACTAAAGAATTGAAGATTCAATGGCCTTTAGCGGTACTGCCGGCTATCCTGGTTTCATTGTTTGTAGGTTTTTGGAGTCGGCTGAGAAAACCGAAGTTTCCTCAACTTACGGATGAACCTACTCCCTATCCTCCGGATGGAATGAATCCGGCAGAAGTAGGTGGATTTTATGATCATATCGTCAATGACCGGGATGTGATTTCATTATTGCCTTATTGGGCTGCTCAGGGATATCTCCGTATGGAATACAATCCAAACAATCAGGATACTTATCTCACCAAAATAAGGGATCTTGATGGTAGTAGAGCGCCGTATGAGGCCGTTTTGTTCAGAAACTTATTTGCAGGCACGACTACTACAAGTCTTTCAGCCTTGAAATACCATTTTCACAGTACCCATGCCCAGGTCAAAAAAATGATTCATGATGATATTATTGGTAAACAATTATATGATTCAGATTATAGGTATTGGTTTAAATCATTCAGGCCATGGTTGGTTTTAGTGGGTTTCATTGTTTTAGGTGTAATCTCGGCCATCCTGGGTTATTGGCTCACAGCATTGTTATTCCTTTTGGGTTTTTGCTTAGGGATCATTTTAGTTCTGCAACCCAATATATTATCTCAAAGGGGTGAAGATTTGCATCGCAGACTAAGAGCATTTTATAATTTTTTAAAGGGAGCAGATCCTGTAGCTATTCAAAAAGTAGTTGAAAATGATTCTCGATATTTTGATAAAGTGTTCCCCTATGCAGTTGCATTTAAACTAGATAAATCATTTATCAGCAGAATTAAAACATATCATCCTCAGGCTCCGATTTGGTATGGATATTATGGAATGAGTATGATGAATACAAGTATGAATGATTTTGGCGAACAATTTCAGCCTAAAGAAATTAATACTGCATTTAGTTCAATCCCTCAGCCCACTGGAGGCAGTTCTTCTGGAGGTTCAGGGGGAGGAGGATTTAGTGGAGGTGGAATGGGTGGTGGCGGCGGTGGAAGCTGGTAGGGGAAGAATGTCGAATGATGAATGTCGAATGCTTCGAATGACGAATGAGGGATGAAGAAATGAAGAATGAAAAGTGAAAAGTGAAAAGTGAAAAGTGAAAAAGGTTCTCCGTCTTGCGGACTTTCGGTTTTTTTAAGATTAAAGATTGAAGATTTAGAAAGAATTTGCTTAATGGATTTTCATTACCTTTTATTAATACTTCATTCACTAAGTACGATGCAACTATTAATTCATCTGAGGACCTCTTACGTATGAATAAATTAAAATATGGCTGCATGTTGATGATCCTGTGGTCTTCATGCAAAAGCGGTGTAACGGATGTTTCGACGACAGATTGCAGTACAGTGACCGGTGCTACATTTAGCAGTAGTAGTGGTCAGATGTTTAGTAGCATTTCTTCTAAATGCGGTGGAAGTAGCTGCCATAGTGCAGGCGGATCTGAATCAGGAAGATTTTTGGTCACGAATAATTATGCTTCAATAAAACCACTTCTCGCAACGGCAGCCCGTTCTGTATTGAATGGAACTATGCCGCAGAACAGTTCATTAACTACGGCACAATTGGAACAATGGCAATGCTGGAGTAACAATGGATTTCCAGAATAAAAACCGTATAAGAATTTTTTATTTTTTGTCGTATTCGAAACCATCAAAAGTCAACTTGTTTATTTTTCCTTCGTTTGACATATTAAAAGAAACGAAGGATTCGCCAGACCACAGATAGTTGAATTGACCCAGGAATACATCATAATGCCAATGCGTGAGCTTCAAACTGATATGATTGGGTAATACCAGTTTTAAATTTCCCTGATCAAGGATCACTTCAGCATCTCCATAAATCTCATTGGCGTACTTGCCGGTATATTGCTGAAGGTCAAACGATGGTTCTGTATTTAATATCCGTTTTGATTTTTGATCCGCTGTTTTTTTCCTGGCTGCTTCGTGTATTTTCTTATAGTGATAAAATAAATCAGTACTCCAATCTCTGCCCTGGGTATCATCAAAACACCAAAGGTCTGTTGCCTTCCACATGAGTGCATGTCTTATTTCTGTATGATCGAGGTTGCCAAAAATGTAAATGGAAAATTTTTCTTCCGGCATAAACCCATGGATTGCTACTGCTCCATCGAGACTGCCTGTATGAAATTGAAACATTCTTCCCCTATAGTCCTGTTGAAACCATCCTAAGCCATACGTCATCCAATGTGGTTTAGTAAGATCTTTTGTTGGATAAAATTCTTCTGGTGTGACGAAAGATTGTGGTTTGAAAAGTTCTGCAAAGGTCCCTGCTTTAAGTAACCGCTTGCCATTAATCATACTACTGTCTTGTAAAAATTGCATCCACTTCGTGATATCGTCAGCACAGGACACGACGCTACCTGCCGGATCATATCCACCAAAGTCAAGGGCTTGAATAGCCTGCACTGAGGTATCACCATAAAAGAAATGTGGTGTCATTACACTAGACTCGTTTTTAATTTCCTTATCTATCGTGTACGTATGCTGCATTCCAAGTGGAGTGAACAATCTTGTTTGGATAAATTGATGCCAGGGTATTCCACTTATTTTTTCAATGACTTCACCCGCGACCACATACATCAGGTTTTGATAAATGAAAGATGACCGCATGGAATAAGCAGGTTTCAAAAATCGCATCCGTTTTACAATTTCTTTAGACGAATATCCATATAACCAAAGATTATCAGCATTGCCAAAGCCCGCATTATGACGGAACAAATCTCTGACTGTAATTTCATTTTCCATATTGGGATCCAACATTCTGAATTCAGGCAAAACATCTTTTAGTTTGTCGTCCCACTTTACTTTTCCTTCGTCGATGAGGATAGCCATACATACCGCTGTCATAGCTTTCGTCGTAGAAGCGCAATAGGCTATCGTATTAGTTTCAAAGGGTTGTTTGGTATTAATATTTGTAACACCGTATCCCTTTTTAAAAATCACTTTCCCATCTTTTACTATGCCGACCGAGAGGCCTGTCGTATGCCATAGCGGCATGGATGCCGTAATATAATTATCAAACATTACTGTTTTATCAACAGGTAATTGAACTGGGATTTTTTTCTTTTGTGCGTTCAGTGCAGATATACTAATGATAAAAAAGAAAAGTATTATAAAAGTTTTTGACATAAATATTTTAATGGTTAATGGTCAATGATTAATGGTCAATGGTTAATGATTAAGGGTTAATGATCAATGGTTAATGGTTAATGATTAAGGGTTAATGATCAATGGTCAATGGTTAATGATTAAGGGTTAATGATCAATGTTCAATGGTTAATGGTCAATGGTTAATGGTCAATGGTCAATGGTTAATTATCAATGGTCAATGGTTAATGGTTAATGGTTAGTGGTCAATGGTTAATTATCAATTGTCAATGGTTAGTGGTCAATGGTTAATTATCAATTGTCAATCGTCAATCGTCAATTGTCAATCGGTAAATCTTCATTGTATCATGGTCTTTTAATTGAAGGCATTCTTCCCGGAGTATACGGAGCTCCTGCCTTTTCCAATAGTATTTCCATTTTAGATATCTCTTCATTGATAGCATTGATTTCGTTGACGACTTTATCAAGATCTTTATCCGTTTCTTTAAAAGTCTTAAGCATCGTACCGGTTGGTCCGCCGGAGATATCCCATAGACTTCCAATTATACTAAATACACGACTATTGATACCAGGTTCCGTTTCGAATTCCCTGGATGATTTCGTTTGATCGCCATTCATTTCAATACCTGCTTTTTTCAGGCGCTCTTCCAGCACCATTGCATCGGTGTTGACAGATAAAGGTAATTTGGGTGTCTGCAGATAGGCAGCTTTGATAAACTTCAATTTATTCATCAGGTCCCCATAATATCGTTGGGTCATACTGGATACTCGCCTCATTTCAGCGACTTGTTTATTGAATTCATCAACTGCTTTTTGATCTTCTGCCTTTATAGTGGCATTATTTAATGGAACTGCATGAATGGTAGCAGAGGCACCAAGATCTATGTATTTACCATTTTCAAATTTACTTAAGTCTACTTTATATTTTCCGGGAAGTACAGGATACCCTTTTTCTGCATTTGCGAAGATATTGGTGTTTTCCTGTGCTCCAATCGTGACAGCACTGACCGGTGCACTGCGCAAGTCCCAGATAAATTGTTTGTTTCCTTTCTTAGCTGGCAACTTAATACGCCGGACTATATCCCCTGCCTCGTCGGTGATGGTTGCCAATACATAAGGTTCAGGTTCGTTATCCTCTAATCGAAGACTATCAATACTGGGATAATAAACAGGTTCTCCTTTTTTTATTTTTTCTTTTTCTGAATCTTTTCTCTTTTCTTTTAAGGTCTTAATATCCTCTTTCACATTATAGATGATCGTAGCCCCTGGTACCGGGTTAGCCGCTGCATAATAGGATTGACCCTGGAATCCTTTATCCCTAAGTCCTAGTGGTTGCCACGGATTGAACATCAATGCATCTTCTACTGGATAGATAAATGCTGATTTATCCAGATTTTTTTTATCAAAATGGCGGAGGATAGCATAGTTTTCAAGGATCCAGAATCCACGTCCAAACGTAGCTATGACTAAATCATTTTTTTTCCTGTGAATTTCAAGATCACGAACCGCTATCGTTGGCAATCCATTTTTAATTTGTGTCCAGGTTTTACCTCCATTCACCGTAATAAATAAACCAAATTCTGTTCCGGCAAATAAAAG
>JBDTUE010000088.1:0-15255 GCA_040007895.1 Saprospiraceae bacterium | reverse complement strand
AATAATTCTCCGGAATACCCTGAAGGAAGTGAATTGTAAATCGTATAAATATCTTTAGATGCACCTGGCCAATAATTGATATACACACTGTCACGAATAGAAGGATATAATGGTAACCAATCCTTTGAATTAAAATTTGAGGTATGTTCTCTAAGTATCCTTAATGTCCGTCCCAGATATGCGTATTGTTCATCAAGCCAGGAAGGATTGCCCGGGTGAAACAGGTTAAATTCGATTCCATATCCATTAAACAATGCTGTATGAATCTCCCGTCGAATGGGCTCTTTGTAAACTTCTGCTACTCTGAAAATTCCAAAATCAGGTTGAATTAATTTATTCAGATTCAATATAGGTGGGTAATACAATGCATTATGAACACGACCTGCGATGATCGTGCTCATATCTTTTGGCACTGCCATCCCCTCACTATACATGATCACTCCGGGTTTGACCTTGTCTGCTGCATCCTGCAATTCGCGACTGCTCGCCCCGCGTGTATCGAGTATGACTCCATCTGCATTCAATGCTTTTATTAAATCTGCCATCCCCTGGAGATGATCTTCATTACGGGTACTTTCATCCCAGGGATTATAGGAAATGAAAATTTTTACCTGTTGATCATGTGCCTGATCCACCAATGCTCTTAACCCTTTCAAGCCGCCTGGAATATCTCTATACATATCCCATTGATTGCGTTGATCCATACCCAGCGCTGGCCAGGTAGGCCATATTCCAATCACATCATCACCGCCGTATAATGATTTAGATTTATTGATAAAATCTTTTATTACATACTGGTTTTTATTTCTGTCAAATAATTTTTGATCCCAGGCCATCATCAAGTGCATCATCTTGGCCTGTCGAATCCATTGAAGATCTTTACGATGATACATGTCGTCATTAAATTCCCCTATATCATATAATTTATGCTCCTTGAAACATTTTTTTAAACCATGATGCCAATCTCCAGAAAAAGTATCTAAATAAAAATCATAGGTTACAGATCCTCCGGGATATACTATGGTTTCGAATCTTTTGCGCTCAGCATTCGTCCAGGATCTCCTCTTAGTTAAAGCATATAGATTAAGGGATTCATTTATTTTGATAGATGCATAACCAAGATTCCATACATTGTCAGGAACGATTATATTGACAGGACCATTTCCAGGCAAGAACAGATGAGTTCTGGATAAAGAATGATCACCTAAGCCAGTGATATAAACCTGATTCTGGTGTTCGGTTAACGGGACTATATTTTTTATGATCAGGGTGTCATTTGAAATATTGGAAAGCACCAGTTGATATTGACCCACGGAGTCTATCGTTTGAATTTTAATCTTTGGGATAGAATTGTCAGCTTCAAAATATTGGTCGTTAACAACGATTGAAAAAAGTGGCCTCCGAACTATTGGAATGGGTTGGGCTCCGTTCGATTGAATCCCATAGAGGGTATTATCTTGGTATAGTAAATTGACTTGTGCTGTTGAAGAAAAACATAAAAAACAATAAAAGATAAAGTACCTGAAGTGCATAATCACTTTTTTATTAAGTGAAGGGGTGACTCTCCCGAAGGGATCCATTAGGAAAAGTCACCCTTTCACTTTAGTTTAGTCACTTTAGTTTAGTCACTTTAGTTTAGTCACTTCACTTGTTCAAAATTATTTTTATATATCACAGATCCAGCAGGAGTAGTTAGAGATACCTGGTCCGCCTGACAAATCCCATTTGATAAAAATCCAAGTCCCGTAATTTTTCCCATATTACTTTTTATGTCGGTGATATATACTTCCTGACCATTTCTGTAAATGATCAGGTGATCTGCATTTACTCTCATCTCATATTCAGTCCACTGAAATGGATCTCCACACAGGGTGCTTAGATCCGCATCAGACCCCGGTATATGTTTGTTTCCAATATGAACTGCTGCATGATTAGCGCAACCTTTAGTATCCGACATAAAGTAAACAGATCCATTTTGACCAAATATTTCACAGACGATAAAAGGGCATTTCAACGGTTTTATTTCTTTCATTCGTACCGTGGCTTTGTATATAAAACTATCGCTGCTGAATTCAATCTTTGAAGGGAAGAAGGTTTGAAAATAAATAGGTTCAGCTTCGGTCTTTATCTGGTTGCGGATTAAATCTATAGTATCAAATCCAAGATATCCATCATGCAGATAGGATGTAGATTTAATTTCAACCTGGACATTGCCTGGTTTAATATCGTAAGCATAACAAAACCACCGGTCACTGGGAATACTAATCGATATCGTCCGGATAATAGAATCATTGGCATACAGTTTTGCGGTATGATATCCGGGTTCATAATAAATATCAGTTAATGTGTGTGATTGTTTTGAAATACGGACTCTCCGGTTTTTATCCCACGATTGTTGAATAAAAAAACTGTCTGCTACGACTTTATCAATATCATAGTTAAAGACTACTGTATTGGGTATGTCATTGCTGGTGGTCCTTTGAACCGTAAAAGTAGCCTGATCAGCATTAAATACAGGCCTTGATTTGATCTTGATGAAAGCAAGAATCACTAACAAAGGCGCTACATAGATCACCCACTTCAGGTTTAATTTTTTAGCGGGGGGAGGAATATCAATAGTTTCAGATTGCCTGGCTTGAAGCAAAGCTTTTGAAATAATTTTATCGTCAATGGCAGTTTCTGAAACGAAAGACTTCAGATGGTCCATTTTATATTCCTGCCAGTTTTTATATCCGAGAAATGTAGAAATCGCATTGAGTGTTGCGGTCTGAGGTAATCGGGCAAAATCTCCATTTAACAATCGTTTTATGGTTGATATACTTATTAAAATTCCCGTTTTGTCTTCGATCTCCTGGCTTAGATGTTCATAATTGCGCTGGGTCATCGTGACAGGAGCATAACCCAGTTTGTTACATATTTCTACCAGGCTTGTTTTGACTATTTCCTGTTCAGACATTTTTAAAGAGTTTGAGTTTTAGTCCACTCACATTATAAATTTAAGTAAATGAATGAACTATGATTGAAGTTTTTATTGGGTTTTCGTAAAATGTCTGAGCAAAAAAACGCTTCCTGAACAAAGAATGTTACCTACAAGCTCAAATTAAAAAAAGAATTTGCTTCGGATTCAATGTTGAGTTTGATTTTCGTTGATTTTTAGTTAAAAAATTGAAATCAAGAGTAAATGATTTGTTTTCAGAACAATAGACAGATTTTGAAGGGCTTTTGATTTGGAATGGATCGTCAAATCAGAGAGATTAGCCCTTTGTCTATTGCATTTCAACAACCTTTTAGTAATTCTTTCTTCATCATTAAATTTCATTCTCTATGAATAGCTGGATCAAAGCCGTACTTTTTGCTACTCTGATAGCCGGACTGATGGATATCACTTCTGCTTATATCGATGTCTATATCCGTACGGGTCATATAAGCACTAAAATGTTTCAATATATTGCAGGAGGTGCACTGGGGCTTGATACCTCTCTGAAGGGCGGATTGGGTGTGCAGGCTCTTGGATTATGTATTCACTTTTTTCTGGCTTTTTCTTATACCTTGACTTTTTTCCTGATTTACCCCAAACTTCATTTGCAGCAATTTAATAAATACCTGATCGGATTTATATATGGTTTCCTGGTGGGAATGTTTATGACGTTTGTAGTATTGCCATTAACCAAGTTGCCACATAATCCATTTGATTTTGCTAAAGCACTCAAAGCGTGGTTGATCCTTGCATTTATGTTAGGTATTCCTGTTTCTTTTATAGCTAACAGGTATTATTCTTCATTGAGTCATTAGATTCTTATTGAGTGATGTCCAAAATTGGTCAATTCTCTAACCACTGTTTGTTCTCAATAATAGTTGAATAGTTGAGAACAAATAAAACTCAAGATTACAATATAGAAATATGCTCAACAATTATTTCCAATAGAAATTAAGATAAACAAAATGGATAAATTAATTCAGGCAGGTCGTATTTTCTTTTGTATCGGCATGATCGGTATGGCCGGACAGCAATTTTACTATGGGGATTTCCGCCCTGTATTTTCACCTTCTTTATCTTCCATGATTCCTTTAATGAATATATGGGCTTACTTGTTTAGTCTAGCATTTATTCTATTATGTCTTGCCATTGTGTTTGAACAAAAAGCAAAAAAAGCTTCATTGCTATTAGGAGGACTCCTTCTTGTTTTTCTGTTGATCACACATATACCTTATGAAATATTAGTTGATCCGTATAGCAATCACCTGGGAACATGGACCAATGCATTTAAAGAATTAGCATTGTCCGGCAGTGCATTTGTCGTGGCTGGTTCCTTTCACAATGAAAATCCAGAAGTCCCACAAAAATCTGGAATCATTCGTGTATTAGAAAAATTTATTCCTTATGGAAAGATCTTCTTTGCTATTACCATGATCACCTTTGGAATTTGCCATTTTATATATACCGAATTTGTGAAAACACTGATACCGGACTGGATTCCCAATCATATTTTCTGGACGTATGTTGCAGGCACAGCTCTGATCGGATCCGGACTTTCGATTATTTTGAATATTCAGAAAAAATTAATCATCAGTCTATTCGGGATTATCTTATTTATTTGGTTCCTTATCCTGCATATACCCCGGGCTATGGCAAGTTTGCCAACCGATAAAGGAAATGAACTAACCAGTGTATTTCAAGCTCTGGCTTTCAGTGGTATCGCTCTGATCATTGCATATGATCACATTACTACCAGCAAAAGAGTTAGGTAAATAACAAGTAGAATGAATCGTATAGGCGCCGTAGATTTAGCCAGAGGACTTGTCATGATTATTATGGCGTTAGATCATGTCCGGGACCTGATGTATATACATTCTATAAATCAAAGTCCTACGAATCTGGCCACTACTACAACAATCTTGTTTTTCACCAGATGGATCACCTATCTGTGTGCCCCGACCTTTGTTTTCCTTGCAGGCACTTCAGCCTATATATCATCCAGAAATAAGAATATTTCTGAAATCCGGATGTATTTAATTAAGAGAGGCTTGTGGTTGGTATTCCTGGAATTCACAGTTTTCAATTTTGCGTTGTATTTCGATATTGGTTTTCATAACTATATTTTCGAAGTAATAGCTGCGATAGGATTTGGGTTAATCATGCTTGGAGTATTGATCAGGGTCCAATCAAAAATCATCGGGCTTATTGGTTTGATCATTATCTTTTGTCATAATCTTTTGCCGTTAATTCCTTTTGAGGAAGGATCAATAATTAAGATTGTTTTATCCCCATTTTTTGCTCCGGGCAGATTTCCTGTTTCGGGAGAATCGTTTTTTTTCATGGCCTATCCACCTGTTCCCTGGCTTGGGATTATTTTGATAGGTTTTGCTGCTGGCACGTTTTTCGAACTTCAGGATGGCAGCAGAAAAAAACTTTTTTCCAAGATCGGATTTGCTGCCCTTGGCTTATTTATTTTGATCCGTTTTATAAATATATACGGTGATCCTATACCGTGGACAAATCAAAAAAATTCATTATTCACTTTCCTTTCCTTTATAAATATTACCAAATATCCTCCCTCTCTGCTTTTCTGCTTAATCACCCTGGGATTATTGTTTTTATTTTTAGCTTACGCAGACGGATTGAATAAGCGAGTATTTAATTTAGCTGCTGTCTACGGGAAAGTCCCGTTATTTTATTTTATACTCCATTTTTATTTTATTCACCTGATCATGATATTCATGCTTTTGATCCAGGGATTTGATTGGTCACAACTTGATTTTTCCTCCGGAACATTTGGAAGGCCTCAAAATGCAGAAAGTGGAATATCCCTTTGGGTGGTTTATATCATCTGGATCATTGTGGTAGCAGCCCTTTATAAACCTTGTCTATGGTTTGGCAATTATAAAGCAAGTCATAAAGAATGGTGGCTGAAATATATGTAATGTAATTTTATCACTGCAGGGTTATGCCAGAAAATTTTTAATACTACTTTCGTTTACTGTATGAATAAGATCAATCTGATTAACGCCATCATCGACACCAGGGATGAATTAATCGTTTCTCCCTCTATCACTTCATCTTCCGATGATTTTGATTTTTTAATAGGCCCATGGGATATTCAAAATAAAAAACTTAGGTCCCGGCTCGATCAATGTACGGACTGGATCGAATTTGAAGCAAGAGCTGATATGAAGAAAAATTTAAACGGGCTCGGTAATACAGATCGTTTTTTAACTTCTTTCAATCAAGTTGATTTTGAAGGTATGAGCCTGCGTCTTTTTAATTCTAAAACAAAACTTTGGAATATCTATTGGGCTGATAGTAATCTGGGTGTGCTGGATCCTCCGGTAGTAGGTTCATTTGATGGAAATATTGGTACTTTTTATGGGAAAGATAAATTATTGGATAAACCCGTCGTGGTCATGTTCCAATGGGATAAAACAATACCGGAAAAACCAATTTGGAGTCAGGCTTTCTCACCTGACCAGGGTCTCACCTGGGAGTGGAATTGGTATATGTATCATCAAAGGCCTGTTGAATCAAATTCAATTAACGACAACTCACTGACGGAGCTTTTTAATAAACTTTACGAACACTTCAATGATCGTAAAATAGATGCGGTAGTAAACCAGATGTCGGAAAATGTGAAATGGGCAAATGGTATGGAGGGTGGATTCGTCCATGGAAAATCCGCAGTTCGATCGTATTGGATCAGGCAATTTGAACTCATTAGTTTTAAAATGGTTCCTATGGAAATAATGGTAAAGCAGGACCAGGTCCAAGTAAAAGTTCATAGGGTAGTTCATGACTTACAGGGCAATCTGATTGCCGATGAAATCGTATCACATAGGTTTACTTTGGATCGTAAAAAGATCATTGAATTTAATATTGAAAACAAATAATGATCTCCACAAAATAAATAAATCGACTTTATGAAAAAGTACATGTTAACTATGTTGCCGATCATAGGCTTTATAATAGTCATCAGTTTATCTTTTAGTCATACGATAGAATATGAAGTACCTTATCCTGAAGGGTATCGCACCTGGACTCATGTAAAAACCGGCTTGGTAGGTCCTGCTAATCCCAATTTTTTAACCAGCGGAGGATATCACCATATCTACGCCAATGAAAAAGCAATGCTGGGTTACAATACTGGGATATTTCCCGAAGGATCTGTTTTGGTCTTTGATGTGATTAATTTTAAAGAGCAGAATGGTAATTTTCCGGAAACAGATCGCAAACAACTGGACGTAATGTTGAAAGACAGTACCCGGTATTCCTCAACCGGTGGATGGGGATATGATGAATTCCGCGGGGATAGCCATACTGAACGCAATATCACCCAGGCAGTCAGAATCCAATGTTTTAATTGCCATGCAAAAAATGAAGATTATGTATTTAGCATGTTTAGAAAGTAAAATTTTATTTTTATGCAGAACCTATACAGTTTCACTAACATTTAAAATCCATGAAATTTAAAACTAAAATAGTCCAATCAGGAAATAACACCGGCATCCATGTTCCTGATGAGATCATTGAAAAAATGGGAGCCGGTAAAAAACCACCCGTAGTGATTACCCTAAAGAAATATACATATCGAAACACGGTTGCAGTCATGGGCGGAAAGTATATGGTGAGTTTAAGTGCTGAGCATCGCACTAATGCGAAAGTATCCGGCGGTGAAGAACTGGAAGTCAATATTGATTTAGATACGGAGCCCAGGACGGTAGAAGTACCACAGGACCTTCAGAAAGCATTAAATAAAAATGCGATTGCAAAGAAAAATTTTGATGCTCTTTCTCCCAGTAAGAAAAAATACCTGGTGCTTGATATTACCTCCGCTAAAACAGAGGAAACTAAAAACAAAAGAATTGAAAAAGCAATGCAATCGTTGATAACAGGAAAAGTTTGATAACTTTTATATGTTATTTTATGTCCTTTCAAGCTTATCTGGATATTATTAAAATTAAAACTGGAAAATCAGAAGAAGACTTTAAGAAGGTTGCAGAAAATGGGACTTCTTCAAAAAGGAAAAATCAAAGAAGGTATTAAGGTGGTGATATCACCAAATGGCTTAAAGAAGATTTTGATCTGGGTCACGGTCATGCTATGGCGATCTATACTGTATTTAAAGGAATGAAGAAATAAATCATGCAATAATTTCATGATTCAAGCTTTTATAGGTAACGATGGAAATAATTAAATGAGTTTCCTCCCACTTACATGATAAAAGCTTCCTGTTAAATAACTCACGTGATATACGGCACTAAGAGTTAATTTTGTGGTTCTATTACGGTGTAACTGCATGACGACAGAAACTAAAAATAATATCCTGGCTTATATGGCCACTCTCCTGGACCAACACAGGCCTGAATTAATCCGAGCTAACCATGCCGATATGCTGACTGCACCAAAAGATGATTCGACTATAGTGGAACGTCTTGTGATCGATGATAAAAAGATTGATTCTATGATTCAATCGCTGACCGATACTATCTCTAAACCAGACCCTATAGGAGTAGAGCGATATCAATATCAACACCCACAAGGTATGATGATCGTCAATCGTACAGCTCCATTTGGAACGATCCTGATCATCTATGAGTCAAGACCAGATGTGACTATCGAAGCTGCTGCCCTGGCATTAAAAGCGGGTAATAGAATTTTATTAAAAGGTGGAAAGGAAGCAAGAAATTCCAATATGCTTTTAGTTCAATACTGGCATGAAGCTTTGGAAAAATTTAATATGGATGTCAACCTTATCCATTACCTGGATTATTCACGGGCACAGACCAGCGAACTATTAAAATCATCATCTTCCGGTATTGACCTGGTAGTGCCTCGCGGCGGGGATGCATTGATAGAAATGGTCAAATCATTGTCTTCGGCTCCCGTATTGGTAAGTGGACGTGGTAATAATTTTATTTATATCCATGATCAGGCAGATCTTTCAAATGCTTTACAAATTATCATCAACTCCAAACTTCATAAGATCAGCGTATGTAACGCTACTGATAAAATTTTATTTGACCAGAATATTTCAGGATTGAATGCATTCGTAGAATCCGCTTATGAGTTATTAAAAAAATCCGGTGTTGAAGTCATTGGTGATGAATCGATCAAAAGTAACGTCAATCATCTGAATATTCCCATTGATAATTCAGAGGGCATTTTGTATGAAGAATTCTTGTCTAAAAAAATCATGTTTTGTATCGTTCCTAATGCAGACGATGCTATAAAAAAAATAAATAAATATTCCGGTGGACATACAGCTGTCATTATAACAAAGGACACGGAAGTTGCAAACCATTTTATGGAAAGTGTGGATGCCGCATCCGTCATTCATAATGCATCGTCAAGGTATACAGATGGAGGGCAATTTGGATTAGGTGCAGAATTAGCAATCAGTACGGATAAATTGCATCATCGTGGGCCTTTGGGTTTAGATCACCTGGTCACTAATAAATGGTATGTCTATGGAGATGGACAGATTCGGAGCTAAGTGTATTGGATTTGTTATTATTGCATAGCCAACCCTAAATGTGGCTAAAGCCCTGATATCTTTTATTGATTGACGTCGGCTAAAGCGCGACGGCAAATGCAATTCATTACAATTAAGCTTTAAATTCTGCTTGCGAATCACCTCCTTTTCACTTAAGCAATCACATCTGGAGTTATATTATCCTATTACTTTAGCGCTTAAGCTGAGAACTCTAAATAAAGAATGTAGGTTCCAGCCTCATTTACACTTTCTTTCTCCTTCAAGCAATAGTAACAATTGTGAATTATATTATCCTATTACCGTCGCGCTTTAGCCGACGGCCAATTTAACACAGATATAAGGCTTTAGCCGCATTTTACAAGTTAGTCTAATATTTTTTCAACTATTACCCGTTGAGCCTCGCCGACAGTAACTGCTATAAACCTGCTCCGGCTTTAGCCGAATTTTACGCTATACTAGAAAAACAATTTTCTTCAACAATAAAATAGAATGAGATAGAGAAGAAATAATTAATTTTAGAATAAATGACACACTATGAGTTGGGTAAGAGTATTTGTTCATGCAGTATTTTCTACTAAAAACCGGTATCCTTTTTTGAGTAATACCTAAGGCTATCTCTAAAAACCCATTCTTGGTTTGAACTGTATTTTTCTAAAACACCTAAATGATTCTTTTAAATTTATACTTCGTTGCTTCTCAGTTACAGAGTTGCCCCGCTATGCTCCTTCGAATCGCCTCGTCTTAGAGCTTATATCGGAAATCAAGATATTCACCATGCTAAGAAAAAGTTTAATCAGGAAATAAATGAGTTTATGAAAAAGCACGGATGGGAGCTAATTAATGAATGATACTCGTAATGTGGCTAAAGCCGACTTAGTTGTTAAACGATTGCCGTCGGCTGAAGCACGACGGGAATTCGATTGAATCCAGCTAACCTATTTAATTTAGTTTGCATCACTATATTTCACTTTCAAATAATCGCATTGTTCTGAAGAGAATATTACCGTATAGCATCACTTTCAGCTAATTCAATTAATCCGGATAAGCTTTAAATTTATTCTTCAATCACTCTTCTTTACCTCAAACAAATCGCATCTATTTCGAAGAAATATTAATTAAACTATTAGCGTCGGGCTTCAGCCGCATTTACAAGGCTTTTTTCTATTTTAGGTTTTTACTATTAGATTTCAAACTCACCTTTAATTCATTTTTAAAAAACCTGATCATTCTTTCATAATAAGTATTGATCATCACCCCGGGCCCATGGGCTCCACCCGGCACTATGATTAATTCACTTCGTATTCCACGAACTTGTAATGCTTCATAAAGTTTTTCACTTTCACACGCAGGTACCAAAGGATCTTTGTCTCCATGTAGAATCAAAAAAGGCGGGATTTGTTCTTTATCGTTGCCTCGTACATAAGTAATCGGATTGGCCAATGCACACCGGTCAGGATTATCCTGGATTTTTCCACCTATTAAGGAAGACTCCGGTGATTTCTGATCATCATGAGAAAATGAACTGCCACATTTATCCATCATTAGAAAATCAGTTGGTCCAAACCAATCTACCACCGCATTGACTTTGCTGCTGGTCGTGGTATATTTCCCAAGGCTACCTTCTATATTCATCGCCATTTCATGAATCGAATGTGTGTTGATGCCATTCGTAGTTCCTGCAAGGCTAGCTAAATGACCTCCGGAAGACCAACCAGTAATACCAATGAATGAAATATCTAAATTAAATTTCGAACTGTTTGCCCGTATAAATCGAATGGAAGCTTTGACATCCTGGATCTGTGCAGGGAAAATAGAATCTCTGCTCGAGCGATGATTGATAGAAACCACAGCAAATCCATTCATTAATAGTTGTTGACCGAGCCCCTCTTTAAAAACATTTGCTTTGGATGAATTGGAAAACCATGCACTTCCATATACTATCACTACAACTGGGAAAGGTCCTTTGCCTTTTACAGGTAAATGAATGTCCATTCTATGAGCTATAATTCCATCACCTACATAGTCTACATCCAGCCAGTGTTTTGAAGATAGGATACTTACTTTTTCGAAATTAATTTCATCCGTTTGTGCATGGGAATACAAGACAATGAAAAGAAAAAAGATTAAATACATTTTACTTTTTAATCCCATGTTGTTTGGTATGTTGTACAGAGTGACTAAGAAGTTTTATAACAACTTCAAGATTTGAAAACAGTATTTATAATCGCTCAATTATTCTTATACGCCTTATCCAAAAATTCATAACGAGCATCATCTTTCGCCATCACTGTTTTTGATTCGGTATCAATAACCATGACTGGTGGATTTTTATCCCCTGCTTTGGCCACCGTCCATTCCGGAAGCTTATCTCCATTGGGATTACCTGTTTTTATAAAATTGGCAAAATAAGCAGACATCGTTTCAGATGCTTTATAATCGTCGGCAGTCCATACGAAATCTTTAATCAACCGGAGATTGCCCATACAATATTCGATTTCACAGGCATGAGGTGCTCCAATAGTATTGGTGGAAGGTTTTACAATGCCTTCTTTACTTATGCTCGCTGGTCTGAGTTTACTGTAGAGATACCGATATACAGGTTGATTGCTATTGTTGCGATGAAGGTCAAACCATTTCCATGTACTGTAAGCTATAAACCGGTCAGACGCTAACATCGTCGCAGATTGAAGAATTTCCTGATCTGTACTGTGAGGATATAATTTAAAAACTTCTTCATAATCATTTGGATATTCTGCCTTCACTCTAGCCATATAGTTTTCATCTTTTGTTGGTTGACCATACATAAATCCTCCAGCTGGAATTTCTGCTGAATTCCATCCCAATAATAAAGGAACCTGAGCCTGTTCTTTAGCCTTAAAAATTTCAGGAAGTGTTTTGGGTATTACATAATGATCAATGACCACAGGAAAACCAAATCGTTTGGATTCATCATATATTTCATAAATATCCCTTGCAGGTAAAGCCCGAAGACTAGCTATGGTAGTAAAACCTGCTTTTTTAGCAAATTCAGCACCTGTTTTTTCTGCTTCTTCCAGAGGCATTGGAGCGAGTGTCGGGTTGATACCGGCTCCACTTTCACCGATAGCTCCTGCTATTAAATTTTTGGCTAATGGCGAAGCCATCATATAACTCACTGCGATCGAACCTGCAGATTCACCGGCAATGGTTACTTTTTTAGGATCTCCTCCAAAGGCAGCAATATTTTTATTCACCCACTTCAGTGCGGCTACCTGGTCTAATAAACCATAATTGCCCGATGCTTTATAACTGACTTCCTTCGATAAATCAGGATGGGCAAAAAATCCAAATATATTTAAACGGTAATTGCACGTCACCACTACAATACCTTTAGTGGCCATTGCTTCTCCATCATATCTCGGTTCAGCTCCATCGCCAGCTACAAAGCCTCCGCCATAGAAATAAACCAAAACCGGCAAATCTTTTGCATTGCGCTTTGATGGTGACCACACATTCAGATAAAGACAATCTTCACTCACTCCATTTGACCGGGAGTTCATATCACCCCATACAAGTTTTTGCATTGGACGGGGGCTGAATTTTTTAGTTTCCTTTACTCCCATCCATTTTGCTGCGGGCTGCGGTGCTTTCCATCTAAGATTGCCAACTGGTGGTAATGCAAATGGAACACCTAAATAGGTTTGAATTCCCGTCTTGGTATCATAATCACCTTCTATCGTACCCGATTCTATTTTTACCCTGACAGGGAATGCATTCATATTTTGATTAAAAGCATCATGACACCTGAGTATTATGAAGCCAAAGAGTATCGTTTTTAACCAGATTTTTTTCATTCTCAAAACTAATAAATCTTACCTTAAGATGTCTTGTTGTTTACATAGTATTGTAAGCGATCGCGATTTAAATCGGGTTTTGTTTGATCGGGTCAACTTTGCCATTTTTATTTATTCGTTTAATAATCCTCATCAACAAGTTTAGCTTTCCGGTTGTTATTATCCAGGATATATAGATATCAAATCCGATGTTTTGAAAAAATTAAGATTTTATTATAAAAATATTGATCTAATCCATTGATTTTTAGACCAATTGTACAAAATCAGGGATTAGATTTCTATAAACTTTGAAGCAATTTTTTACCTTTGCACTAAATTATTTTACAAGAACCGATGGATATATTTGAAAGAATTCGTGCCAATATGGGGCCTTTAGGCCAATATGCGGCTATAGCCGAAGGCTATTACATTTTTCCGAAACTAACAGGCGAGATTGGTCCACGCATGATGTTTAATGGTAAAGAGGTCATCTGCTGGAGTATAAATAATTACCTGGGTCTGGCTAATCACCCTGAAGTACGCAAAGTGGATGCCGAATCTGCTGCCGAATGGGGAATGGCTTATCCAATGGGGGCCCGACTCATGACCGGTGAGACGGATCTCCATATTCAATTAGAAAAAGAACTCGCTACCTATGTTAGTAAAGAAGCCGGATGTCTGCTCAATTTTGGTTACCAGGGCATGGTCTCCTGTATTGATTCCCTCGTGAATAGACGGGATGTCATCGTATATGATGCAGAGAGTCATGGTTGTATTATCGACGGGGTTCGGTTGCACATGGGTAAACGCATTGCTTTCGAACATAATAATATGGAAAGCTTCGAAAAACAACTGATACGTGGATCCAAAATGGCTGAAGAAAGTGGCGGATCTGTATTGGTGATCTCAGAAGGAATCTTTGGAATGAGGGGAGATCAGGGCAAACTCAAAGAAATAGCTTCATTCAAATCTAAATATCCTTTCCGGTTTTTAGTAGATGACGCACATGCTTTTGGTACTCTCGGACCCAATGGTGAAGGAGCAGGCGTAGAACAAGGTTGCCAGGATGATATTGATATTTACTTCGGCACTTTTGCTAAATCATTTGCATCCATCGGTGCATTTATTGCCGGACCAAAGGATATCATTACGTTTTTGAGATATAATATGCGGTCGCAGGTATTTGCCAAATCCTTGCCAACACCTTGTGTTGTAGGCGGTCTCAAAAGACTTGAACTGATGCGTAATCATCCAGAACTCAAACAGGCACTCTGGAGAAATGTCAATGCTTTACAAAATGGCCTTCGTGCAGCGGGATTTGATATAGGTACTACTAATAGCCCGGTGACTCCTGTATTTTTAAAAGGACATCCCAAAGAAGCATCTCAGATGGTACATGATCTAAGAGAAAATCACAATGTATTCTGTACGATGGTGATCTATCCGATCATTCCGAAAGGAGAGATTTTACTTCGATTAATTCCTACTGCGGTGCATACGCAGGAAGATATTGATTTGACTCTGGAGGCGTTAAAAATAGTAAATGGCAAATTACAACGTGGTGAGTACGCCGCAGAGATAGTCAATCCTCTCATTGAGCAAGAGATAGGAGCTTAATCTTATTGAAGCATATCATCTAAGAATTATTTGCTATTATTAATTTGGTATTCCGATTAATAGTATACTGAATAAGCTTGCAGGCTAATTCATTTTTAATAGGTTCGACATTTAAATTGGTACTGACAGCATAAAGTCCAGTCTGGTCATTATTTATATTCTGCCAAATTTGTTTTCTGGAAAAAATTATTCTTGCTTATCCACCTTGTATCATTAACATCCACTTCCAACACTTGATCTGCTTATTTCAAAAGTTGGGTTATGATAATTAAATAAAAAAAATAAAAAACCGATCCACTTGACTGGTTCATAGTACACTTTTAATACCTTACATTAAATTT
>JBDTUE010000087.1:0-15336 GCA_040007895.1 Saprospiraceae bacterium | reverse complement strand
AGTAGAACTTTTCTGTAATACAGTAACTCCGGGTAATCCAGAGCCTTTTCCATCTGAGACAGTACCTGATATCTGTCTGCTCTGGGCAAAAATTTGAAAACAAAATAGCATGCTCACAGCTATGCTACATAGAGTTTTTTTGTTCATACATTAAAAAGGTTTATTAAAATTTCAATATTCACCCGCGAAGCTAAAATTTCTTATTCATATTTTATAATTTCTTAAAGTTTTAATAAATCATATTTTTCCAATCATGTAATCGGTTTAAATTCAAACTTATATTAGATTAATTTCGAAACTAAAAAACTTTGGATCAAATAAAATTGAGTAACATTAAGTTTTACTTGGATAAAACTCATTTATGCCGGATCCTGACCGACTCTCTGACCAACTCAAATTGAGTTTGGAACCCCGCGAGGGCCCTTTAGAGCCTTTATCTCTCAACCATTTATTACGAAGGAGCCTCTATGGAATTAAAAAAAATGACGTTCTATTTTATCAAAACAAATCCATTGACCAGGTCTTTGTAAACTTATTGTCCATCCCTTCACCTCCTTCCCCTCCCCTCGTAAATTATACCAACGGGGATGATATAATTGAACCGAAGGTAAATGACGGTGACACCTGGATCAATGAACCATGGGATGATAATGTTGAATACTATAGATTGCTGTCACTTAAAACCTGGTGGATGGATCTGATGCTACACGATCAAACTATTTTTGAAAAAATGGTTTTGTTCTGGCATAATCATATACCCGTTGAGATGGTCGGTGTATTCCATGGCAGACAAGCATATGATTACCTAATGACTATTCGAAAATATGCTCTGGGCAATTTTAAAGAAATGATCAAGGCATTGACCATTGACCCTATGATGTTATTTTATCTAAATGGCAACTCTAATGAAAAATATGCCCCTGATGAAAACTATGGTAGGGAATTACAGGAATTATTTTGCATCGGAAAAGGGCCGGATTCTAAATACACGGAAGATGATGTCAAATCGGCTGCGAGAGTACTGACCGGGTGGAAAACAGATTTTCAAAAACCCAAAACAGCATTTTTCCCTTCCGCTCATGATACAGATGATAAAAAATTTTCTGCGTTTTACAATTCTAAGATCATTAAAGGAAGGACGGGTATGGACGGAGGCCGCGTGGAACTGGACGAATTGATCGATATGATTGTAGAGAATCCTGAGTGTAGCAAATTTGTGTGTAGAAAATTATACCGTTTTTTCGTTTATCCTGAGGTGTCTGATTGGGCTGAAGTAAATATCATTGGTCCTTTGGCCACGTTATTTAAATCTAACAATTATGAAATACTGCCTGTTCTTAAATCCCTATTATCAAGCAGTCATTTTTTTGATCCCCTGCTGAGAATGTCTATGATAAAATCTCCCATGGATTATTCTATTGGTCTTAATCGTCACTTTGAAATGAATTTCCCTCAACAAACCAATTTGTTTAAAGCAAAATTTCAAGCGCAGACCGTGATGTATTATTTCCTTACCAATTTCCAACAGGATATCGGTGATCCTCCCAATGTCTCCGGCTGGCCTGCGTACTATCAATATCCACAGTATGACAAATCCTGGATCAGCACGCATACCATTCATCAACGAGGAGTACATTCGGAGATGCTGGTCTGGTACGGATACCAAATGTTTGAAGAGGTCGCACGAATTGACTGGATAAAATATACTGCAACCTATGACAACCCTTCGGATCCAAATGCTTTGATCAATGATGTACTTTATAATTTATTCAATACTGTTATTGCTTCGGAAATCAAAACACATTTGAAAACCATTTTACTTTCAGGGCAGATGAGTGACTTTTACTGGACCGGGGCATGGAATGAATGGAAAGCCAATCCTAATAATGAAATGACGCGCAATACAGTTGAAATAAGGTTGAAACTGTTTTATCAATATATTTTACAAATGGACGAATTCCAACTCATGTAAATCAATACTATGAAAAGAAGAGATTTTTTGTCCATTACAGGTGTCACTACGCTGGGCACTCCTATGATACCCGGATTTGTAAACAACCCAATGAAAAGTTGGTTTGACCTGTTTACGTATGATACGGACCGGGTATTAGTCATCATACAAATGGAAGGAGGAAATGATGGTTTGAATACTCTAATCCCTTTAGACCAAATGGATAAGTACACCAAAGCAAGATCATCCGTCGCCCTGCCTTCCAATAAAATTCTTTCGTTAAACAATACAAATAAAACGGGCATTCATCCCGGGCTCGATGCTGTCCGCGGATTATACAATGATGGCAAAATAAAATTCATTCAATCGGTCGGTTATCCTTCGCCCAGTTATTCTCATTTCCGATCAACAGATATCTGGATGTCTGGTTCGGATGCTGAAGAAATATTAAGTAGTGGTTGGGCCGGAAGGTACCTGAACTATGAATATCCAAATTTCCCGATAGGATTCCCGAATCCAAAAATGCCCGATCCCTTATCAGTTGAAATCGGGTATGGACAATCCTTAACCTTGCAGGGCCCCGCCACCAGTATGGGTGTCACCATTGCAGATCCGGATTCATTCGAAAAACTAATCCAGGGCATAGATACACCATTGCCCGATACTCCTTCCGGATCAAAACAGAGTTATGTACGGCTGATCCGAAAACAGGCTAATGTATATGGAGAACAAATGAAGGAAGCTTCATTAAAAGCAAAAAACAAAGCCAATTATCCCCGTGACAATGATTTGGCGGAACAATTAAAAATTGTAGCCAGGCTTATTGCCGGAGGTATGAAAACCCGGATATATAAGGTAAATATCTCTGGCTTTGATACCCATGATAATCAGGTCCTGGATGGCGATCATACCCAGGGGGAACACAATGAATTAATGAAAATGATTTCTACTGCCGTTAAAGCATTTTTAGACGATCTTACCTTGCTTGGATTACAAGACAGAGTGATTGGTATGACTGCTTCAGAATTTGGCCGCAGAATAATATCGAATGCCAGCAGGGGTACTGACCACGGTGCTGCTGCTCCTCTAATGCTATTTGGAAATGCAGTCCAGGGCGGCCTATTAGGACAGAATCCAGTCATCCCCACTAATACGCAATGGGAAGATAATATTCCAATGCAATATGATTTCAGATCAATCTATGGAAGTATCCTTGAACAATGGTTTTGTATTAATAAATCCGAAGTGCAAAAAGTACTCACCAAAGATTATCAGACCTTGCCCATTATACAATCAAAATATGGATGTCTGACTACACCGACTCATGAAGAAACAATAAATTATGGCATCAGTAATTTAAAAACATACCCTAATCCATTTACCTCCATCATAAATATCTCAGTTCAATCTTCCGGAACAGATAGTATGATTACAGTATTTAATCCCGGAGGGCAAATCATAAAGACCGTGTACCGCGGTAACTTAAAAAAAGGTGAACATACTTTTTATTGGAACAGTGAAGATCTACCTGCAGGGAATTATTATATCAGATATCAGGCAGGGTCGCTTCAGCAAGTTAAACTGATATCAAAAGTCCGATAAAAGGTCAAGCTTAATTTTTCTGGCAAAGGATTATATGATAGTACTTATTGAAATCTAAAATATTATAATCCCAATCTTTTATTCAATACTTCTTGAATAGATTCATACTCCAGTAAAAATCCATCATGACCATAGTCTGAATGAATTTTATCCAGGCTAGCGCCGGGGATATAATCAGCCAGCACTTTTTGTTCACTAAGCGGAAATAACACATCCGTATTAATACCAATGACGGCTGTTTTAGCTTTGATCAGGGATAAAGCATGTGGAACTCCTCCCCTGCCTCGACCTACATGATGACTATCCATTGCTTTACTCAGGGTGATGTAAGAATAAGCATCAAATCTTTTGCTTAGTTTGATTCCCTGGTACCGTTGATAACTTGAAACTCTAAAATTGTCAATTTTTTCTTCCGTTTCAGTTTGTGCCAGATCAAAGGTGATATAATTGCGATAAGACAACATTGCCAGGCCTCTTGCAGCTTCCAGGCCTAATGGGTTGACATTCCCATCTTTGTCAATCCCAGCTTCGATGGCCATCCGTTGGGCTTCATTGAATGCGATTCCCCAGGGAGAATGATAGGGATTACAAGATAAAAGTGCTATACTCTCAAAAAGATATGGATCTGAAATGGCCCATTCCATCACTTGTTGTCCGCCCATGGATCCACCGATGCATAGTTTGATTCTTTGAATTCCAAGATGCTTTTGAAGGAGAGCATGAGCTTTCGCCATATCCCGGATAGTAATCAGTGGAAATTTCAAATTATATTTTAATCCGGTCTGCGGATTGGTAGACGTAGGTCCAATAGTTCCATAACAGGAGCCTAAAATATTGGCGCAGATCACCCTGTATTTTGAAGAATCAAATAATTTGCCCGGGCCTACCAATCCGGGCCACCATTGTTCCGGATCAGAATTAGCTGTCAATGCATGGCAAATCCATATCACAGGAGCATCTATGTCACCTCTATCTGTGTAGGTTATTTGAACTTCTGGTAAGGAAGACCCGACCTCCAGATGAAAAGGATGGGGTGAACTATATATTTTATCGTCAGGCACTATTGAATCGCAAAAATAAAAATATAAATCAATTAGCTTTGCACTCTTTAAAATTGGACAATTCATTCTTTCACTTTAAAATCTATCACATCCTTACTTTATCCTGTACCTCTAATTGCAGTCAAATCGTAATAGACGAACGGGTACCCTATTTATATAAAGAGCAGGTAAAGCTGTACTTATTTTGATACCAATACTACGCTTCAGGGTTTAAATGCAAAGCCGGGTTATAACATTCAGATCTATTCTTAATTAAAATATGAAAATAAAATTAAACCGCATCGGAGAACCCCTTCATTTTCAGGCGAGCAATGAGCATGGATCCACACTGGACATCGATGCTAAAGCTACGGTAGGTGGCACAGGAAAAGGCATGGGACCTATGGAGACACTTATAGCAGCCCTGGGTGGTTGCAGCACCATCGATATTGTTTTATTTTTGAAAAAATTCCGGCAATCACTTAGTGATATTACGGTAGAAATAGACGCTGAGCGTGATCCCGATCATGTACCTTCCTTATTTACAAAGATTCATGCTCATTACCAATTGTATGGAACTCTGGATGCGAAACAGGTAGAAAAAGCCATCTCTTTGTCCATTGATAAATATTGTTCTGTTGCTCAAATCATTAAACATACCGTACCCATCACCTATTCATTTACTATCCATTCTTTATGACAAAACGAATTTATAAACCAGAAACATTAGCCATAAGGCAACAGCTTTCTCAGACAATGCATGGTGAGCACAGTACACCTTTGTACCTGACTTCGAGTTATGCATTTGCATCGGGTGACGATATGGCAGATGCCTTTGCAGGGATCACAGATGCCAATGTCTACTCCAGGTATTCTAACCCTAATGTCGAAGAACTGGTAAAAAAGTTTTGTAGTCTTGAAGAAGCTGAAGCGGGGATTGCCACGGCTTCCGGCATGGCAGCTATATTTTCTATTTTTGCCTCTCTCTTAAAATCAGGTGATCATATCATTGCATCCCGGGCCTTATTTGGCTCAGCTATTCAGATTTTGTCCAATATATTACCCAAGTGGGGAATTTCTTGTACTTATGTCGATCCGGTAGACGTCGATACCTGGGAGGCAGCAATTCAAAAGAATACTAAATTGGTATTTCTTGAGACACCATCTAACCCTTCTCTTTGGATTACTGATCTTGAAAAAGTAAATGTTATCGCTAAGGCCCATAATTTAATCTTTGTCGTTGATAATTGTTTTGCTACACCGATTCTTCAAAAGCCGATCCTATTTGGTGCAGACCTGGTAGTTCATTCTACTACTAAATATACAGATGGACATGGCCGTGTTTTGGGTGGCATTATTGTAGGGCGAAAAGATCTGATAGAACTTATCAATTATTTTAACCGGCATACCGGTCCTTCGTTATCAGCGTTCAATGCCTGGTTAATGAGTAAATCCCTCGAGACTCTTGCAGTCCGGGTACATGCACATTGTGAAAATGCTGCCGAGCTGGTAGATCGATTGACTTCAAGTAAAAAATTAGAATCCGTGATCTACCCTTTTGCATCAGATCATCCACAATTAAATCTTGCAAAAAAACAAATGAAATCAGGTGGTGGGATTGTAGGCCTTCGGATTAAAGGCGATTATAATGATACTTTAAAATTTATTAATCACCTGGAAATGGTTTCGGTTTCTCCTAACCTTGGAGATACCCGTACAATTGCCACTCATCCAACCTCGTCTACCCATAGCAGACTTACTGAAGGAGAGCGAATGGCAGTGGGAATTACTCCTAATCTGGTCCGCATCAGCGTAGGGCTTGAGCATATCGATGATATTACAGAAGATATTTTAAATGCTTTATCCAATGTTTAGGAAAAAATCTATTAAGTGGTCTTTGGTTTGTTTCATTGCAGGATGCTCCATTAGTTTAATGTTTCTTTCATGTGGAGAAAAAGAATCCGCTGACCCTGCGCAACGAATTATAGATAAAGCCATCAAAGCCAATGGCAGTAAGATCTTTGATCATAGCACTGTAGAATTTAAATTCAGAGACAGGTATTATAAATCAACCCGCACTGAAGGAAATTACCGGTATGAACGGTTTTGGGATTCTACAGGAATTATAATTCATGATGAACTTACCAATGCAGGACTGATCCGGCATGTAGGACAGATTAAGGTAATCCTTGATGCTAAAAAAATTGACGCTTATACCAATTCAGTTAATTCCGTTTTTTATTTCTTCGCTTTGCCTTTTAATTTAAACGATCCCGCTGTAATCAAAGAACTTTTGGGAGAAGTCACGCTCCTCGATCAACGGTATGATAAAATCAAAATTACCTTTAAACAAAATCCAAGTGACAAAATGATTCATGAAGATGTTTATGTCTTTTGGATCAACAAATCAAACTATTACATTGATTATATCGGTTATTATTATGTAGAACCCGGTGAGACAGGTACCCGATTCCGCCAAGCGATCAACCGCAGAAAGATTAATGGGCTGACTGTCCAGGATTATATCAATTTTAAACCTATTAATGATTCTACATCTATAGAAGTCCCTGACCTTGATCAGGCCTGGGTTAACAATCAATTAAAAGAATTATCCAGAATAATTAACGAATCGGTTAAGGTTACTTTAAAAAAATAATTTCTTTGTTAATCAGATGAGCAAAGAGAATGTTATTTTATACATTAAAGATGCTTATTTAAGCTCTTTTTATCCAACCATTTTGGAGTCTGAGCCCTTATACATAAATGAAACTATGCAATCACTTTGGGTACGAAGTGCAATGCTGCGGAAACAAATAAATTCAGTATACAGGAGTTTTAAGGCCACCGAATAAAGCCTAAGTTTCGTTATAATTTTATGTATTTTTGAACAACTTTCTTAATTCCTTCTAATGAGAATTGCAAGATTATTTATACTATTATTTCTTTCCACGTGCAGTCTGATACTTTCAGCTCAAAAAATCAAAGCATCTATTGCGAGTAGTCTTACCGAAATAAATGAAATATGTGGGCTGCTCAATAATGAAAAAATTCAGTTCAAACTGGATAGCGTTGCTAAAACCAATAGGTTATATCTTATTCAATTCAAAGGAACTGCTACGCGGGGAAGTGACTTCGCAACCAATACACCGGATACACTGAGATTCGCCATAGGAGATTCAGTTAAATTATTCGATCTCACCGTTTTTAATGATGTTTTGGAGGAAGGTCAGGAAGAAATCCTCGTTATTACAACAGGAACTTCAGGTGCTGATACATTAAGAATAAAAATTAATGATCACATTTTTAAAATCCTAACTACGCAGGATTCTTTTAGCAAGTGTTCCAATGAACCTTTTACCCTATCCGTCCAATCAGTTACAGGAGCGAGTCTTTCCTGGAACTTTACGGATATGGTGAAAACCGGTACGAAACCCGGTGACTATATTATATCACCCATTCGCAGTACCAAATTAATTTTAACAGGACAACTATTCAATTGTGTAGAAAGGGATACAATTACTATCAATAGTCAACCCATTGGAGTAACCCTGAATACAAAGGATACTCTTTTTTTATGTTTCCCTGATTCTTCCAGACTCATTGCCAGCATTACTCCTTCTAATGCAAATATCGTATGGAGCCCCCTGGATAATACCACACGGCTCATAAATAATACAACACTTCAGGTAAAACCTCCTAAATCTGCAACCTACTATGTAAATGTCACTAGTGGAGTATGTAAAGCGGCGGATACGGTATACGTAAGTATGGATTCATTGCGTGATACTAAGATCACTATATTCCCAAAAAAGGATAAATACTGCAAAGGAGATAGTATTTTCTTTATCAGTCAAAGACATCCTAAAGATCTGTTTCCTGCTATTAAACCGAGCTGGAATCCATCTAACGGATTTCAAACTTCCAAGGACACACTCAACGCAGTGATCATGGCGGATAAAACAACCACCTATATAAGAGTAACTCAAAATAATGCATGCAGACATACAGATAGCGCTTATATAAAAGTGATAGAGCCCTCTATTCCACTAGGGCCAGTGGATACGACGGTCTGTCCTGGAGAAACCATACAACTAAACTTTAAACCGGATACTTCAGCTTACAAAGACTTCAAATGGTCACCACAGGATGGATTGATTAGTTGTGAAAAATGCTCAGATCCGAAGATTAAGGTCAACGGAGATCAAATGTATAAAGTAGAGGCTAAGAAAGACGGTTGTGATGCCACTACAGAAATTTCGACCCATGTTTTTCAAAAACCTGCTGTTCGGATTGCAACGGACTTACCTCCGCCTATAAATGCCGGATCTAATGTGAAGATCAATTTATTGGGTACTACCGGTTTGAAAGCATTTACCTGGACTGTTGATGGCAAAGCTGTTCCAGCCAATGCATTGATCTATGCTATAGATAAGATTGCATCCGGTAATCATACCGTCATTGTTAATGTAACGGATAGTCATGGTTGTTTGTGGGATTACAGTTTTACTATAGTGGTCATCTGCCCACCTAGTGGAATCACTCTCACAAGGATTCCTACAGGAGTCGTTTATGAAGGTACTAATCTTGCTATTTCTTCAGTGGGAGTACCACCAGGATCTACGGATATAAAATGGAGTGTCAATGGCAGCACCGTCAGTGGCAGTAACAATATACTCCAGGACAAACCAAACAAAGCTGGAACTGTGGTATACCGGTTTGATGCCACGGATCCCAATGGGTGTCCTATTTCAGCATCGATCTCAGTACAAGTGATTCCCTGTATTTCACCGGAAGAATTAAAAAAGAAAATACCGAATGCATTCACTCCAAATGGAGATCAGAAAAATGATTATTTCACCTATTCGGATGGGGCTTTGAAAATAACTAACCTTGTGATCTATAGTCGATGGGGGCAGTTGGTTTATAACAATACTGATCCTGCAAATGGTTGGAATGGTAAAATAGGAAGTTCCGATGCAGCATCAGACGTTTATATCTATCGAATGACGTATATCTGTGGCGATGGGTCACCTCAGGATGTGACTGGGACGGTGACTTTGTTGAGATAAAAGAATTCATTTTCAGGGTTAAGGTTTCTAAACCTTTTAGTTTGTAATTCTTGCCTGACCTTCAAAAGAGTTCTTTGTAAATTCTTTATCAATTAACACACACTATATGAAAAGCATCATTGTTATTACATTCACCCTACTCTATTTTCATGTTGGTTCAGCGCAATCTTTTGAAGGCAAAGTCATTTATAAAAATTCTTTCAAAAGCAATTCTCCAGGAATCAGTGATGCACGACTAGACTCTTTGTACGGCAATACCCAGGAGTATTATATCAAAGGCGGAAATTATAAATCTGTGTCCAATGGGACTTTTGTGCAGGCGCAATTATATGTCAATAGCGAAAATAAATTTTATTCGAAGACAACGAATGTCGATACTTTTCAGGCCACAGACGCTTCAGGTAATCCCGATGAAGTCTTAAACACAGAATTAAAAAAGAATGTGTTGGAAGTACTCGGGTACCCATGTGATGAACTTATTTTGACATGTAAAAGTGGAGTTCAAAAATTTTTCTTCAATGCTAAATTATCAATAGTCGCAGAGCTATATAAAAACCATCTTTACGGCAACTGGTTTGCATATCTACAACTTGCCAATGCACTACCTCTAAAAATGATTGTTGATAATCAGCAATTCCATATGGAAAGTGAAGCAGTGGAGATTTTACCATTGAACCTTGAAGAGAATGCTTTTCAACTTGCCCCGGATAAAAGAGCTTTTAAATTTCCTTCAAATGCATTACACTGGACTTTACTGGAAACTAAAGTTTTCAAAATTTATTTTCCAGCCAAACCTTCGGAAGATGTACAAACAGTGGAATCACCAATAGGTGTTTTAAAAGTTAAAAACTACACTTATGAAGCGCCCTCGGTGGAACCAGATCCCAATTATATGTATTCTGTAGGGGACACGGACTACCCGGATAGTTTAGTCCGTTCAGATAAAATTGAAATTTTGGATGAATTTTTTGATGGATCAATAAAAGGGTTAGTGGATAATACACTAGGGAAGTTAATTTCAAAATCAACTATTCAAAAAGATAATTTCCCGGGCAGAGCCATCAAAATTGATTTTCACAATGGCCTGGCCATATTTAATGTGAAAATGTACCTGGTAAAAAATAAAATGATCATGCTTCAAACAATAACTCTTGCTAAAAACGATCCCAATACCTGGGTTGATAAATTCATGGATTCGTTCAGTTTAAATAAATAACAAGCATAAAAAAAATTCCAATAGCTCTTTAACTGCCTTTACTTACATTTGGAATTTATATCATTTTATCGATGAAATTCAGGGGCTACTTACTAATCTGTTTATTCTTTTATATAATTGGGCCTCTTCATTCAAAAGTCATTGGTATAGAAAATCTGCTTCGAATGCCTGTGATGGGTAATTACCAGTTTGGGGCAGCGGGTTCCTATGAATTTATATCGGGTACATTGATATTTGGACTAGACCCGTCTAATCAATACAATTCAGTCATTTGTGATTTAGACCTTGCCCCTGTAAATCAAAATGGATTAATAGTAGCTAAAACAAAATTTATTGTATTACAACCTACGGATCCATCCAAAAGAAATGGCCTGGCATTTATTGAAGTCAGCAATCGTGGCGGCAAAGCATTACTAAGATATTACAACAATGCCACTACAGGCCAGGTGAGACCCAATGTCCCTGCCGATTATGGCAATGAATATTTGATGAAACAAGGATATACCCTGGTATGGTTGGGCTGGGAATGGGATATTCCAAATCAATATAATCTTTTACGACTGGAAGTACCCGTTCTGAAAAATAAAGATTCGACTCCGGTCACAGGAATGGTCAGATCAGATTGGGTCGTGGATCAATCGACTACATTTCTGAGTGTAGGTCATCGGTTTATGAATGCCTATCCGGTGGCCGATATTACCTCATCCTTAAACGTACTGACGTCCAGAAAATCCATCGCTAGTCCTAAAATGAATATTCCCACTAACCAATGGAATTTTTCAATCCATTCAAATAAAAAAAATAAAATTGATACACTCCTGCTGAACAAACCGGATGGATTTGAATCAGGAAATATTTATGAATTAATTTACAGAGCTAAAGATCCCGTACTCGTGGGATATGGATTAGCGGTAATCAGGGATATTGCATCTTATATCAAATATGATTCTACTTGTCTCTTCCCTGCAAAAAAAACATTGGCTCAGGGAATTTCCCAAACCGGCAGATTTTTAAGGCAATTTTTGTTTGAAGGTTTTAATAAAGATGAATCCGGCAGGTTTGTTTATGATGGCATGTTGATTTTTATGGCCGGAGCTGGTCGGGGAAGTTTTAATCATAGGTTTGCACAGCCCTCGAGAGATGCTCATCGCTATTCAAGTTTTGATTACCCTACAGACGTATATCCTTTTGGATCGGTGATGGTAGAAGATCCTGTAACGGATCAGGCTTTGGCCAACAGGACTCTGGATGATTCATTAAAAATATTTTATATCAATTCAGGTTATGAATATTGGGGACGGGCTGCTTCTTTAATTCATACAGACCCAGCAGGATTATCTGACTTGTTCTTACCGGACAATGAAAGGTATTACCATATCGCCTCTATGCAACATTATGGAGAATCAATACCGGATTCAAACCGGAGAGTATTCCCTCAATATGATTTGTATAAAGGTCATCCAATGAATCCTTTGCCTTGTTTTAAAGCACTCTTATTTCAAATGAAAGAATGGCTGGTGGAGGACAGGTTGCCGGAACCTAACCAAATCCCGACGATCCGAGCAGGTTCGTTAATCCCATTCGCTGATTACAAAATGCCCTATATCCCCGGAGTAGACAAGCCTGTTTCACCTTACATACCTTCAAGACTTTATTTTGGTCCCCAATGGTCGGATAAAAAAATTATTGATCAGGAACCTCCAATAAAAGGAGATTTTTTTAATCCCCTGGTACCCAGAATAGATTCATTCGGTAATGAATCGAGTGGCATCAGGAATATAGAATTAAGAGTTCCTCTTGCAACATATACACCTTGGTCATTGCGTTATGGACTTGCCTCATCCGGTGAAATGGATGATTTCAGGGGATTATTCATCCCTCTTCCAAAAGAAAAAATAAACCGTACGACAAGGGATATGAGACCGGATTTTAATACTTTGTATAAAGACAAAGAGGATTATATGCATAAAGTAGCCATAGAACTTTCTAAATTAGTAGACGAAAGATTCCTTTTACTTGAAGACATTCCACTCGTTAAAAAACATTGTCTTTCGCTTTGGGAGTGGACGCAACATTTTTATCAATCTAAATAAAAACTCATGACTCAATTAAAATTCATTTTGTCACTGATCATGATATTTGCATGTCAAAGTACCCGTCATAGTCCATCTAATCCTCCAGGCATAGTACAGTCCAGCATGAATAAACCCATTCTCCCAAAGGATGAAAAAGGTCTGCGTAAACTGGCAGATGAATTAGCTCATAAATATATTTTGATAGATGGACACGTGGACCTTCCATACCGCTTGAGTATTAAAAATTTCCGTCCAACCAAAGAATTCATCGGTATACCTGTTGAAAGTAAAGAAGGAGATTTTGATTATGTACGCGCTAAAAAAGGAGGGCTCTCATCACCGTTTATGTCTATTTACATCCCGGCTTCATATCAAAAGGGTGGTGCTAAAGAATATGCAGAAGGATTAATCAGCATGGTTAATAGTATTATCGACGCACATCCTGATAAATTTGGTAAGGGGTTAAGTGTTTCCCAGGTGGAATCGAATTTTAAAAATGGATTGATATCGCTTCCTATGGGTATGGAAAACGGAGCTCCGATAGGGAATGATCTTAACAATATCGGATATTTCCAGCAACAAGGGATTCGTTATATCACTCTGACACATTCGGAAGACAATCAGATTTGTGATGCCGCTTATGCCAAAACACGCACCTGGAAAGGTCTGAGTCCATTCGGGAATGAAGTAGTAGTAGAAATGAATAAACAAGGGATCATGGTGGATGTCTCCCATGTTACGGACAGCACGTTTTGGCAGGTTTTGAGAATTACTAAAGCCCCGGTCATTGCTTCACATTCATCCTGTAGGTCATTTACGCCCGGATTTGAACGCAATATGGCGGATGATATGATCAAAGCGTTAAAAGAGAACAATGGTTTAATCATGATCAATTTTGGTTCAGATTTCCTCGACGGTACCATTCAAAAGAAAAATGATATTGCTCGCAGTGAACTCCTCGAATTATTAAAAACGAAAGGCATGACTGCCAAAGATTCCGCGGCGCAATCCATCGTTCATGATTTTGAAAAATCCCATCCATCACTTCATTCGGATATTCAGAAAGTAGTCGATCATATAGAGCACGTAATCAAACTAACCGGCGTAGATCATGTGGGTTTCGGGTCGGATTTTGATGGAGTAGGTGATTCTTTACCGGTAGGACTCAAAGACGTCTCTGCTTACCCTAACATCCTATACGAACTTTTAAAACGGGGTCATACAGAAGAAGATATATCCAAAATTTGTTCAGGCAATTTATTAAGAGTGTGGCGGACTGTAGAAAAGGTTTCTCAGGAATTGAAATCATAATTATTAACTTTAGGTCGACGCATAAAAATTTCAAAGTAAGTATGGTAATTCGATTATTATTTTTCTTACCACTGTTATTGATCGAAAGATGCAGACAAGGCACATTGACCGGTCCCGTAGTCAATAAAGTACCAGAATTTGACAGCTATTGGAATCAGGGCAAGGCAGAAATCACCACGTATGATCTTTATCAGGCCAGGTATGGTGAGATGAGAGAAGGTGAAGCTGTTATTATTTTTGTCACAGAAGAATTGTCGAAGGAAAAACAAGTTAAATTAGATCATCCATCTATCGCGGAAGATCAGAAAATTCAGGTCCTGAAAATGAACATGACCAAAAAATTTAATACCGGCATCTACCAATATAATATGATGTTATCCAGTTTTGTTACTGTAGGTGGTGTCGCACCATGGCAAGCAATCAAAGTAGCTGCTTCCTGCCTGGAATGGTGTGGCCAGGTGTACAGTCAACTCAATCTGCAAAATGACCATTATGATTATACCATGCATTCCTATTTTGAATCAGATGGTGATGTACATAAACATATCAACCGGTATACAACAGAAGATGCTATCTGGAATCTAATCCGTATCAACCCGGATTCATTACTTCAGTCCGATAGTATTATGATCATCCCGAGTTTATGGTATGCACGACTTTCCCATAAAGAATTCAAACCCTACCGTGCGCGAACTAGTAAATTAATTTTAGATACACTAAATGTTGTCTATAAGATTGAATATCCTGAACTCAACCGGTCCTTGTATATCGAATATGAACCAACTTTCCCCTACTCTATTCTCAAATGGACAGAGGAGTATAAAGATGGGTTTGGAGATATGGCCAAAATGCTGGTGACTACAGCTACACGCAAAAAACAAATTATGATAGACTATTGGAACAAAAATCATAAAATTGATGATAGTCTCCGTCTCGAACTGGAATTACCCAAACTATAATAACGAACAACGGACAATGGACTACGTACAATGTAAAATACGCAGCGAAATTATACTTTGTACATCGTACGTTGTACGTTTATCCATCGACCGTCCTACCCCTAACTCCTAAC
>JBDTUE010000086.1:0-15446 GCA_040007895.1 Saprospiraceae bacterium | reverse complement strand
ATATTAATTGGTAATGTTGGATTTGCGCCTATTCCTGCGTTCTCATTTGATAGTCCGATTCTAATAGGTTCACTTACCCTTAACACAAAAAAACTTACTTATCAACCCGACTTTTCAATAGGTTTGAATGGCAAACCATGGATGATTAATCATTGGATCAGGTATACCATTGTAGAAAATCAAAAATTTAAATTTTACGCAGGAATGAATCCTTCATTATTTTTTAAAAATGAATTTATTGATTCCCATATGGAAATACTACATGCTCACCGGAATTTTACGATTGAATTGGCCGGAGCCAGAAATATCTCAAAGCGGGTTAATTTGATTCTTACTTATTTACACATCAAAGCATTTGATCCGGGCACCTTGTCGGGGGATTTTGTTGATCTAAGTGTGCCTATTCTATGGAACAGAGTGCTTAAGTATTTTGAAATTCATCTCAAACCACAGGTATTTTATTTTGATTTTGAAGGCAATATGAATGGGATCTATACAAGCAATACGATAAGCATTGCCCATCCGTTTGTGCGAAATAAGATTTCTTTATCGGCTTATTTACAGGGAGTCCAGCCTGTAAAGACTGATTTTCCCGGGAATACTTTTAAATGGAATGCGGGATTCAGGTTTGATTTTTAAATTCGTTAACAATACACAATAAAAATAAATTCTATAATGCAAAAATTTATGTTGATTGTCCGGGAGGACTTGTCAGAAATAAAGAAGCTGACAGATGAGGAACGATTTGCCAAAGTGCCCAAAGTCCTGAAGTGGATAGAGTCATTGGCAGAATCAGGAAATTATGTCCAGGGGGATCCACTTGCGACGACAGGGAGATATGTAAGACAACATGAAGTACTATCTGATGGACCTTTTATTGAAGCAAAAGAAGGTATCAGCGGCTATGATATTATCTTAGCAGAGAATATAGATCAGGCTACTTCCATTGCAATGACTTGCCCTATGGTCATGGAAGGATGGGCAGTCAGAGAAGTCAGACCAATCATGGAAGTTCCTGATTAAAGTGAACAATGGACCACATCCAATCTGTAGTTGATCAATTATATAAAACCCATTATGGGAAACTGGTTTCTTCTCTGCTCTTTGCATTTCGAAATATAGAGCTTCAGTCAGCAGAAGATATTATCCAGGATTCTTTTGCTGCTGCATTGAAGGATTGGCGATCCAATGGTTTGCCATCCAGTCCGGTAAACTGGTTGTTTAAAGTCGCTCAACACAAAACGTTCAACAAAATAAAACAGGATAAAAGATTTACGGGATATGAACCCATAGAAAGCAATGAGATAACGGAAATCAATTTCCCGGAATCTGTTTTGGAAGATCAGCAATTAAAAGTATTGTTTGCTTGCGCCCATCCGGATCTTTCACCCAAAATACAAGTAGTCATCACCTTAAAATATGTAGTGAATCTCAAAGTAGAAGCCATAGCAAAGATATTAGCTATGACGGTAGACGGGGTAGATAAATTACTTTTACGGGCGAGACAAAAAATCAGGGATGAAAAAATGCTGATCACATTTCCTGAACATGCAGTATTGATACGCCGGCTCCCTATCGTGCATAAAGTCCTTTATCTTTTATTTAATGAAGGGTATAAATCATCCTGGGGAAAGGAAGTATTTAGAGAAGAACTTTGTGAAGATGCTATGTTGATGACTAAAGAATTATTACTAAGCCCAATCAGTAACAAAGAAACGTTAGCGTTATATGCATTAATGCTTTTTCACCATTCAAGATTCAAATCCAGGTTTGGACCCTCAGGAGATATATTGGATTTAGAAAACCAGGATCGTGCAGGGTGGAATAAAGATCTCATTCGGGTAGCTACGGACTTCCTTCATCAATCCGGGGATACCTTGATTTCTACATATCATATTGAAGCCTCTATTGCTTACATTCATTGTACTTCACTGAGTTTTAAGGAAACCAACTGGTCCCTTATTTCAAAACTCTATGTTAGATTGTTTCAAACTCAACCCAATCCATTTATTGAATTAAATTACTCTATTGCATTATATTATTCCGGCGACACGAAAGAAGCATTTAAAATATTAACCAGACTTTTAGAACATCCATTTATGAATCAGTATTATTTGTTGAATGGGACACTTGGGAAGTTTTATGCAATGGAAGGAAATGAAAAGTCAGCAAGAAAACATCTTTTGAAAGCTATTCAACTAACTAATTTTGACCTTGAAAAAAATGTTTTTCAGAAAATGATAGATGATTTACAAGTTGAAAATAAAACCAATTAATATTCCGTCAAACCTCTTCATCCATGTGCAAAGCCAGTTGGTCATACTAATGGGCACATGGGACATTACCCCGACACCGAAATCAGAAAACCTTTTAAATAGATAAATTACTTAAAGTATTTTCTAAAAAACTCAATAGAGTTACTGTAAAATATTCTATCCACTACTTCTGCAGCAGGAATTTTATTAAATGAATTTTTAAGTACGATAGCGGGGTCTGAGAAAAAATTAAAAGCATGCCGTTCGATATATTGAACCAAATCATCCATTTCTTCGGCAGTCCAGAATAAATTGATAGGATCGATGATGCCATCATTATCGGTACCCATTGCTATACAATCCCAGGCAAATAAATCATGTTGATCCAGTAATTGAACGATATGCTGAATATTGTTCCATATCAATTTGGAATTGGAATGCATGCGTTTGGTTTTGGAAGCAAACGTAAGGTGTACTTCATTGACATATTGTTTAGATCCGATTCTTCGTTCATCAAGTTGTAAACCGAATATGCCACCACTCCGGGCTAATTCGAGAATTTCATTATCATAAAAATTGATCTCTCCGTTATACATTTTTGTAGCAGTACTTTCCAGGCCAGGTGTATGATTAGGATTATCCATGCTGTTGAGCCCATTGCAAGACCCGTGACTTACGATAAGAGGCAATTGTTTTTGGCTATATTCCTCAGAATGATCCCGTTTCAAAAATTCAATATATTGTTTTCTGGACAGGGCACTCATATGTTTAATATCGATGTGGATTCGGGTTCCATCGGTATTGTCTATTAATTTTTTGAGGACTTCCCAGCCCATTGCATTGATTCCGGTATTCATAAACGGCTCCTGGTTAGTAAGCCAATCCTGAATCACATCGGTAAAACTTTCTGCATGACCACAGAAATCATTGTAAAAATGATGTGCAAAAGTTATGAAAAATGGTTTGTGCTCCCAGCATTTCATATCATCTGCATTAGATAAAACTGATGCCAGCTCTGCAGGCCTGGTTGCATGAAGATTATGAGCGCCTTCCAGCGTCATGATGACATAGATCGTTTCCACCTCGGTATTCGGTTCATTCAACGCAATGAGCTCCTGGAGATGAACATAATTTTTTACCAAAACGTATTTACGGACACCTTCACCTCTGAAAGTAATTTTTACATCATCCAGCTTTTTATAATACTCATATTCATTTACCAGGTCAGAATAATAATCCGTATTCTGTTGTAAAAAATTAATCCGATTCATCCCGATACCGGAAACGAAATTGGCTAATATATCAGCGGCCAGACTGGTGCCTCCAAAATTCAGATCGACCAGTCCACGCTCTATGGAATATAAAGACGCGCAAATGATTTTTACGTCCCCATAGGCCAGGGCACTAAAATTGCTTTGAGAAAATTGAGTAAGTTTTACAAATTTTTGAATTATTTTATCAAGTCCTTTCGGAGGATCATAATACCAGAGGGAATTTTTTTTGCTTTTATCACTAGGATTATCTCCCGGTGTACCATTAAAACTTTTGCCATAGGGTTTGATGGATGGATGGCAATGCAGATCAATATTAAATGAAGCCATAGAATGGAATGTTTTATCTGATAGAGTGTAATGAAAATACAATTTGTCAGGTGGAATTCCACATATATTATAGGATGAAAATAACCTGTCTTCCAGATTATTTCCATCCTATTTATTAGATAAAACAAAAGGACAAATTCAGCTTAGCGAAAAAATCTAATTAAAACTTTTTTAGGAGGAGCGATACGCCATAGCATGATCCGCTTTTTTATATTGGCCCATAAATAGTCTTGCATAAATCCTTAAAGCGCTCAATTCTATAAAAATAAAACTAAGAGCTGTCAGAATGACAAATAAAACCTGGTGATATTGAATATGAAAAAACAATAGATCAATGCCCAGAAAAGTAGGGGTAAACGGCAAACCGATCAACCCAAGACAGGATACCAGAAATAGTAATCCCATTTTTTTTTGATTATGACTATAACCATGAAACCTATCCAGTATGATATCCTGATCTACCTGCTTGACCTGATAAAGACTATATAATCCGGTAGCATAAGCAATCATGATACCGCTTAGATAGATCATGACCTGGTAAAAACTAAAGTCTTCATTCAGGGCAACCGATATTGAAAGCAATCCCTGTGCAATGCCCAATCTGTTCCATGCTCTTATCGCACTGCCCCGTTCTGTAAATGCAGTTAATATCATGATCAGAGCACTGATGGCAGTAATCAGTGTAAAAGAATGATCGACATAGTGATGTACATGATCATCCGCTATAAACCCTGCCATTCCGAAGGAAAGCATTACAGGAATGATGGTATAAGAGGTTTTGTTCAATGGTAATGTTAGCCGATTTCCAAACTTTTTAAATGGATTCCATAAAAATTTAAACAATGTAGTGTCCAGGTTCCATTCTTTAATATTTAAAACATAAAAAGTATCTGACCATCTTGACCACCAGGTATTCCGGGATACTATGGCCAGGGGTTTATAATTAAATACCATATCATGTATTTTATAGGATAATACTGAAGGAGAAATCAGTAACTGGTAAGTTCGGAGAAAAGCGTTGCCGGCAAAATGAATTAAAGCCAACCCATGCCAGCCCATCGCGATCTCTACAACCATCAATCCAATCTGCGCAATGCTTGCGTATGCTATCTGGGTTTTTACGGTTGATTGCACTCTTGAAATAGATGAAGCAATCAGGGCAGTCAATAAGCCCAAACTAATCCACAGACATTTTATAATAAAAAGGCTTTCCCAAAGTGGATATGTTCTTAGTAATAGAAACACACCGAGATGAATGGACAATGCGCCATAAAAAACTGCACTTGAAGTAGTCGGCCCTTCCATTGCCCTGGGTAACCATGAAGAAAATGGCAATAATGCTGATTTGGCAGCTACAGCTATCATAATCAGGATAGATACACAGATCGTTAAAAGCTGGTGATCATAGGTGATTAATTCACTGGGCAGAATTAGTTGTGAAAATGTAATGTTCTTATGAAAAATATGATGGATCAACCACATGACCAACATGAGGCATATATCACCGAGTCGGTATATCGAGATGACTTTAAGACTGTTTTTTGCAGGTAAATACCGGTCCCGATAAAAGGCGATTAGCAGAAATGAACAGATACCCAATACTTCCCATCCAATAAATAGGGTTTCAAAATTACCAGAAAAAATCACCATCTGGTATCCAAAGAAAAACAATAATATGGTGACAAAGTAACGTTTGAATCCTTCCTCCCTGTGCATATACGTCCTACTAAAAATACTGACGAATAAAGCAATCATGCTTCCAACTATAGAAAAGACAGCAGTAGCACGATCAAAATGAAAGTCTATAAAAAATTCAAAGGATCCCGTAGAATATAACGTGAAAAGCTTACTGTTCAAAAGAGGATAACCGTGCAATAACCAATACAGCACAAAAACTAAACCCGCAACAAGATGTAAAGCAATACTTCCTATGACTATACCCGAAATATGGGATTCTCTTTTTGCAGGTAAAAAGAAAGAAATTAATAGGCTGATGAGCGGCAAGACTAAAAAATAAGATAATAACAGTTCCATAGTTTTTGTTTAATTGAGTGAGTAAACAGGAAGGTTTTCCCTGGTAGCATCCGTGATATAATTGGTCTCCATCTTTAAAGATTGTTCCACCAGCGTCATCGTATTGTTTAGATCCTGTACCTGATTATTTAAAGGTAAATACACCGAAAAGACACCATCATGGAAATAATAAAATTGATTGGTTACAGGATCCAGTGCAATCAGGTGTACCCATTCATTGATATACCACTCGTAGATTTCAGGGGAGGATTGAATGGCTTTCAATACGATTTCTGGTTTATGTTCGACCAGGATTAAAAGCCGTACCGGATCATGAACTTCAATCATCTGTACAGGGAGTCCCGGCCGCAAATCTCCGTCGCTACTATTAGCCACACCGATAAGTCCCATTACATTATGAGGTAATTTAGTGCCAGCCCCAAGTTTATAATTATCCACTCTTGAAAAGTAATATTCGAGATTGATTCCTCCGCAGACCAGGCCGATAGGCTTCATGACTCCGGTGAGTAAACTGCCATCCGGGTCATTTCGGTAATCATATGAATTGAGGAAAGCTCTGCGATCTAAAAACAATTTTTTTGTTATACTTCGTCTTCCTACTATACACAACGAATTGGTACCATGACCCAATTCGGGTCTTGGTTCAAACATCGATACACTTCGTTGCAAGATACTTTTTCTAACTCCTTTCAAACTTTGCTTAGTATTGATGGAAGAAAATCGCCTGGACCGTTCTTTTGCATTGGCATTCAGTGCATCATTAAAGTTTAGTAGATTGGCCTGATGTTGTTTCTTGTGGTGATCGGACAATTTTTGTTCATCGTAAAATTCGATCTGATCCGCTGCAGTATCATGCATTCCACCTACAAAAAAAGTTGTTACAGGAATTTGTATTCCTTTTGATTGCAGTATGGATCGTACTTCAGGGTGATTTGCCATCCAGGCAAATACTCTGGCGTTGACTGAACCCGGTCTTCCACTACAGGCACCACAATCATGTGCACTGTGATGGGGATTATTGGCGCTGCTGCTTCCATGAGCTATTGTATAAACCAGTGAAGCAAAATCCTGTACCAATCCTATACCGCGTAACAAATTTTCAACCCGGGTTGCCATTTCCTCAATGGTAAAACCGATTTGCAAATTGTTTTCTTTATGATCAGGATTGTCATTTTGAATCGTCAGGGTAGACTGTTTGTTCATATGTGCATACGCATTCGAAATAGCGGGACTCATTTTTGGAAAAAACAAAGTTTGAATCAAACGGATACAAGCATAGTATCCCAGGACTAATGTGTTTAATGTTCCTGTAATCAGCATTTGACTTTTAGAAGAGTACAGAATTTCGTGTTTGCGTTTTTGATTAGAATCAAATTCTTTAATCAGGTATTTTGGTGTTACCGGAGCAGGACATAATTTTTCATAAAATAGTCCTCCTTCAGCCTGGAAATAAAACTCTACTCCGAAAAATCCGGGAGATCCCAATGTTTCACAACGGGGATCTATATGTTCTATATGCCGGCGGATCGAACATTCTCTTTCGTCGATACAGAATATAGCCTGAAATGTCTTTTCAATCGGAATCTCTTTTGACGTATTTGTATTTTTTGAGCGCTGAAGTTTTATACCTGACAACACGTCGTCGTAATATGACCATTCAAATGCATTTTGCCATAAGATCATCACTTCGTTTAATTCATTGCGATCAACATTGGAAAATAAATCTATCGGAGGATGATCCATTGAAGTTGCTATAGGCGCCCAGGAATAACCTAACTGATCATCTAAAGCATCGATCTCCAGTAGTAATTCTATCATGATCAGATCATGAAATGTTATTTTTCGTTCATCCAATAAAGTATGAGGAGCATCTTCTACTGCAGCGACTATACCGCTCCATCCCTGATGCGAAAACTGCTGATCGAAAAGATATTGTTCAAAATAATCTTCATGACCGACAATAATTTGAAGCAAACTATTAAGATCAGTTTGATCATCCAGCAGGAGATCCTTCACCCGGTCAGATTTGAAAAAACTGGTATAACTATTTTTTTCCAGTTCTCGAATAGACGCTAAAAACCCATCCGGATGTAATGGAAATCTCGACAAAGAAATGCCCTGGTCTAAATAACTGCACAACACTCTGAATAATATAGGTTGTACCGCATTGTCAAGATCTATTTTGTATTTGGATTTCCAAAAGGCTCTGAGCATGCCTACTCTGGGC
The DNA here is from genome assembly GCA_040007895.1 of Saprospiraceae bacterium. Lineage (GTDB taxonomy): Bacteria > Bacteroidota > Bacteroidia > Chitinophagales > Saprospiraceae > JADJLQ01. The sequence goes on along the minus strand of JBDTUE010000086.1, from coordinate 7,329 downwards.
GATTGATCTTCATTGTATTTTCCGGAGATTAATTTCTCCTTCCATGCATTCAATGAATCAAAAGATTTACCAGTAATGATCACATGATCTAAAATGTTTTCTTTGATTCTGCCTTGCGAATACAGTTTTCTGAAGTCATTCAATTCGAGGGTAACCTGGTAACCGAAGATCTTTGATGCTTTGAAGATGGCATCATAAAATTTCATTCCCTGAAATGCATGTAAGGTATTGTGATGAATAAAATCTTTTATCGGAGTCTGTGAAGGCAAAAAATGTTTTAATTTTTGCAAAATATCGGTTTCCGTATACGACTTAGATGTGTTGATTGTTTGATTCATTGAATTATGATTTTGAGGTAAATTCAAATCGATAAATTCTGTCAATATCTTCACTGCTATTATGTATCACAGACAAATCTTTGATCTTTCCATCTTGCAATCCGTATACCCATCCATGTAGATGAAGCTCCCGTTCCATCCAGGCTTGTTGTATCGTGGTCGTTTTAGCCAGGTTTCGCACCTGTTCCAGGACATTCAATTCAGTAAGCCTGTTCGATCGTTGAATAGTATCCTGAATCGCCATTAGCTCTTCAAAATTTTTATGAAATACATCTTTGATATTTCGTAGCCAATTGTCAACGAACCCATGTGGAGTTTTAGACATGGCGGCATTGATACCACCACATCCATAATGGCCACATACAATGACATGGCGTACACCAAGATATTTAACCGCATATTCTAATACACTCATCAAATTGGTATCTGTGTGTATTACTAGATTGGCGATATTGCGATGCACAAAGATTTCACCACTTTGAGTACTGGTAATTTCATTGGTAGGTACCCGGCTATCGCTGCAACCAATCCATAAGTAATCAGGCTTTTGACCTTTGGATAGTTTCTTGAAATAGTCAGGATCCTGAAACAATTTAGTTTCAGAATATAGTTTATTGCCAGCTATTAATTTTTGATAGGATTGATCCATTGGAAAAGTTTTTTAGTGAACTGACTGAACATTTAAATTATTTTTGATATTGTATACTTCTTTAAATCCTTCTAAAGTCAGATCGATGTTTTTTAATGGGGCTTTGATATCCCGGAATTCTTTAATTAACTCTAATACATCAAAATCTACATAATCCGTATTAGAAGCATCAATGATTACTGTACTCTTTGCTGGTAAGTGGTCCAGCGTCTCCCGGATCGCAGCTTTGTTTAAGAATGAAAGTTCTTCGGATAATTGGATACGGATTAGATCACTGTCCTTATGTTTATCCTTGTGGAAAAAGTATGAATTCTTCAGGTTGCCGTGAAGGATGGCTCCACAGGCAGCAATCAAACCTGCAACTACTCCGACTAGTAAGCCTTCACCCTTCATCGGTTTGTATAAACCAAATAGATCAATGCCAAGGATTACCAGGACAGTGACAATAAATGGAATAAACTGGTATTTACCATTATCATACATTTGTTTGAAAATGGAAAGTTTGCAAAGTTTGTATCCTGTAATTAATAATATAGCTGCCAATGCTGACAAGGGTATCAGGTTTAACAGACCTGGAATTGAAATCACACAGATCAACAAGAGCAAACCATGAAATATGGTAGACACTTTTGAACGGGCACCTGCATGAAGGTTAGCACTACTCCGCACGATGACGCTCGTAATCGGCAAACCCCCGATCAGACCGGAAATAGAATTACCAATACCCTGGGCTAATAATTCCCTATTCGTATTGGTCACATTTCGGTTGGGGTCAAGATTGTCAATAGCTTCAATACAAAGTAAGGTCTCGAGGGATGCGATAATAGCAATCATAAAACCTGTTATAATTACTTTACTATTCGTGAAACCATTAAAATCAGGAAGGGTGAAAAAACTAAAAAACTCTGTAGGGTTTGCAGCTATTTTGATTTGCACCAGATGATCTTTTTCAAGACTGAATGGACTACCGGTATTAGTAAATATCCAATTGATTAATATGGCGACCAACACGGCGACCAACGCCCCCGGAATAAATTTTACTCTTTTTTTAATAAAAGGTCTTTCCCATAGCAATAAGATGACAATAGAAATAATGCAAATAAGTAATACTCCCAGATCTATATATTGAAGAGGTTGTAATAACTCATGCCAGTCTTCGTCACCAAAAGGAAATAATTCCGTGAGTTGACCCTTTTCATTACGGTCATGACCTGTAGCATGGGGTATTTGTTTTGCTATAATCAGGATCCCAATACTGGTAAGCATGCCTTTAATTACGCTGGATGGAAAATAATTGGCGATGCCACCCAACCGGGCCAAACTCATAAGAATTTGCAGAATGCCGGCTATAAGTACAGCACATAAAAACAAGCTAAAATCACCAATATTTGTAATGGCAGCGAGCACTAATGCTGCTAATCCAGCGGCTGGTCCACTTACGCTAAGTTTGGACCCACTCAAAATACCAATCAGAATACCACCAATAATACCGGATATCAACCCACTAAAAAATGGGGCACCGGAGGCTAATGAAATACCTAAGCACAGAGGCAGAGCTACTAAAAAAACTACTAAGCCGGACGGTAAATCATTTATAAAAGTCTTTGTATTAAACTTCATATCATCTAAAAATAAATTTTGAGTAAATGCACCTTACTAGAATTCATTCCAGTGTTGGTGAAAAATAAATGTATAAGCACATCAGGTATAGTAAATGAAACTATACCAGTACAACTGCTTAAAAATTGTTTTAGATGAAATCCGGAGGCTGGATCAGGGCTTCTTTATAGGATAGGGATTGAATCCGGCTGGCCTGTTGCAGAAAATCATTTTGATCAATGGCGCTGCTGTGGAAGGTTTTTAAAAAATGTTTTTGAAGATATTTTTCATGATCTTCACCATTTTGTTTTTCCTTATTTTCTTCCTTAGATTTTTCTGACTCTTCTTCCAGTAAAAATTTACTGGCAAGTTCAGTTTGATCAGTTTTTTGCGCAAGCAGTTTTACCAGGTCAATTACATTGAGGTAATTTAAACTAATGGTAAAAAAAAGAAATATGGCGATGAGCTGCTTCACGATTTTTTTAAAAGGGTATGATTTTAAACCCGGAGGGCAAAGATATTAGAAAATGGAGCACATACACAAGTACTTTTTGATAAAGTATATAATATATCTTTCTCATCGAATTGTCTTATCCAATTACATATATATAATTTTATTTGATGAACAGGTTTAGTTAATTAAACTTTAAAAAAACTGATTAAATCGTATTCGTTAATAAAATTCAGAGGAAGGTAATGATCGTTATAAAAAATTTCCTTATTCTTTAATTACAGGCAAGGCATTCAATAAATAATTTTTATAGGGCGGTAAACTGATTAATCTGCTATGATCGAGATATTCTAAATAAGACCGGAATAGTTTTTTTTGAAGGTCAAATAATTCTTCCTGCCCATCCAATAAAGTCTCTTCAATTAGCAACTGGTCTAATACCGTAAGCGAAGGATGCTGCAGCAATTCCGGATTTCTGAATTTTTTTTCAAATGCTTTTAAATGGATCTGATTTTGTTCAATCTGGGACAAGATTTGAAGCAGTTCCGTTTTAATAACCTTTGCCTTCATGGCATAATTAAATTGCCATTCTTTCAGGGCAAGGTCAGATTTGAAGGCTTCGTATTGGTACGTGTTTTTATTCTTTCTATAATCACCCGAATAAGGTATCCTGAAACCTGCTCCAAGTGAGACCTTTTCATTGAATAAAAAATCTTTTGAATTATTTCGCCAGCGGGCCTGGATAAAATTGAGGATATCCCATTTCTCTGAATAGATTTGTGTTTTTTCAAGATTAAGTTTTGCGGTGGATTGATTAAATTTTTGAAGCACAGGATGCGCTTCAGAGGTTTTGTTTTCAGTATTTAGAATCTGTTTAATTTGATCCGGAAGAATCCAGGAATCAAAGGAGGGCAGTGAAGTTTCTTTGATTCCAATGTCGTTGACTTTTAATTTAAAAAATTCACTTTCCTCTTTTAACAGAACCAGCCGGGCAGAAAGTTTATCATCTTTTCTTGTAGATTGAATAAGGTCTTTGACTTCTTCATTCAATTGATTGAGTAATAAAGATTCCAGGTAATTAATTTTTCTTTTATAAAATGAATCTTGTTGTTGAATCATCTTCTTTTCCAATTCATTCAGATAAAGATCTGTCAGAAGATGATATCGCAGCAATAGAGCTTTGTGCAGGACTTCGTCCACTTCAGTTTGTAATTCATCAATCTCCAGGCTTTCAGATTGTTTCCTGTACCTGATATCCGATGGCTGGTTGCTATAAAACCGGACACCATATTCCTGCTGACTAAAATTAAATTCATTTGTTTGTGTTCTGAGTTCAATTTTGTCCAGCCATTGCAGGGTCTGAGGATGTGCCTTCCTGTACTCTACCAGACTTGATTTGTTTTTTACGGGCTCATCATTCCAGGCCGTTAACAAGATGGAATTAAACGAAGATTGGCCAAATAATCTACTATAGACTGAAAGGAATACTACAAAGAAGTTGATAATGACTCGATTCACCGGTTGTCTTCACTTAATGATGGAAACAAAACTTTTACTTTTTCTCCCTGGATCAGTTTGTTGTCCTGAGGGATTTCAATCTGTACTTCTCTACCCCATGCTTTTATCTCAGGGATTTTTTTAAGTCTATCCGGTAAAGCATTTACTCTTGCTCCCAGGTTAAGTATTTTTCCGACTAATTGATATCCCGGCATACTGATAGATTCTATAATTACAGAATCTGTAGTGGTCACAGAACCAATAAAGTTTTCACTGATATAAGAAGTTACTAAATTGGGATGACTGCTATATATTTTGACAAGACTTTGGTAAGACGCTACCGGATCACCACGTTGAACATCCAGTTGACCAATCAAACCATCCATATCTGCTATGAGGGTAAGATCTTTTTCCTGCTCTTGTAAGCGGCTGATTTCAGTTCGTATATTGGATTGTTTTTCTGATGCAAGATCTGGAGAGAGTTTAAAAAAGGATTGTAACTCTGAAATCTTATGATCTAATTCAGCAAGTTCGACTTGCATCATTTCATTGAGCGCATTGATTTCCATCTCATATTTTTTATCTGCAGTAGGGTGATTGGTAACTAACCTGGATAAAGAATCTGACAATTTTTTTTGAGCAAGCAGTTTGTTTTTTTTGACCAGGTAAGTTGAAGTTATTATTTTTTTTTGTTCCTCCCATTTATCGATATTCTGTTTTATCTGAAACTGATCTGCTTTTTTATTGATGTCTACAAGCCGTGAGGAAGAATAGAGATCCTCTTTTTTAAAAAATAGATTTTTGGCTTGAAAGGTCATGAGGGTATCACCTGTTTTCACATTTTGTCCAAGCCTGACACGGATAGATTCTATGATCACATCGTTTGAACGATTGTAGTTGCGGATTTGATTTTCAGCAATACCATAAAACGCTTCTGAAAACTGAACCTTTTTTTTGATCCTTGGCAAAATCCACAGAAGGGTAATGAGTGCTACAAGATAGATCCATGGAATTCGTTGAAGTTGCATTTACCAGCGCAGGTACTACAAGATGATGATTTTTTTTATCTGGTCACCTGCGCTCACAATATACGTACCGGATGGCCAATTCTGTACAGGAATGGTTTCTTTGATAATGGATTGGTGATACATTACCTGTCCGTTTATATTAAATATTCTTACCTGAGTTGATCGGACAGATTGAAGATCTATCGTGATTTTATCATGAGACGGATTAGGATAGATTTTTATGTCTGGCTTTATAGTAAGATCGTCCACCGGCGTGATGCCGTCATTGTTTTTATTAAATGTATGTGCTTTGATGACAAATGGACCTGTGCCATTAGGTTGACGTGCGTAGGCTATATCATCACCGAGAGCAGGTACCTGCACCATATCGACTTGTTTGCCTGTACTATCAAGTAATATTACTGGCTCACCGGAAGCCGATATTTTAAAATTAGCATGATACCCTGCTTGTTTTCCATTTTCATCAGCCCATATGATAAGGTAGGATTTGCCCTCAAGTTTAGTGCCGTTTGGTATCCTGTATTTATCCAGGTTATCCGGGCTATCAGTCAATATCCATCGGCTGATGTCTATCGTATTGGCGGAATTATTATAAAGTTCTATCCAGTCATCATATTCATTATCCTGATCTTTTGCAGACTTGGTATTCGCTGACATGACTTCATTGATCACGATTTCATTGATAGCAGAAGCTTCAAGATTGATTCTATAAAGAAATACATCATGCTCAGCACCTTTTGGTTCGTAGGTAACTGTTCCAAAACCATCATCGCCTATAGCTTCAATATAATATCGTACAAACGCTCCTGCTTTTTGTCCTGGAAGACCAGCTCCATAGATACCATCGTTAGCCAATCCATCCTGATGTAATCCGTCATCGGACATTAATATTCTGGAAAAGGCGCCATCAAAACCGGTACCATAATATACATATACACTTTTAGCTTTTTTATTACTAACTGTAGCCACGATGTCTACTACCTGGCCGGGATCCGGATTCTTGAATGAAACGGTATTCGTTTTATACAAGACATTCGCAATGGTAGGGCCTGTGCGGTTTACTTCCGTATTATTCTGTATGAACGTACGCCGGGTTTTCATCCATGTTTTTAATGCTTCTTTTTCTGTGGTGAACTGGGCATACGTCATCAATTTTTTAGTATCTTTTTGTACTACCGTGTCGATAAGATTAAAATAACGGTCAATCAATGAAGTATACGTAGCCTCATTAAAAAAATCCTGAGTCATAGTCCTTACATGTGCCAGATATCTTTGTCGTAGTTCAGCTATTTTAAATAATTTATTGCATAATGGAAATTGCGAATTGGATTCCTTTAAAAAAAGATCCCAGGTACTGGTCTGGCCTTCCATTACAGAGTTAGCATCATATTCCAATGGGGTCAACCGATTCGTTTCTTTGTCATAATACGCGTAGTAATCCATCCCTCCTTTATTGACATAACTGTCATCATCACCAAAAAGTATTTCTTTAGCTAAAAACCAAAGGGCACGATCAGTATCAATAGCTTTACTGAGGCTGTCGGCATTCGTTTGATTATTCAATGCACGGGTAGCATATACAAGATAAGACCAGGGATTGGAGATACCTGTATGTTTTAAAGTATAATTCGGTTTATAAGTGGTCGTATCTTCTCCAAGATAATTCAATGTAGAAGTGCCGGCGCCAAAACCACCACCTCCTCCAGGGTTTCCTCCCGGAGTATTTCCAGTCCGTTCACATCTCCACCGTACACCATCATTACTCAG
>JBDTUE010000085.1:0-15544 GCA_040007895.1 Saprospiraceae bacterium | reverse complement strand
CTTATTTTCTAAATTGTAACCCAGGTAACGTCCATCCAACCTATTTACCCTCATATTTGTATCATTATAAACAACAAAAAAACATGAAGTCAATATTAATAACAGGGGCAGGTGGCAATCTCGGCAGAGCAGTCATTAATGAATTTTCCGGCGATCACATGATCTATGCCGCGCTTGGACTTGGGGAAGATGTACGATTTTTTGAATCTCATCCCAATAAAGCGAATATCGAAACGGAATTCATAAATCTTACCGATGAAACCGCTTGTGAAGCTTATGTAAAAAAAGTGATGAGTAAAGCAGACCAGCTTCAAACCGCTATCTTGCTCGTTGGAGGCTGGCAGAAAGGTCAGATAGAAGAAACCCGGTTGGCCGAATTGGACAAAATGATCAAACTTAATTTCGCAACGGCATTTAATGTCGTAAGGCCTTTGTATGAATATTATAAGAGATCCGGTGTAGGGAGGTTTGTATTCATTGGTGCTAGACCTGCCATCAATACCATTGAAGCCAAAGATCAGTTTGCCTATGCTTTATCCAAATCAATGGTCATTAAGATGGCTGAAGTCATCAATCAATCAGGCAAAGAAGTAAATATACAAGCTCATGTATTGGTGCCTTCCACATTAGATACTCCTCAAAATCGCTCCGCGATGCCCAATACAGATCCATCAACCTGGGTAGATCCAAAACATATCGGACAAACCATGCGCTTCTTATTGAGTGAAGCAGGTAATAACCTCAGAGAAACAGTATTGAAAATTTATAACCAAGCTTAAGAGGCTTATACCATGAGTAAGGTCAATGCAGTACTTGAAATCATGTCCACGGGAGTGGAATGGTTTAGCGTAGTAGTGTTAATGGTGGGATTTATCAAAGGACTATATGCTTTTATTATATCCGAATTGAGCATGCCAGGACACAGAGCTTCTTTTGAAAAAATATCTTCTCTCCGTCCATTATTGGGTAATTATATATTATTGGGACTTGACTTTTATATTGTATCAGATATCATTTCGTCTATGCTCCATGCAGAAATGAATGAATTGATTAGCCTTGGTATCATCGTAGCACTGCGAACAGCTATAGGATTTTTTTTGGGAAAAGAATTGCAGGAGTTTAATCTTAAATCAGAAATGAAATCATGAGCCTGTCCGTCGTTTTTTATTACCTGCTGATTTTATATTTTATCATAGGCTTAGGATATTCTATTTGGTATATGCTGAAACCAATGGCTCGTCGGGATGAGGATACAATACACACTCCACGCAGCGTCAAATCTGTTTTTGTACCTGGATTGATCTTAACCTGGCCGGTCACTCTGATAAAATGGCAAAAACCAATAGAAAGTTATTCCAATGCGATTCAACCTTTACTTGATTTACATTTATTACTGTGGACATGTCTGGCGATAACCTTACCAGCAATTAGTCTAATCATTGTGCTTAATGTGCCTAAAGAATTTTATGAAAAACCAATCCGGCTCACTTCCTTAGTTGAAAAACAAAATATATTAGCCACCCACGAATCAACAGAAAATAACATTCAGTTGCGTGGGCTTGCGCCGGATGATTTACAACTGAAGGTCAAGTTTAATCAGGCACCTATTCAACCTGCTGAGATATTGATTTTAAATAAAGACAATCAATGGCTCATGATTGGTGTGATTGCAAAACAGGACAGCCAACTGTTTAGTTTGCCTTCAGGATTAATTCAAGGTAAAATTCAACTTGTCATCCGGGACAGAAAAACAAATCAATTGATCCAACAAATCAATTTTTAAAAATATAAAATATCATGTCGGCTCACTACGATTTAATACACTGGACACCTTTTAAGAAAAGATATGATCTGGTCATACTCATTGGCGTATTGACTTATATTGTTGTATTCACGGGGGTCAATTTTGTATTTCATCCCACGATTACAGTAGAGACACTTATAATACGATGTACCGGTTCACTGGCATTTATCATGTTGCATATTATCTTATGTATTGGCCCGTTGGCCCGGTTAAACAAATTGTTTTTGCCCATACTATACAACCGTAGGCACCTGGGTGTCACCATGTTTTTTATAGCATTGATCCATGGAATCTTTAACCTTATACAATTTCATGCATTAGGCAATGTCAACCCTATCGTGTCTTTATTCAGTTCCAATATCCAATACAATTCTTTAAGCAGATTTCCTTTTCAGTTATTGGGATTTCTTGCATTGATCATCTTAGCCATCATGGCGACGACGAGTCATGACTTTTGGTTAAAAAATCTTGGAGCCAAAACATGGAAAAAAATGCACATGATGGTTTATGTAGCTTATGCATTGATACTTTTACATGTATTCCTTGGTGTTATTCAATATGAACATTCACCTATCCTGATCGTGAGTTTATGGATTGGAATGATGACGTTAATTTTATTACATATCTCCTCTGGTCTTAAAATGCGATCAGAAACAAAAAAGTCAAAAGTCCTTGCTACCCAAGATTTGGAAGGGTATGTGCCTGTATGTTTGATCGGGGAGATAGCAGATCAACGAGCAAAAATGGTTACTGTAAAAAATCAAAAAATTGCAGTCTTTAAATATGATAATAAAATAAGTGCGGTACACAATCAATGCAAACATCAGCATGGTCCATTGAGTGAAGGTAAAGTCATCGATGGCTGCATCACCTGTCCCTGGCACGGATATCAATATCTGCCTCACAATGGTCAGTCTCCTGCTCCTTTTACTGAAAAAGTAGCAACATATCGGGTCATGATTAAAGGTCAACAAGTTTACGTTCATCCGGAAGCATTGGCGGAAGGCACTCCGTGTACACCGGCTTCCTATAATTAATATTAAAGATCATACGATGAATCCAGAAAATGATTTTTTTATCGGTTGGCAAAACGAAATGCCTTTTGATTTTCGAAAAATTATTCGTTACTCAACGATAATCATTTTCGTATTGACTCTGACTGCAGCGGCTGTTTTACCCTATTACCATTCCCGCTATGACAATGGAAAATTTGAATTGAACAAAATCACTTCATTGACAGGTTTCCTTCGTGTGCATCCGGTTCCTATGCTCGAATACATCTCCGGTAAAGACTCTGCAGGCTTTGATGTTTACCAATCTGTTTTATTAGTATCTCCGGGCAAGTTTGGTGCAGACAAAATATTACATGAATATAGTGACTTGCAATCCATGGATAATAAACCTATCCGGATTGATGGTCATTTAATCTATGCACACGAACATACAGTACTTGAAATAAAAAAAATTGAAAGAGTAGATTCCATGTCATCTGTTCCATCTGTAGTGATGCCAATCATTCCAATTGGAAAGGTTCAACTGAAAGGTGAAATAGCGGATCCTAAATGTCTGCTTGGTGTAATGAAACCCGGTGAAGGAAAAGTACACCGGGATTGTGCGATACGATGTTTGTCTGGTGGCATCACCCCTGTGTTTCATGTACAGGACGGTAAGGGTGATCATGAATATTATTTGTTAGTGGATAAGGATTTTAATCCGATACAGGATCAATTGATTCCCTATGTAGCTGATCAGGTGGAACTTTGTGGTACTCTCTCCAGATGGGGATCATGGTATATTCTTAGCCCTGACCCTGGTGCTATCCGGAGATTAAATACATATCATTTGCCAGATGTAACCTGGTGTAAATAAAATATTATTAAACTTTAAAATAGTTCAGGAATGAATACGAAAACGATTAACGCGCATGTTCAGACGGTTCCGGGTTATACACCTTTTCAGGATGATTTATACCTCACGGGAACATTTAATGACTGGAACCCTGCTGATCCGAAATATGCATTCCTGAGAAATGCTGACGGTTCATTTTCATTGACTTTTCAATGCAGCGATGATCAGTTGGAGTGTAAGATTACCCGCGGCTCGTGGTCCACTTCAGAAGGAGATCATCTGGGTAAGAGCAAAGTCAATCGGTTTTTGATTACAAAAAAAGAAGAAATCGATTTTTGGTTTACGATAGATTCATGGCTGGATGTAAAAACAAATGATTCGATGTATAATATCCGGGAAGCGATTGTACTCCATCCTTCATTTAAAATTCCTCAATTAAACAGGAAAAGAAAAATATGGGCGCATCTCCCTATCGACTATAGATCATCAAAAAAATCATACCCGGTGGTCTATATGATGGATGGTCAAAATCTTTTCTCAGGTGACGAAACTAAAACCTGCTGGAATGTAGATCAGGCAATGAAACAATTGATATTTAAATCATCTGCCGGTGATCATAGTCATGAAATGAATCCTTTGCAGCAGTATATCATTATTGGTATAGAGCATGGTGAAGAACACCGGATCGACGAATATTCAGCGTGGAAAAACGAATCCTATGGCGGTGGAGAAGCTCCGCAGCTATTAGACTTTTTGTGCAATACTTTAAAACCCTATGTTGACCAACATTTGCGGTCGCTGACAGACAGGGAGCACACTATCATCATGGGGAGTAGTATGGGTGGTTTATTTAGTTTATATGCTGCCTTGGAACGTCAGGATGTTTTTGGCAATGCAGGTATTTTTTCACCATCCTTATGGTTCTCTCCTGAGATATTAAAATATGTGAGAAAGAAAAAAATCAAGTCGGAGACCAGGTTTTTGTTGATGGCCGGACAAAAAGAAAGCGAATCCATGACGGAAGATCTCCTCGACTTATATGATACTTTATTAGAAGCGGGTCACGATGACCATGCGATCCATTATGATCTGCATACCGATGGTAATCACAATGAACATTTTTGGGCAAAAGAATTTGAGCATGCCCTGGATTGGCTTTCTTCTAACAATCATATGCATGAGAAGGGAATTATTTCAAATGAAAATTTTAAGTTCAGTCTTAACCCGAACCGAAGAGAATTAATAGTATTCATCGATGATCATGTAGAATCTCCCGGTTTGAAAGTAAATGACTTTTGTCATGACCGGGTATTTCATTACACTTTGTTTCATGGTTTCAACAGGATCTCCTATGCAGACTGGCAGGAATGTCTGTATACAATAAAACTTATGGCTGAACAGGATTTAATATTTTCACGAAGGGTACACCTTAATCAATTGCCGGTAGAAGCGGAAATGGTTCTTGCTAAATAGATTAATTTTGGAATCGAAAAATTAATTGATCGGTACTTTAATCTATGACACCCGCTAATTCTATTTGGTTTTTTGAAGAAGTCAATTTATATGATATACTATGTCCGACCAAGGTTGGCCCTTATATCAAAGATCATCCACTGGATAAATACGACAAGGGCCAGTTTTTATTCATGGAAGGTGACCGCAAAAAAGATATATACCTGATTGCCGGTGGGAAAGTAAAAGTTGGTTATTATGATACTTCAGGTAATGAATACATCATGGCGTTCCTGGGACAAGGTGAATTATTAGGTGTAACAGCTTTGTTTGAAAAATCAGCAGCACACAAAGAATTTGCCCAGGTGACGATGAATAATACTACCGTTTGTAAATTAAGTGTGGATAAAGCCCAGGAGTTGGCTAGAGACTACGTCCCTTTTGCATTGACTTTAAATAAAAAATTTGGTGAGCGCCTTCATCGAATGGAGCGAAGATTGCATATTTTATTATGTAAGGATGCATTACACCGGTTGCTGGAGTTTCTTAAAGATCTTTGCAATGACTTTGGTAAACCCTATGGAGCTAATGGTATCAAAGTTGTCCTGGATATTACTCAATCCGATATTGCAGCATTGATCGGTACATCAAGAAAAACGGTTTCCCTGTTGTTTTCTGACCTCGAAAAGGATAATATTATTAAATTTTATGGTCGAAAAGAGTTTTTAATACCGGAGATGAACAAGCTGGATAGTTTGTTATCTGCATGATAAAAAAATAGTACGTATAAAACTACGTTTCGGGTAAAATCCAATTAAAAGTTAACTTTGATTTTATGTTAGCTTTTGAACAAACCAGACTGGATAGTTTGCAGAAAAAAGCACTTTCGCAAGCTTTGAAGGATGTGGAAGGTAGCATTTATTTATTCGGTTCAAGAGCAGATCTAAATAGAAAGGGAGGGGATGTAGATATCATGATCATTTCCGATCAACTATATAAGGTGCATTTCAAAAAAAGTCTAAAAATCGCTGTTGATTATCTGGCCATTTGCGATGAAAAAATAGATGTAGTCATATTTCCTTCCTATGACAATCAAAGCCATGTGCAAAAAGATTTTTTTGACCATATTTTAAAAAGACAATTGCAATGACTTTGATTCAAATAAAGGAACAACAGGATAAGTATACTAAATCATTACAAAATCTTTTAAAGACACTGTCCAAACTAAGCCCGTTTGATCCCAATTTGATTTATTCAGACAATGCATTAGAATTATACGATGCATCTGGCGCAAGGTTCACCAGGGTATATGAATGTGCTATTAAATTATTCAGGGCGTATGATTTATTTGATTCCATAGAAGCCAGTACCTCTTACAGAGAATTGATACACAAAATGGAAACCGTGGGGTGGGTTAAAAACACGGATATATGGATGGAAATGAAAATCATTCGCAATAAGTTGAACCACGAATATTTGCCTTTTGACCAGCAATCAATATATAACTTCATATTGAATGAAGCTAAAACTGAATTTGTTCACCTTGATAAGGCAACCAGTAACGTGTAAGAATTATTATAGTTATTCTTTAACCGGCTATTAAAAGGTATTTTATAAAAAAAATACCTTATTGTAACACCGGTAACTTTCCAGCCTACCCATTACTCTCATTTTTGTACTCATGATCAATAAAAAATCAATGAGTATGAAATACGATGTTATAATCATAGGGACGGGAGCAGGCGGAGCAACCCTGGCATATAAACTTGCGCCATCGGGCAAAAAAATCCTCATCCTTGAAAGAGGTGATTTTCTGCCTAAAGAAATTGAAAATTGGAATCCACGGGAAGTATATACTAAAGGCCGGTATCGCACGAATGAAAAATGGAAAGATAAAGCAGGCAATTTATTTGCACCCTTCACACATTACTGGGTAGGTGGTAATACTAAGATGTATGGTGCTGCTTTATTGAGATTACGTGAAATAGACTTCAAAGCACGGGAACATTTTGATGGTATCAGTCCGGCATGGGATCTTTCCTACAAAGATTTTGAACCCTGGTATGGAGAGGCAGAACATTTATATTCTGTACATGGGAATAAAGGAACGGATCCTACGGAGCCACCATCTTCTACTTCATTTCCATTTCCATCACTTCCAGTGGAAGAATCAATACAAGAAATTTGGACGGACATGGAAAAAGTTGGATTACGACCCAGCACGATCCCCATTGGTGTCAGATTGCCACAGGATAAATCCAATACAAAAGGAAATCAGCATTTGAGTTTATTCGATGGTTATCCTGATCCTACGGAAGCAAAAGCGGATGCACATGTGGTATCCATTCAAGCTGCGCTGAAGTTTGAAAATGTACATATACTTACCGGGCGCAAAGCGGAGAAACTTATTACCAGTACTGACGGCAAAAGAGTAACATCTGTATTGGCGACCTATAATAACACGGAAGAAATTTACGAAGCAGATACCATCGTAGTCAGTGCTGGCGCTATTAATTCAGCAGCATTACTCCTCAAATCACGTAATCAAGTTCATCCTCAGGGGCTGGGTAATTCATCAGGGCTACTGGGAAAAAACCTCATGCTTCATAATAACGGAACGATCGTTGCGATATCTCCCCGAAAAAATACAGCGATATTTCAAAAATCAATTTTACTCACTGATTTTTATCATGGAAGTGATGATACCAAATATCCATTGGGTTCTGTACAACTGATGGGAAAAACAGATCCGGATACCTTAAAAGAAGAAATTGAAGAATTGCATTTAAGCGGTATCCATAAAAATCAATATGGAGAGATAGACCTTGACTATTATGCGAATCACAGTGTTGATTTTTTTATAACAGCGGAAGACCTGCCCCGTTCCTCTAATCGAGTGATCAATGATAACGGACATATTCAACTGGATTATACGCCAAATAATCTCAAAGCCTACCAGGGATTAAAAACAAAATTGATAGATATCCTTGATCAAATAGGTATGAAACACAGCCATTCGAAAGATACAGTCTATGCCGGTTTTAAACTTGGAGTGAGCGGAGTAAGTCATCAAAGTGGTACCTGTAAGTTTGGAGTAGATCCATCGACATCGGTGTTGGATTTGAATTGTAAAATGCATGATCTGGATAATGTATATGTGGTGGATACAAGTTTTTTCCCATCCTCCGGAGCAGTAAATCCCGCTTTAACGGCCATGGCTAATGCGTTGCGGATAGGTGCCCATCTTTCATCTAATTAATTTTTACAAACTCTATGAAACGCATTACCACAAAAATGTATTGGGTCATCATCATTTTGATGATTGAATCACCACTTTTAGCACAAGCTTATAAGATTTCAGCGGTATCGATTACAGTACAGGATATGGAGAAAGAAATTGTTTTCTTTAAAACCAATCTTGATTTTACACTTACCGGTGATACGATTTACAAAGATGACCACACCAAACAAATTTATCAATGGAATGGGACTGAAGGAATCCGGATAGCTACATTGAAGCTTGGAAATGAATCTATCCGTTTAATTCAATTCATTCATGCGCCTGGTCGGCCTAACCCACCAGATGCTAAAAGCAATGATCTATGGTTTCAACACATAGCCATTGTCGTCGGCGATATGGATAAGGCCTATCAAAAATTAAGAAATCAAGAGATCACATATATCTCCACCAGCCCACAAACTCTACCTGAATATCTTACTGCAGCGGCCGGTATAAAAGCATTTTATTTCAGTGATCCTGAAGGGCATCCTATTGAGTTAATTTATTTTCCAAAAGATAAAGGCAATCCTAAATGGCATGAACCTACGAATGCTTTATTCCTTGGCATTGATCATACCGCGATCGTTATATCCAATACAAAAAACAGTTTCGCATTTTATGAAAAACTTGGATTTAAATTTTCGGGCCACTCTGAAAATTATGGTACCGAACAAGAACATCTTAACCAGGTATTTGGTGCAAGATTAGATATCAATGGATTACATGTGGAGCAGGGTTTTGGCCTTGAATTTTTAAAATATATCGCACCGCGAGGTGGCAGACTATATCCACCAGATTCTAAACCCTGGGACCTATGGCATTATCAGACTGAAATCGAAGTAAAAAATATTCAACAAATCGTGACGTGGTTAGATCAGGCCCATTTGATTAAGATTTCGGATCGATTGATTGAATCAGAACATGCCTATAGTGTTTTGTTCCGGGATATAGACGGACATCCGTTTTTATTGACACAATCAAAATCAATAGAATAAATAAAATCATTCATAAAATTCATAAAACGTTTTCATCATGTATCAACAACCTAACAACCGTTTAAAAAAACAAACGGCTATCGTCACCGGTGCTAATTCAGGAATAGGCCGGGCCATTGCTGTCGCTATGGCCAGAGACGGTGCTAATGTCGTAGTCAATTATGTAGCCGGCGATGATTCTGCGCAGCAGGTCATCGATGAAATTCACCACGAAGGTGGAATAGCCATTGCGGTCAAGGCAGATGTAAGCAAAGAAGATCAGGTCATCGCTATGTTTCAAAAAGCAATTCAAACATTCGGCACCGTAGATATCCTCATCAATAATGCAGGATTGCAACGTGATGCTGCTTTTCACGATATGACCCTTAAAGACTGGCAGTTTGTATTAGATGTGAATCTTACCGGACAATTCCTTTGTGCGCGTGAAGCTATTCGTGAATTTATTCGCCGTGGACCCAGACCGGATGTAAGTGTAGCAACAGGCAAAATCATTTGTATGTCCTCCGTACACGAAGTAATACCCTGGGCGGGTCATGTCAATTATGCTGCATCCAAAGGTGGTGTCATGCTGATGATGAAAAGTCTTGCTCAGGAATATGGCCCTTATAAAATAAGAGTTAATTCCATCGGTCCTGGTGCTATTAAAACACCTATCAACAGGTCAGCCTGGGAATCTCCGGAAGCGGAAAAGAAATTATTGGGATTGATCCCCTACAAACGCGTCGGCGAAACATCGGATATCGGTGCCGTTGCTGTTTGGCTGGCTTCCGATGAATCAGATTATATACATGGGACTACAGTCTTTGTTGATGGGGGTATGACTTTATATCCGGGCTTTACGGAGAATGGTTAATATATTTCATTTAATATCCCTGCTTCATTCGGTTAAAATTTAAAGATTAAACTAATGGGAAGGGATTATTAACAGTGGCCATCAGGTGTGACTATTGATGAATCAATCTGATGCTAATGCTTATCGCATTGTTCTTATCTTTGTTTTGAATGCTATTCAAAAAAGGACGTACAATAAAAAAGTTATTAATTTGGTATAAGCATGGCGGCTACTGAATCTGCGTTGGGCAGATATATAAAAACAAAATACATCACCTGGACCAAGTGGGAGTATATGCCGATGACCTTTACCAATATTCCGGTATTTATCTGTTACCTGTACTATTCTATAAAATCAGGAAGTATTTCGTTCTTTAAAGCCGCGAATCCCGGCATACCCATGGGTGGCGCGTTTGGAGTTTCAAAAATGGATATGATGAAAAACATTCCACGTGATTTACTGCCAGGAATGTTTTTATCCTTAAAAGGTGAAACCATAAAACAATTAAAGCAGCGCCTCATCCATGAAAATATAAAGTACCCGCTTATTTTGAAACCCGATATCGGAGAACGGGGATTCTTTGTAAAGAAAATATTATCAGAAACAGAATTAGATCAATATTTAAAAGTAGTACCCTGTGATATGATCATCCAGGAATTTATTGATTTACCTCTTGAATATACATTGTCCTTTAATGTAATGCCCGGCAAACCGGAATCGTTATCGATCACGTCTATTTGTAAAAAAGGATTCATGCAGATTACAGGGGACGGAATACATACCGGTAGAGATTTGATGGCAAAGAATCCAAGATATTACCTGCAAATTCCCCGATTTGAAAAACAAGGACTAACCTGGTTAAATGAGATCATTCCAAAAGGCATTACTATGTATCCTGAGCCGGTAGGTAATCATAACCGTGGTACGGCTTTTTATGATCAGCGATATTTAATTGCACCAGAATTAATTGATCAATATCGATCCTTATGTCTTGGGCTAGATCGAATTTATATCGGTCGATTTGATATAAAAGCAAGGAGTGAAGCCGATTTCCTTCATGGTAATATTAAAATCATGGAATTGAATGGCGTGTTTGGAGAGCCGGTGCATGTGTATGATCCAGCCTATTCACCTATCCAGGCATATAAGGATTTGTTCCGTCAGTGGAATTTAATTTACCGGATTAGTGACATGAATAAACAAGGTGATAAATACTCTATAAAAAAAGGGTATGATATTGTACGACATTATTTTATGCATAAGAAATCAGTTAAATCAATAAAGTGATTAGCCTGCAGAAAAGACGTTTGGTTACTTTGATAAAATAATATTTTTTTCAGCTGATAGCAGACGGTTTTAATGAAATCTCAATAAATGCCGCTTTAACAGAAGTGGAAATCATATAATATTGCTGTAGAATAATGTAAAATAAATCGCGCCCTCAGCGCTCACCTTTGCGGGGTATGCCGGCTAAAAGGAAAAAGATAATTTTAATTATTATCAGCAGCATTATTGGTCTTGTGCTCCTCACCTTGATATGCCTTTCTCCCATTGTAAAATACCTGGTGGAAAAGTATGACGAAAAGATTACTGGTCGTAGGATTACAGTGGCCTGGGTTTATGCTAACCCATTTACAGGATATATCCATATGGAAAATTTTAAAATGTACGAACCCGGAAAGGATAGTATATTTTTATCAGCCCAGGGAGTAAGTGCACATTTTTCAATAAATAAACTTTTTCATAAAACATATGAAATAACTAAAATCTCCTTAAACCATCCTTATGGAGTAATTGTCCAAAATGAAAAGGAATTTAATTTTACGGATCTTATTAAAAAACTTTCCTCCAAAGAAGTTCGGGATACGACTAATGCTCCGACGCATTTTAATATTCTCGATATTACTATAAAAGATGGCGAATTCCATTTACGCAATGATGCGATCCCTGTTAATTATTTTATCAAACAGGTAAATATAGAAAGTAAGGGAAAACGATGGGATAGAGACAGCATAGAGGCTACTTACTCTTTTATACCCGGGATTGGAACAGGTGACATTCACGGGAACCTCTCTTTTAATTTTAATAATCTGAATTATAGACTTGCAACCGTAGTAAATAATTTCGATTTGAATATTTTGCAACAATATTTAAATGATATCTCCAATTACGGAGTTTTCAAAGCGAATTGGGATGCCAATATCCATGCAGAAGGCAATTTTAAAGACAAGGAAAATATTAGCCTGGCCGGTCAACTTGCCATCCGTGATTTTCATTTTGGCAAAAACTACAAAGAAGATTTTGCGGCTTTTGATGACTTGAAGCTGGATATTATAGAACTGAGTCCTAATAATCATAAATATCTTTTCGATACTATTGAACTCAGTCATCCATTTTTCAAGTATGAACGATATGATAAAATAGATAATATTGGAACCATGTTTGGACGGAATGGATCCAAAATTAAAGCTGCTGCCTCCAGGAATGCACCATTTAACCTGGTTATAGAAATTGCCCGTTATGTAAAAGTGTTGGCAAAAAACTTTTTTCGAAGTAATTACCAAATGAACCACCTTGAAATTAAAGAAGGAGATTTTAAGTTTAATGATTTTTCCGGTAGCGAAAAATTTGCAGTGGCGTTGAACCCATTTAATGCCTCTGCTGATTCTGTGGATAAAAACCGCAAGAAAGTAAATGTATCTTTTTCATCCGGGATCCAACCCTTTGGTAAGGCGAACCTTTCTCTGAGTATGAATCCCAGAGATAGCAATGACTTTGCCCTGAGCTATCATTTTCAAAAAATTCCTGCAACATTATTTAATCCATATCTCATATCCTATACGTCATTTCCATTGGACCGGGGCACTCTTGAATTAAAAGGAGTCTGGAATGTACGAAAGGGAGAGATCAAAAGTGATAACCGTATTACTGTAGTAGACCCAA
Organism: Saprospiraceae bacterium; assembly: GCA_040007895.1. Lineage (GTDB taxonomy): Bacteria > Bacteroidota > Bacteroidia > Chitinophagales > Saprospiraceae > JADJLQ01. The sequence goes on along the minus strand of JBDTUE010000085.1, from coordinate 2,390 downwards.
GAGTGACGAAGCGATTAAAAAATAAGGAAAACGGATGGTTACCCTTGAATTTAATCATGACGTTTATACGTGACCGGGACAATGTCATTGATTATGATATTCCGATTACCGGTAATTTGAATGACCCTACATTTCATTTTTGGGGTGTGGTGTTTGGGGTAATCAAAAATATTTTTGTAAAACCACCGACTACCCCTTATCGTATACAGATAAGAGATATTGAAACAGAAATTGAAAAATCTCTTGCATTTAGCTGGAAAATGCACAGTGCAGATTTTGAGAGAAAACAGGAAAAATTCATGAGAAAAACAGCTAAATTTTTAGCTGATAATCCCGATGCATCTATTAATGTTACTCCGCAAAACTATACTGCTAAAGAAGGTGAATATGCGCTCTTGTTTGAAGCGAAGAAAAAATACTTTTTGGATACAGAGCATAAAAAAACATCTGAGTTCACTGAAAAAGATTCACTCAAAGTAGATCAGATTTCGGTAAAAGATTCTTTGTTCCTGACATACCTGAAGACCAAATTGAAAGACTCACTTTTATTTACAATTCAGGACAAATGTGCAAGACTGGTGAGCCCGGAAATCATTCAAAATAAATTAAAACAACTTTACGAGGTAAGACAAAACGCTTTTTTAGTCTATTTTAAAGAGAAAAAAGTAAAAGATCAAGTTAAAATGTTGGCAAGTAAACAAGTGATACCGTACAATGGATTTTCTTTTTATAAAATAGAATACAAGGGTGAATTGCCGGAATCCCTTTTAAAAGCCTATCGGGAGATGAATGATTTAAATGACAGGTCGCCGAGGAAGAAATTTAAGGACGAAAGAAAAAAATTCGTCAACCAGATTTATGAAGTGAAGCCAAAAGAAAAGGCTAACAAAATTTAAGCAATCCGACTTTCAGTCAGTATATAGCCTCACTTTTATTTACATTTGATCGATGAGTCGGGTACTCTTGTTTTCAATCATTTTGTTTTATTTTCTGATTCTGATGGTGATTTCCTATTTCACCTCGAAAAGGGTAGGCCGCAATACATTTTTTGACGGGGATAAAGCATCTCCGTGGTTTTTAGTTGCTTTTGGTATGATAGGCTCCGGAATTTCAGCTGTGTCATTGGTTTCTATTCCTGGAAATGTGGGGAACAACAATCTATATTATTTTCAATTTATTCTCGGGACCATTGTAGGTTATATATTTATAGCTATTGTATTAGTACCCGTTTATTTTAATCTTAAACTGGTTTCTATATACTCTTACCTCAATACCCGTTTTGGTGCCGTTTCGTATAAAACCGGCTCTGCGTTTTTTTTAGTATCCCAGTCTTTTGGTGCTGCCCTGAGATTGCTTTTATCCATCAAGATTTTGCAATATGCTTTTTTTGATGCAATGCATATTCCTTATGTATTCACCATTATCGTGGTATTAATTCTGATCTGGTTATATACCAATAAATCCGGGATCAAGACGATTGTATGGACGGATGCTTTGCAGTCCCTGTTTTTAATCTCTGTAATTATCATTACCATTTTTACGATTAAAGCTTCCTTGCAATTGTCGTTTTCTGAAATTGCAAAGACGACTATCCATCATCCATATTTTAAAGTATTCGATTGGGATATACATTCCGGTTCTAATTTTTTTAAACAATTTATTTCCGGTTTGTTGATCACCGTGGCGCTGGTGGGTTTGGATCAAAGTATGATGCAAAAGACCCTGACAGTCTCCCATGTAAGAGACGCAAAAAAAAATGTATATCTGTTCAGTTTTTTTATTGCGATGGCCCAAACTATGTTTTTAGGGTTGGGAGTATTGATTTATATTTTTGCTGAACGCAAAGGAATAAAATTAGATATGCTGGCCGGAAAGTTTGTAAATACGGATGGACTGTTCCCATTGTTGGCGTTAAACTATTTAGGCCAGGTAGGAGTAGTCGCTTTTTTGATCGGGGTGATTGCATCTACCTTTGCCAGTATCGATTCCTGCATCGCTGCATTGACGACTTCATTTAGTTATGATTTTATCGACATTGAAAATAGACCAGACGCCGATAAAAAAAGATTAAAAAACCAGGTACTGTTTGGAGTAAATGTAGCCATGTTCCTGATCGTGATGATGTTTTGGAACAGCCAGGGTGCTATTATCAATACTATATTTAAAATAGCAGGATATACGTACGGACCTCTCCTTGGTTTATATATAACCGGATTATTTACCAAGCTCCAACTAAAAGAAAAATGGGTGCCCTTGGCTTGTATTTCAGCAGCGGGTATGACCTGGTTGTTAAATATGTTTTTTATACGTTACTTTCAGTTTGATTTTGGGTTTATGAATATTTTTGTCAATGCTTTATTGACTATCTTGTTTTTTATCCTGATTAGAAT
>JBDTUE010000084.1:0-16336 GCA_040007895.1 Saprospiraceae bacterium | reverse complement strand
AAAGATAATGCCGATTTCCTGTAGCCAACGATTAAGTTTCCATTTTTTGCAAAGTGGAGACTATTGATAGATCTATCTGTATAAGGATCATTGATCGGAATAGCAGTTAATGGAGTGCCCTTTATTTCATCATACGTAATAATCGTTCCTGTAAAGAAAAATGGATCAAGAGGTAAGCCTCTTACTCCTACCCCTAAATAAATTTTGTCTTTATATACGGCAATAGCACCACCGGTCACACCATCCCAGGTATATGGCCTTTGTTTCCAAAGGATCTGTCCCGTGGAATCAAAATGGAAAATGGTAGCGGAATCAGTAAAATTATGATAGATAAAAGAAGTAAAACCATTGCTGGAAGCTACCAGTCTATATGGAAATTCGTACGGACATGCAGTACATGAATTGATAGATTTAGTCCAAATCGTATCTAATTGTTTATTAATAGAAGCTAAGTAGGAGTCTTCGTAGTTAAAGCCTGATCCTGCCTGAGTCGCAATTAATAGTAGCGTATGGTTATATTGAGCGATTGAAGGATTATATATCAATGGGTTTGACGGAGAAGTACCTCGAAGTATAGATGTATCCATGATCTTTTCCAATGAAGTATCTATCCGGTACAAAATCACCTTGGACAGACTATCTGTACCGGAACATTTTACACATTCTCCCGCTGTGATTAAAGTATTGTCTTCATCAAGTATTATATCTTTCATCCTTGTGATAGCTCCGGGTATATTAGTAAGGATGATTCTTTTGAGTTCTTTACCAGATGGAGATATCTTCATTAAAATGCCTTCAGTATTCCATTCTCCGACCCATATTAAATTACCACTCGGCAATTTTATCATTCCTGAAGGCCTGTTGATATCTTTATTGGTCACTCCATAAACCAATGCAGTGTCTGACTGTGACCAGGCGGAGTGGAAGACAAATAATATTGCAAGGAGTATAAGGATGGATCTATATTTCATTTGTTTTCAGTAGTAAAATTTAAAGATAGGATGTACGGTGTTTATAACCAAAAGAATGCTCCTTTAGTCAGTTTTTTTGAATTTGCTTTTGAGTTTGAATTTGAATTTTCTTGTTCGAATGAAATGCTATAAGTGCAAATACAAATTCAAACTCAAAATCAAAAAGCTGGTATACCGTTCTAGCGATATTTAGCCAGAAATTCAGACATCGCAATAGATCATCTTCATTCAAATCTTTGCTATAAGTGTGTGAATGAAACCCACAAGGCGGGAATAAATAAAATCCGGGTTCATTCGTCATTCGAATCATTCGAATACTACATTTTGATGCATGACTGTCCGATATCGCTCACCCGTATGAAGTTTTTGAAAGTTAAGTTATTGGAATTTAGCTATTTACAATTCTGGTATAGAAGGTGATCTGATAATGAGGTATTAGGTAGGAGGTATGAGCTATCAGCAATAAGTTATTCCATTTGATATCTCTTTGCTTATAGCTCGTAACTCGTACCTCACTCCTCATACCTCAAACCTCAAACCTTTAAATCATGCTTAAAAATTATTTCTCCGCAGGATACTTTGTAAAAATTGCCTGGAGAAACTTTCTCAATAACAAAGGATACAGTGCCATCAACCTGGGTGGACTGGCAGTCGGTATGGCAGTGGCTATGCTTATTGGAATGTGGATATATGACGAAATGAACTATGATAAGTATCATCAAAATTATAACCAACTGGCTTGGGTTCTACAAAATCAAACATTCAATGGTCATAAAAGCACGGATCCATCATTGCCTATTCCATTGCTCGGCGAAATGAAAACTAAGTATGGATCAAATTTTAAATACCTGGCGATGACCAGTTGGCAAGGAGGTCATATACTTTCTTTAGGTGAGAAAAAATTGACTGTGGAGGGAAACTATATGGGTGCTGACATTGCAAAGATGTTAACTCTGAAAATGATTGCTGGTAACTATGATGGATTACAGGATCCACATTCTATATTTTTATCTGAATCAAGCGCAAAAGCAATTTTTGGCGATGAGGAACCCTTCGGTAAGACCATCAAAATCGACAACAAACTTGATGTAAAAGTATCAGGTATCTATGAAGATCTTCCTTATCACACGCAGTTTAGAAAGTTGAAATTTATAGCTCCTTTCGATTTATATGTCGCTTCAGAGTCATGGGTTAAACAGGCATTGGAACAAAAACAATGGGGCAATAACTCATTTCAGATGTATGTCCAAATTGCTGATAATACAAGTTTTGAATCTGTTAATTCTAAAATCATTAATGTAAAACAAGACATTGTTCCTGCTGATGAAAAGAAATACCTGGCTGAAATCTTTCTTCAACCGATGAAGGATTGGAGGCTGAATTCTAATTTTGAGAATGGTGTAAAAACCGGTGGATTCATTCAATACGTTTGGTTGTTTGGAATCGTAGGTCTGTTTGTTTTATTATTGGCTTGTATCAATTTTATGAACTTAAGTACGGCCAGGTCAGAAAAAAGATCCAGGGAAGTGGGTATTCGAAAAGCCATTGGATCGGATAGAAGTCAATTAATCAGCCAGTTTTTTGGAGAAACCTTATTAGTAGTATTGATGGCTTTTGGCGGGGCTTGTATGACGGTGGCTCTTTTATTGCCATGGTTTAACCAGGTCACTGCTAAACAAATGGTTTTCCCATATACTCAACCTTTCTTTTGGTTGATGAGTATTGGGTTTATAGGATTTACAAGTTTAGTGGCAGGTATTTATCCAGCTCTTTATTTATCTTCTTTTCAACCTGTAAAAGTACTTAAAGGAACATTTAAGGCAGGCAGGTTTGCATCCTTGCCCAGGAAAGTCCTTGTAGTCATACAGTTTTCAGTATCGATTGCTTTAATCATAGGGACTATTGTTGTATTTCGCCAAATTCAATATGTCAAAAACCGACCGCTTGGTTTTAATAATAATGGAATCGTAATGGTACCCATGTCCACTCCGGAATATTATGGCAAGTATGATCTTATCAGGAATGAATTAAAAGGAAATGGAACTATAGTAGAGATGACCGAGTCCTCGAGTCCATTGACAGGTATTTGGTCTAATAATGGCGGATTCAACTGGCAGGGGAAAGATCCCAATCTGGATGCAGAGTTTGCTACTATTTGGGTTACTCATGATTATGGAAAGACGGTAGGATGGGAATTTACGGATGGACGGGATTTTTCACGAGACTTTTCTACCGATACGATAGGGTTTGTAATCAATGAATCCGCCGTAAAATTTATGAATATCCAGCACCCGATCGGCACAGTCATGGATTGGAACGATAAGAAATATACTATTCTCGGTGTGGTTAAAGATATGCTCATGCAATCACCTTATGAACCTGTAAAACAAGCAGTCTTTATCCTGGATTATAATAATGTAAATTGGGTACATCTTAAACTTAATCCCAACAAGCCAGTCAGTGAATCGTTAAGTTCTTTGGAAGTAACCTTCAAAAAATATGTTCCTTCAGCCCCTTTCGATTATAAATTTGCGGATAAGACATTCAATGAAAAATTTGAAAGCGAAGAGCGTATAGGTAAACTCGCTTCTTTCTTTGCTATGCTGGCTATTTTTATTTCTTGTTTAGGACTATTCGGCCTGGCATCCTTTGTTGCAGAGCAACGGACCAAGGAAATCGGAATCCGAAAAGTAGTAGGAGCTTCTGTTATTAACCTATGGTCTTTATTATCAAAGGAATTTATTCTTCTTGTTCTGATTTCATGTCTGATCGCTATTCCTCTTTCTTATTACTACATGCATGGATGGTTACAGAATTATAAGTACCGGACGGAAATTGGCTGGGGTGTATTTGTATTGGCTATGGCAGGAGCTTTGGCAATAACGATACTCACCGTAAGCTTCCAGGCGATCAAAGCTGCATTGGCTAATCCGATTAAATCTTTACGAACAGAATAATAAAGGTTAAAAGGTAAAAGGTTAAAAGGTGAAGGTAAATACTTTTACCCTTTACCCTTGACCTTTTAACCCTTAACCCTTAACCTTTTGACCGTTTCAACCATGTTCAAAAACTATTTCTCCGCAGGATACTTTGTAAAAATTGCCTGGCGAAGTATAATTAAAAATAAAACTTCAGCATTTATCAATCTCACAGGATTGACTACCGGACTTACTTGCTGTTTGCTTATGGTTTTGTATTTGCAGCATGAATTGAGTTATGACCAGTTTCAAAAGAAAGGTGATCGTATTGCCAGGGTAATCATGTCTTACGGTTTTAATGGGAGTCCACTGACCAACGGTAATTTTACGAGCACTAAGGTATTACCATCTTTCAAAAAAAACTTTCCTGAAGTAGTTGACGGTGTGCGACTTTCTGATCTTGGCCGGTTGGTTAAGTATAAAGACATCACCTATGATGAGAAAGGATTTTTATATGCCGATTCTTCCTTTTTCAGAATCTTTGATTTCAAATTACTGAGTGGGAATCCAGACCAGGTCTTGAATGCAGTGAATCAAATTGTTTTAACTCAGTCGGCTGCAAAAAAGTATTTTGGGGAAGAGGATCCCATTGGTAAAACACTTCAAATATCGAGTAGTCAGGTCAATTATACAGTGACCGGAATCGTTGATGATTGTCCGCCAAATTCTCAAATTCAGTTTGACATGGTAGCTTCCTTTTTATCACTGGGTACTCCGCAGGAGGAGAGTTATTTTGAAGCAAACTTTACAACTTATTTATTATTGCGGGATAAGAATGCAATCGCAACCCTACAACAAAAGATAGAACCTTTCATGAAAAATGAATTGAAAGAGGAGAAAGGCGTCTATATCAATTATCTGTTGGAGTCTTTTACCAGGGTTCATTTATATTCTCCTTACGATGCGATGACCGCGAATAGTAATATAAAATACATCTATATCATAGTAGCAATAGCCATTTTGGTCCTTATGATTGCTTGTTTTACGTACATCAATTTAAGTACGGCAAGATCTATAGAACGTGCTAAGGAAGTAGGGATCCGAAAAGTATCCGGAGCCATGAGGGGCCAGGTATTCTGGCAATTTATTACTGAATCTGTATTGATATCATTCATCGCTTTTATTTTCAGCATAGGATTATTGATTTTAGTATTGCCATCGTTTAATCAATTGGCTAATAAACATTTGATGATAATGCAAATCTGGAATCCTTCCGTACTGGGCGTTGCTTTATTAATCATTACGATCATAGCATTATTAGCAGGCAGTTATCCCGCGCTGATCTTATCTAATTTTGAGCCCATCAAAGTATTGAAAGGAGCTTTTAAAAATACTTCATCTGGTGTAATATTGAGACAATCTCTTACCGTGTTCCAGTTTATGATTTCATTATTTCTTATCGCATCGACTATTATTATTGGAAAACAATTACATTTTATACAAACAAAAAAACTGGGTTATGACCGGGAGCATATCCTCGTCATGAAGATCGATCAAAAAATACGAGATAAAATTGACCTGATCAAATCGGAATTTAAAACCAACACGAATATCCTTTCTGTGACCAGGGGTAATTTTACACCGGTCAATATACCCGGTGGTTATAGTATGTACAGAGGCGACCAATCCGCAGATCAATCCATCAATACAAGGGGAAATAACATAGATGAAGAATATATAAAAACGAATAGCCTTGAACTAATTGCCGGAAGTGACCTCTCCCATCAGGACCTGTTGGATGCTACACATAACGATGATGGTAAGAAAAACTATTTTCATTTCATCCTTAACGAAAGTGCTGCTAAAAAACTGGGCTGGAACCCACAGGATGCTATCGGTAAAAAAATGTTTTTGGGAGATGGAAGGCCGGGAGAAATCAAAGGGGTAGTCAAAGATTTTCACTTTGCATCCCTACACATGATTATTGAGCCATTGGTTTTATTTCCGAGTGATTTTGCAACCTTACTAATGATAAAGATTTCAGGTAATGATATTGCCAGGACTATTTCTTTCATACAAAATAAATGGACATCACTCGCTCCTCACTGGCCACCAGAATATCATTTTATGGATGATGATTTTAGTAAACTCTATGATGCAGAATTCAGGATTTCAAATGTATTCAACATTTTTTCCATGATTTCTATCCTTTTGGCATGCCTGGGCTTATTTGGTCTTTCTTCGTATTCAGCAAAACAACGAATTAAAGAACTCGGTATCCGAAAAGTATTAGGAGCATCAGTGAGTAATATTTTTTTATTACTATCCAATCATTTTATAAAATTGGTATTACTCTCTTGCGTACTAGTCCTGCCTATGGCTTGGTTTGCCATGGAAAAATGGTTGCAGGACTTCGCTTACCGGATTGAGATTCAATGGTGGATGTTTTTATTGACTGGTGCTATAGCCATTGCTATAGCTTTCATTACAGTAAGTTTCCAGTCCATTAAAGCAGCCCTCTCGAATCCCATAAAAGCATTGCGTTCAGAATAGGAGAGTAAGTTTTGTCTCTGATAAGAAACAAGCTAATTAAATAAAAACAGTTTTATATCTTTTTCGAACCCATCATAAATACCAGACCTCCCAATAAGATCACACCTACACCAACCATAGGTGACCAGTTGACACTGTGTTTTTTATTAGCTGTAATTTCAACTGAGCCGAGATCCACCACCTTTTCTTTGGTGAAATATTTAAAACCAGTAAATAGGGTGATCAGAAGTCCTATGATCATTATTATTTTGCCGCCCTCTTTCATAAGTATTAGATTTTTAAGTATTAGATTTTTGAGAATGAAGCATCAGGATCCCGGAAGACCCTGATACTCGTTAACATGAAATGATTTTTTCATTTGTAATGCTTAGGATTACAAATGTTGGATTTTTGGAGGTGTCAATGTGTCCTAATGGTTCGATAACTTAAAAAGAATCAGAGCCCCTGAGGGCCCTGATGACTTATTGAACCTTAAATGAATACTTGTCACTTGAAAGCGATTCCTTCAAATGCGGGATTATATACTTGTCATGATGATTTTTATACCACTTTTCCACCTTGAATAATTCTCAGTAGAACTGCAACTATAGCAATGACGAGTAATAGATGAACTATTCCTCCTGCATGATAACCGAGGAATCCAATTGCCCAACTTATTACAAGGATGACTGCTATGATGTAAAGTAAATTTCCCATGATATTATTTTTATTTATGTAACTGTGATACAAAGATGTAAACACGAACGAATACATTTATTACATAATGCTTTAAAAATCTTACATAATTTACAGTTCTGAATATTTTTTATCCACGTAAAGATTGCACTCAAAAGCAGATTAACATTCTTATGTTTTAGTATAGATGGAGTGAGATCCATTGTTATTCATCTGGGAATGATGTAATTCTTAAACGTAAATGTGTAATAAGGTAACAGACCATAAAGTTCAACTTTGCCCTATTCATTTACTTAAACTAAAACAAATGAAAAATTCAAAAAACAAGATAGTTTGGCCTTTCTTATTCACTATTCTTCTCGGCGTAATTCTACCCAGTAATGCTCAAACGGTAGAATTTGGACTGCGGTTTATGCCGGTGTTTACTAAATTTGATATCAACACATCCACTGGAGGTAGAATAATCGGTGATGTGGATCTGGGTTATGGGGTAGGTGCTACATTGGGATTTAATCTTTCTGATTATGTAGCAATCCAAACAGAAGTAATTTATAGTTCTTATGCTCAAAAATTTAAAGAATCAGATGTTGAACATAATATCAATTTAAAATATGTCAATATACCCCTCTTACTTGCCTTAAATACAGGGAAATCAAAAGCATTTAATTTAGGTATTGTAGCTGGTCCCCAGATTGGATTGAGTGTAGGAAGTAAAGTATTAAGCCCAAATAGTGACGCGAGTAGTTCGGTACCTATTCTATCTGTTAAAAAAGGTGACCTCGGATTTGCTTATGGAGCAGGATTGGATTTTGGCTTGAATTCCGCAAGCACCGTAAGATTGAATCTTGGATTTAGAGGCGTTTATGGATTGATTGATATTAGTGATAATGGTGGTACAGCTGCAAATAATTCATATTATATTCTGGATCGGACTAAAATCAAAGTATATTCCGGTTATGTCGGATTTTCTTTTTTATTCTAATTGATACTGGTACCTGATTAAGATTGAAAATTTTATTCAGGTGTTCATATCTCTTTTGATTTTGGACATTTTATTTAAGAGAGTAATTTCAAGCACTAATTTTTAGAATTTAAGTGCATTCGGTTTTCCTTATTTGATTCAGATTCAAATCGCTTTGAATCGATTTAGATAGGGAAAACATATTTTTGATATTCGATTTTCTAGTACATATTCAATATAAACCAAAAGCAAGGATACATTTTACATTTTAAAAATTTAGATTCATACCCTAATGATAAAAGAGAGATTTAATCTGCATATTACAATCAATGATGCTTCTATTTGTTATGACGATTGTGGGGAAGGAGACGTACCAATTTTGTTTATTCATGGTTTCCCTTTCGATAGATCCTGTTGGGATCCGCAACAGTTATTTTTAAAAAATCATCACCGGGTGATCCAATACGACGTAAGAGGTTTTGGTCAATCCACTGCCGGGGAAATACCACCTTCAATTGCCTCGTTTGCAGACGATTTGATTTTATTTATGGATCAACTGAATATTCAGAAGGCCATAGTGTGCGGTGTTTCAATGGGTGGATATATTCTGATGAATGCAGTTAGTAGGTTTCCTGACAGATTCAAAGCGATTATTTTATGTGACACCCAATGTATTGCTGATTCTCCGGAAACAAGAGTTAAGAGGGAAGAAAGCATCATTCAAATAGAAAGCGGTAAACTTTCTGAATATGCAAATCAATTTATAAATAAAGTATTTAGCCAGGATTTTATAAAGTCGGATGCCTCTTTGGTATCCCGTATAGAATCGATTATTACCTCAACCGCAGCTGAATCGGTGACGGGTGGATTAAAAGCTCTAATGGAAAGAGATGAAATGTGTACGTGGATAACGTTGATATCAGTACCAACGTTAATTATATGTGGAGAGGACGATATTCTAACACCACCCAGACAGGCTGAATTATTAAACCTGCAAATTGAACAATCTGAATTATACCTTATTCCTAAAGCCGGACATCTTTCAAACCTTGAACAACCCCAACAATTCAATGCAAGAATTGACCAGTTTATATCCAGAGTCTTGAGTAAACCAGGTGTTTTAGCCTTGTGGGAATAGAAGTAACCAACACACAATATAAGATTTGAGGTACTCCTATGTTTAGTATTGGATTAAGGCCCGGCAAAAGCTGATTCGTTAAGTATATGTGAGTTATGTAAAATTTTAAGTTAATTGTGTAACGCAATTTGGCCTTTAGAGGATTAATCTTGTACTCATAAGTTTAATCAAACTAAAAATAAAATCAAAATGAAAAATTTAAAAATGTTATTCTTAACTGGATTTTTACTATTCTCCATAATGCCAGTTGGCCTAATCGCCGCCAACTCAAATCCAGCTCCTGCAACGTCAACAATCCCTGTTGAATCAGCGCAAACGAAAGTATTTGAAACACGAATAGCTGAAATCAAAGCTATGGATAAATCAAAATTAAATGCTTCAGAGAAAAAACAATTGAGAAAAGAACTACGTTCAATGAAAAAAGCGCTGACTGGAGGAGTTTATCTGTCAGCCGGAGCTATCATTATAATCGTCTTATTATTGATATTGTTGTTGTAATAAAAAACACCCTAAGACATGAGACATAGAATCGGCAATTTTAAAAATAGATGGAAAAAGGGGATAATTAGACTATCCACTATGCTGGGAGGAGAATTGCGATGCATACGGACGATGGGAACTATAGTTTTTATGGTAGTTCAGAAATTAATCCCCAAATTATAAACGAAAGGAGACCAGGACACGATGTGAATGTCCTTAGCGGGTTTAAACTTTATGGGAGAAAATTTGCAAACTAGAAACCGGAAAATGTTTAATTTTATGATCGGTTTTTTTTAATTGCCTGATTGTCTTAATTTAGATTTATCAATTGGATTTCTCATTGTCATTTATTATCTGAATGTTTCCTTGCTTGTTTCTAGTCACAATCTCTATTATAAATTATCAAACAATAAACTAAAAATTTAATATTATGAGTTCAGGAAAGGTTTTTTTAGGGCTTTTAGCTGGTATTGCTGTCGGAGCTACATTAGGTATATTATTTGCTCCCGAAAAGGGCGATACCACACGAAAGAAAATTTCGAAAAAAAGTGATTCCTATGCTAAGGAATTGGAGGAAAAATTCAGTGATTTCGTTGACCTTATGGCTGCTAAATTTGATTCTTTAAAGGAAGACGCTGTCCATGTGGCTCAAAAAGGTAAAAAGAAAGTGGATGAAGCCGAGGCAGCTATCTGGGATGCAAAGGCTTCAGTTAAATGAGGAATTTTTAATAATTTTCCTTCCTTATAGGCAGGTTCGGGATCCTGTTTTTTACTAAAATGATTTACTCCAATTAGCTGTATATGGAATCTCCTAGTACTATCGAAACTTTAATTGAAACTACAGAAGCTTACGCAAAAACGAGCTTTCAACTTGCTAAAATTCAAATCCAGGGGATTGTAACTACGATTTTGTCCAGATTGATTATTCGTATGGTGCTGGTATGTGTACTATTGTTTTTTATACTTTTATTCAATATTGGTTTTGCTTTATGGCTTGGTGAGATTATTGGCAAGAATTATTTTGGCTTTTTTATACTAGCGGGCTTTTATCTTGTACTTGGTCTTGTAGTGCATCTATTTCTCAAAGACCAAATCAGAAACTCTGTTACTAATTTTATTGTCAATTTACATCGTTAAATAATCCATGAAAAAAGAAGATTTATCTACGGAACTAGAGGAAGCCATCCAACAATTGGAGAAAAAACAGGCTATGGAAAGACAATTATTGAAGGAGCAGTTCCACATCGCCTATGAAAGCGTCAAGCCGGTCAACTTAATTAAAAATACGATGAAGGAGATAGCTGAGACCAAGGACTTAAAGGATCATATTATCAATACAGCATTGGGGCTTTCAGCAGGCTATCTGTCAAAAATACTTTTTGTTAGAGCATCTAAAAATCCCATGAAAAAGATGTTGGGGAATGCATTAATGATCGGAATCAGTAATGCTGTGATCAAACATCCGGAAGCGGTAAAGTCTATAGGCATTGGTATCTTTAGGATGATCAGGAACAAAATCAATGGACCGGAGTACGAAGAATAATCCGGATAATGGTTTTCTAAGAATACTATGAATTCTGCAGGTAAATTACCTTTTTATGTAAAGGCTTCTATCTTCTTAGTAGGGCTGTATGTCCTGATAACAATGTTATCAAAAGTTCAGGACATTGTTCTCCCAATTATTTATTCCGGAATCTTATCTATTCTCATTAGCCCGGTTATAAATTATTTAGTAAAAAAAAATATTAATAGGGCCTTGGCTATATCGGTAGTTTTAGGTTTAGCCTTCATTTTATTTACTGTCCTGATTTTGATGCTTAGCTCCCAGGCTAGTTTATTAGTCGAAGCCTGGCCGGTATTATCTGCCAAATTCCAGGTTCTTCTAAAACAAAGTGTATCCTGGGCATCCGGTTATTTCAATATTAGTGTTCGTAAAATCAATCTCTGGATCAATGACACCCAAAGCGATTTATTCAACAACAGTGGCGCCGTTATCGGCATGACCTTAACCACCCTGGGAGGAGTTTTGGGTACATTGTTTCTTACGCCGGTGTACATATTTATGTTGCTTTATTATCAGCCTCATCTTATTCAATTTATCCACAAGTTATTCGGGACAAGTGAGAAAGTAGGTTCAATACTAACAGAGACGCGGAAAATTGTTCAAAACTATTTGCTTGGATTGCTGGCAGAATTTGGAATTGTGGCAGGTTTAAATTCCATAGGCTTGCTTATGCTTGGGATTGATTATGCGATTTTATTAGGTATTTTCGGAGCTATTCTTAATATTATCCCTTACCTGGGTGGAGTAATAGCAATCTTTCTGTTTATGATCATTGCTCTGGTGACTAAACCACCTATTTACATTTTATATGTATTCATATTGTATTTAATCATCCAGTTTATAGATAATAATTTTATTGTTCCCAAAATTATCGGTTCTAAAGTTAAATTGAATGCTTTTTTCTCCCTCCTTGCTGTAATTTTGGGAGCTGCCTTATGGGGCATCCCAGGTATGTTTTTATCTATTCCCATTACGGCTATCCTAAAACTTATTTTTGACCACTCTGGTGATCTGAAACCATGGGGATTTTTATTAGGAGATACTACCGCGCCAGTGATTAGTTTCAAAAGCAAAAGATTGAAATAGATCTTTATCAGAATGGGTTATTCTGAAAATAGTTATAAATAATCCTCCCATATAAAATGATCATTAGGAAAATGTCTTATTTCCAATTATCCAAATCCGTCTGGCCCGCGATGGTTAATTGAAATTTATATCACACACTCTTTCTTAATTTACCAAACCTATGAATCATTTAAAAGTGAAATATCACTAATATTGACTTAATCTGAATGAGGTGGTATCGACAAATAGTGCTTTAGAAGCCCCTATCAGTAGGATGTGAATTAGTCATCCGGGGAATATAATAACATTCCAAACCAACATATTATTCAGACTCAGTTTTCAAGCCATTTGAAAGTCATCTCAACGTTTTTATGATGAACTATATTCATATGAAAATCAAAAAAGCTTATTCTTTGTGTGGTTACACTCTAATAATCATTCAAAAGATTAGTTCGTTACATTAAGCTCCAATATAAAATTTAAAAGCAGTCAAAGTAGACTGCTTTTAAACGATTTAGAATCGAGTTTAGTTTATGATAATTTTGCTTCCCGACTAAGCCCAGCTTCTATTACAGTTGAATAATTTCATTTTAGATGGCAACCATTAGATACCAGCCGATTTAGATGCATTAGCATAAAGCGAATAGAATTCTAGGTAAACCGATGACTGAGATTTTTTCAGTCACTTCTCTTAAAGGAGTTACCCTAGCTTTTATGATTGAAAAGATAAAAAAGTCCTAACTGAAGACCATTATTTGTTGATTTGACTGTTGTTTTGGGAACATTGATATTACTCAATCCAGCATTATATCGCAAATCAAATCCTATTCCTGAGGGTGGATGTACATAACCAATACCTGCACTTAACCCTACATCAACTGATTCAAAGTTTTGGTCTACATCGGTGCTAGTGCTATTAATTTTAGATTTGGCATTGAGTAAAAACCCTACCTGTGGACCTGCCTGTAGTCTGAATCCATTATCAAACATATATTGAAACAGTACCGGAAAATTTATGTACTTCAACATTATTTTTGAATTGGAAGAAATTTGGGCCCCCTGTGCTGAATATACCAATTCAGGTTGTATTGCGTATTGACGATCCAGGTGAATATGACCTAATAATCCAAAATGGACGTCCGTAATAGGATCAAATTTGACATTATTATTGTTGTGAATCGTATAGAAATTCAATCCTCCTTTTATTCCGAGATTGAAATGTTGTGCTTGTGCCAAACTTAGGGCAAACAAAGCATGGAAAATAATTACTAAATAGATTTTCATAATATTAAGCGTTAATAATTAAAATTTGTTGATCGTAATCCATTCGGCTGTACCTTACTTTTTATGTGGTTCTTTTCAACTGGCTAGTTAGGTATCAAAGAAGTGGTGACTTAGAAAAATCAGGTTTTATTCTTTCCAATAAACCCTTCATTAGACATTTCTTTATAGACAACTTTTACTATTTCTTTAGTCATTTTCTCGATTCCATCCGGGTTAGTGGATTTGGAAATTCCGGTCCAGACTATTTTATTATCATCGAGGGAATAAATATTGGATTCGTAAGTGTAAGTTTTAGTGGTTTCATAATACCCGGGAGTGTTATTATATGGATACATCCTGAAAAAGTAATCATTGAAATTCTGATAATATTGAGGATATGTTGAAAAATTGGTGGGCTGATAGGTTTGCTCTTTGTCTACATCGATTAACCGGATAGTAACTGCGCCATCAAATCCTT
Source organism: Saprospiraceae bacterium (assembly GCA_040007895.1). GTDB lineage: Bacteria > Bacteroidota > Bacteroidia > Chitinophagales > Saprospiraceae > JADJLQ01. The sequence continues at coordinate 2,270 of JBDTUE010000084.1, read as the reverse complement.
CCTTCTTCGCCTTATCCCGAAGGTTATTTTCATTGTTTTTATTAAAGCGTGGGCCTAAGTATTTGTAGGATTGCATGCCTTTTCCATGCAGATACTTGACCATTTCATCTTCTGCATTGCGACTATTAGTTTCTGTTTTAAACAGAGCCACCACCAAAATTTTATCCATGGGCTTTGTTTTATTATCATCTTTCCAACTGCTTATTATTTTTGTACTGGTGGTACAAGAACATAAGACAAAGACAAGTAGTGCGAAAATCAATCCAGTTTGTTTTACCATATATTACTTTTATTGTTTAAGATTCAAATCGTTTTCAATTTTGAGCAGGATTGTTTGCTTCCTTAGCTGCTTCAGATTTCATTTTGTCATTTGCTGTTACTAAGAATTCAACTCTTCGGTTCATAGCATTCCCATCCTCTGTATTGTTAGTGTATTTAGGCAAAGACTCACCGAAGCCTTTTAAAGTGAGTCTGGAACTAGGAATGCCGTTTGCATTTAAATTACTAACGACTGCTCCGGCGCGCCGTTCGGAAAGGGACTGATTATATTTCACACTTCCTTTATCATCTGTATGTCCCTGTACTTCTATATTAGTATCAGGATATTTTACAAGGATGTCTTTTAATTTAATCAAATTATTTTTCGCTTCTGCAGTGAGATTGGATTGATCAAACCCAAATAGAATACGGTTATTAAATTCAATTACAATGCCTTCACCTACCCGTTCTACTTGTGCGCTGGGAAGTTGATTTTTTATTTCTTCGGCTTGTTTGTCCATCTTTTTGCCAATGATTGCACCAGTGACTCCACCAACGGCTGCACCTATGATAGCCCCAAGAGCAGTATTGCCGGCTACTTTACCAATTATAGCTCCAGCAGCTGCGCCTCCCGCTGTGCCAATGACTGCACCTTTCTGAGTTTTATTCATTGATTTACAACCCGATGCTATCAAAGAGATCAGTATAAAGCCGATCATAGCTATTTTTATTGTTTTCATTTTATTGATTTATGTGATTTTTAGAAAAGTTGGAATGGAATTTATTTACCTATTTATTTAGCGAACTATGATTTAGGTTTATAATATTTTAATGCCTGTGGCATATATTCTTTCATTTTTTGAATTCTATTTTCATCGGATGGGTGATCACTTAAGAATTCAACAGGTTTTGATCCTCCGGCTGCAGCCATACGTTCCCAAAATGGAATTGCTTCCTGAGGATTGTATCCGGCCATAGCGGCATAATACAATCCATATTGATCAGCTTCTGATTCCTCTTTGCGGGAGAAAGGTAATAAGCCACCTACGGTAGTGCCGATGCCATAAGCAGTTAGAAACAGATTTTGAGTCTCTGCAGGTTTATTGGCCAGAGCAATACTTAAAGCATTACCTCCTAATTGCTGTAATAAACCCTGACTCATCCTTTCACTTCCATGTTGAGCAATAGCGTGAGTGATTTCATGACCCAAAACAATAGCAAGGCCGGCTTCATTTTGTGTGATAGGTAAAAGTCCGGAATAAACTACTACTTTCCCTCCCGGCATACACCATGCATTTACTTCTTTATTATCCACCAGGTTAAATTCCCAGGAATAGCCTTCTAAAATTGAAGGTTGACCTTGACCATCATAGAATTTTTTAATGGCACTGGCTATCCTTGAACCTACACGGCTGACCATTTGGGCATCGCTATTGTGCAACACTTTGTTTTCATTCAGGAAAGTTTGATATTCCTGTTTTGCCATGGATTGTAGTTCAGGCTCAGAGACCAGGCTAAGTTGTTTTCTACCTGTCACTAAATTGGAAGTACAATTTGTGATAAAAAGAGCAATAAACAAAGTAAGAAAGAATGTTTTCATGCTTGTTAATTTTATGGTATGCATTAGTATTTGCTTCATTTTAGTATAGATTTTTTGAGCTTTAAATAATTTTCAAAGGTCACTACTGCTTTCTTCATTCTTCTTACATGTATTATTCTTAATGTTACATTTTTCACACATTGCCAGTTTAACTTCCAAACACCTTAAATAACAGGCGTTTACGCCTTAAGCGGTATCGCAATTCTATTTGTAGAAATTGTCATGTGGGAATAATGTAAATCTCTTTTGAAATTGTGTAAGGGCTCGGGAATATTTAATTATCACCTTTGATTCTGAGTAATTCGAGATCAAATCATATGAATTTTTTGTCTTGTGTTAATGACTAGAATAAGTAAGTTTGATTCATACATTAGGTGCTGCCTAAAGGCTAGTTTTAGGCAGCTTTTTTTTT
>JBDTUE010000083.1:0-16377 GCA_040007895.1 Saprospiraceae bacterium | reverse complement strand
GTTTTTTTAATTGCAGTCATGGCAGGGGGGCCTACGAGATGGAACTAAAAATGAAGAATGAAGAATGAAGAATGAAGAATGAAGAATGAAGAATGAAAAATGAAGAATGACCAATCAAGAATGACTTTCGGTCTTCCGGACTTTTGGTCTTCCGGACTTTTCTGACTTCATTAAAAGGATAAAAAGATGAAAGAACTTATTGATAAAACAATTGATTACGTAAAACAAAGACTTGAACATAGTGAACATGGTCATGATTGGTGGCATATATCCAGGGTGTATCACAATGCACTGAATATCCTTAGTCATGAGCCCGGTGATGTATTGATTGTATCCCTTGCCGCTTTATTGCATGATATTGCTGATGCAAAATTTCATGATGGAGATGAAACCATCGGACCAGGATTGGCTAAAGAGTTTTTGGAGCAACATGAAGTACCAACGTTAGTGACTGATCATGTGATCTCAATTATAGAAAACATGTCTTTCAAATCTAGCCTTGGAACTCTAACTTTTACTTCAATAGAAATGAATATCGTACAGGACGCTGATCGACTGGATGCTATAGGTGCAATTGGAATCGCCCGTGCTTTTCACTATGGCGGTTATAAAAACAGGGTAATTTATGATCCGGAGATACTACCTAATTTAAATATGACTAAAGAGCAATACAAAAAAAACGACGGACCCACTATCAATCATTTCTTCGAAAAACTTTTATTGTTGAAAGATAAAATGAAAACAGCTACTGGTAAGAAATTGGCTGAACATCGACATGAGTTTATGAAAAAATATCTTCAGGAATTTTATAGTGAAGTGGAGACGAATGAAAAATTATGAAATTAAGAATGAAAAAACGAAGTATGAAAAGATTCTCGGTCTTTTCTGACTTTCGTACTTTTTAGAATGAAGAATGAAAAATGAAGAATGGAGAATGAAGAATGAAGAATGAAGAATGAAGAATGAAGAATGAAGTGAAAAAGGTTTCCGGTCTTTCCCGACTTTCGGTCTTCCGGACTTTCGGACTTTCCGTATTTCTTTACGACTCCATTAAAAGGTAAAAAGGTAAAAAGGTGAAGATGCTAGGTAAGCTTTCAAACTTCCGGTCTTTCCCGACTTTCGGTCTTTCAGACTTCACGAATTCTTATAAGGTGAAAAGGTTAAACTAAAATGATTGCTTGAATAGACCATTAAATTAAATGTGTCGTTCGGCATGATAACTGGATCTAACCAGAGGCCCACTTTCTACATATTTAAATCCCATCCTTAAGCCAATCTCTTTATACTCTGCAAATTGATCGGGATGAATAAAAGAGATCACGGGATGATGCAATTTGGTTGGTTGCAGATACTGCCCTAAAGTAAGTACGTCACAGCCGTGAGCTGCAAGATCTTCCATGACCTGAATGACTTCTTGCCGGGTTTCACCCAAACCTAACATCACACCACTCTTTGTTCGCTTGCCAAATTCTTTGGTTCGTTTTATTTGTTCGAGAGATCTTTCGTATTTAGCCTGTGGACGCACCGGACGATAAAGTCTTTTGACTGTTTCCATATTATGGGATACCACTTCCTGGCCTGGATTGATCATTTGCTCTAAAGCTTTCCAATCCGCTTTGGTGTCTGGAATCAATGTTTCTATAGTGGTATGCGGACTTAATTTTTTTACTTCGATCACGGTACGATGCCAGATATCGGCGCCTTTATCAGCAAGCTCATCCCGGTTGACACTGGTGATCACTGCATGTTTCACCTGCATTAAATGGATGGCTTGTGCTACACGCTCTGGTTCATCGATATCATATTCAGTAGGTCGACCCGTCTTGACTGCACAAAAGCTACAGGAACGGGTACACACATTACCAAGGATCATGAAAGTTGCAGTGCCTTCACCCCAGCATTCACCCATATTCGGACAGTTACCGCTTTGACAGATCGTATGAAGCTTATAGGTATCTACGAGTTCTCTTACTTTTCGATAGTTTTCGCCGATAGGTAGTTTAACCCTTAGCCAATCAGGTTTTTTCGCCCGCAAAATTGGTTCTGTAGTAACTGGAAGATCTATCATCGCAGTTGCAAAGATAAGGTACTTTGTCCACTGGTCTTAGATGTACTTCGGAAATCAATTTGCCAAAACTATTTATTGAATTGTAGGCTTAAAAGCAGTATATGTTTAATCTTGAGAATAGGTTGAACTCAATTTACAACGCATGGATATTCATCAGATGAATTAATGACAAAACTTTTCTTTTTATATTTTGTTCCTGAATCAATCCAGAGAATATCTCCTTCCTTGACTTTTGATAAAGTATATTTTCCACTATTGTTTGTATGGGTATATGGTTTTATGATCTGACCATTCCTTTTTATATAGACCCACGCACCGGTAATAACAGTTCCGTTTCTATCCGTTACCGTTCCGGAAATTGTTTTATTTACATTAGTAGGAGTAGCAGGTGGTAATTCTTGTAGTTGTATAATACCGGATTTTTGATCTTTTAAAATGATATTGATTGCCTCGGAAAAGTGAACATAGGTGGTCAAAAGGGTATCTCCATCTTTAGCCCCGGATAATTTAAAATTGCCATTCTCATCTGTGGCCGTACTAGTCCCATTTCTTTTATTCAATACGATTGCGCCGATCAATGGATTCGGAGTGCTTTTCGAATCAAGTACTTTGCCTTCGATTTCCCTGGAACTGTCCGCTATTAGTACAGTCGGCTGTACATCAACAATAGTATCTATTGGTAAGGATGATTCTATGCCTGAAGCAAGACTGACTTTGTTACCATTAATCATCCAGATTACAGCGACTACTATTCCAAGGCCGATGATGGCAAAAATATATTTTCTATAGTTAGTTTGTTTTGTGGGATTTGAAGCATGAGGTCTTTCCGTGGGAATATCTACTTTTTTTGTTGGGTTTATTTGCTTTAGTTTATTGGCAAGTTCTGATTTTCCAGCCTGCTCTATCGCTTTTCTTTCAAGTTCTAATTTAAACACCCGGTCTTGTTCTCGTTTTCTTGCTTCCTCTTTTTCTAAACGATCCTCCTTTTCAATAGCATCTAATTTTCTTTCAGCTTCTTCAATATGTTTGCCCTTCGGATATATTTTTAGATATTGTCTATATGCAAATGCTGCATTTCTCAGTGATGCCGAAGCCCATTCATTTTCGTCAGCGATATCAGCTAATTTTTGATCAGCTTCTTTTACAAATTTTCCTTCCGGGTATTTATTTAAATATTCAAGAAAACTTCCTTCGTCAGGATGATTCAAAGCGGATTGCCATTCATCTTTTTCTGTTTGTTTTTTGACAAAAACAAATTGTCCACCTCCATGTCCAGCCTGAAATAAGGGGCTTACTTCGGCTTGTTGCTCATAATTAAATCTTATTTCCTGCGTGACCTGGTCTGCTAGTCTCAGAATATTAATAGCATCATCATCATTGTAACGTAAATGTTTGAGGATACCACCAGCAAATGGGCTGTTTTCCCCTGCTTTTCCATCACTGACTACACCTTTGCCTGAGATGAAAGCCCATCGGGAAGGATTTCTTTCCCAATCCACAAATGCAGTTCCCGCTAAATCAGATACAATATCTCTTACGAGCAAAGAAGCTGAAAAACAACTATCAGAAATTAACAGGATATGCTTTGCTTTTATAGACTGAATGATATCCCGTACTTCAGCATTGGCAATATAACTTGATACTCTGTTAGGTTCCGCATCTACTGGAATCCAAAACCCTCTATCAATGTCTGTATATCCATGACCTGAATAATAAATAAGCAATCTGTCTTCCGGTTTTACCTTGCGCCGCAGCCCGTCCAGTTGATCAATAATATTGTCCTTGGTTGCTTCTAAATCGCAAATTAATTGTACATCCTGTGCATCGAAATAATATTGATCTACCAATAGTTGAGAAAGGTCTACGATATCCTTTCGTGCGTTTAACAGTGGAGTAAAATGCTGGTAGGTATTTATGCCAATGGCAAATAAATAATTTTTACCGGTTTTTATTGTTTCACTTTGGCTATCAGGTATTCCGCCAATAGCTTTGAATTCGGACATGGTTCTGGAAGATTTGGTACTAATACAATTTAAATATAGTCAGAAATCAAGCAAATAAGTATTTGTAATGAGTTATTCGGTCGAATCTGTTTAGGCAAGCTTCATTCTCCAGGCTTATATTTTTTCATCACATGCTTCATCACATCTTCTTTGTAAAATAATACGTCTTTAAATTTCCCCATAGTATACATATCGGCCTGATCAAAAAAATGAGCCGATAAAGGGTTGCCACTTTCACCGCCGGCTAATAACGATTTAGCTTTTATGCGGGGTCCGAATTCTACTGCACAGATAAAGCTATTTCCACTCACTCCATATCGATTAATCGTACCGGGGAATCTCCTGCTATTATAAGAAGGTAGCATACCCCAGGAAGATGAAGCAAAGGGCACGGCAATACTTGTTTTGTAATCTTCAGGTTTTTGCTGAATATCAGAAGAAAGTCTCTGGAATCTATTGATATCTCCCCATGGCTTTTGCCAGGTTCCATACATAGAATCCAAAGCACTTATAGAAGCCATCAATGGAAGTAATAGCTGATCTGGTGTGGCTTTGAATGCAAATGTTTTAGTGCGACTTACCTGGTCATCTTCTCCTTCGTCGATATAAACTTTTTGGATGGTATTGTTCAGATGTTCAGCCCATTCTATCGCGAGGGTAGTTGCAATAGAAGATGCCGATACCCGATAATCCCATTTCTGGAGAACTTGCATTGGTTCTTTGAGAATGGAATATTTTATTTGTTCTTGAGTGGCAAGATCTTTATAGGCCTTAAGCAATGCCGGTATCAAAACTTCAAATGCGGATAAATACGTATCATATCCTGCTGCGATAAGTTGATCCAAATTAAACTTTACTCTTGATTGCATCAGACGTACTGCATTGATTCCTCTGAAGTTTTCACCATCTGGTGCCATATAAGAAGGATAATTAAACTTTTTTGGGCTATTCGATCCTGCAGCAGTAAAGGGAGTAGAGTTGCAGTTTTGTATCCAACCATTGGAAGGATCATAAATATGTACAGATTCATTTACCTCGTGCAAACCCTGCCATTCCGTTTTTGAAATATCACCATCTACGGGTTTACTCCAGTCCAAAGCAGGGCTCCTTTTTGGAATAAAATTTCCATGCCAGTAAGCGATATGTCCCTGAGCATCGGCGTATACAGTATTATTTGAAATATTGCTCTTTAGATTCATGATTTGTTTATAACCGTTAAAGCTGGTCACCTTGGTTCGAAGCCAGGATTGTTTCAATCCATTGAGGGATCTGTTATTGGATCGTACACTGACCCATTTGCCTTCGCGGATTCCCATGATGGGGCCATGATGTGTAAAGTATGTCTTGAATGTTTTGGATTCGATTTTGTTATTTTGTTTATAATTCAGTTGAATTAATTTTTGACCAAGGGGTTTGGGTTTTTCGTCATAGACATAAAACTTTTTATCTTTTTCATTTATGATTTTTTCTTTGTACACATCAGCTACATCCACATTACAACTGGTATGCATCCAGCCACAATGCGCATTAAATCCCTGGTAAATAAAAAATTGTCCCCAGGTGACGGCACCATATGCATTCAAACCTTCTTCACTCATCATATGCACTTCAGGCCGGAAATAAAAAGTAACATGAGGATTGATATATAACATGGCATGGCCATTTTCCGACTTCAACGGAGCTATAGCCAGTCCATTAGAACCAGTATACTCTTTTTCTTTAGGGGGAGCATAAAATCCTATAGATGGTTCCGTTGAATAAAACTGCTGCACATCGTTTTCATTGATATCGGCGGTATTGATAGCGCCTATACTTCCATCGGTCCATAATAAAGGATACCAGGGTTTGAACTGTGTCAATAATTTAGGTTTTGTTTCAGGATGAGTATACAGATAATAATTCACACCATCAGCAAATGCCTGCAGAAGTAGCTTAAGCCAACCCGGGCTGTTATTTAAATCATTGATTGCTTCCGTAGAATCAATAATTAACCGGGTATACAAATCATTATATAAATCTTTTTCATTCAATTCAGCCAGCCGCCCTAATTTTTCAATATAGTTCATTTCCACCCTATTGAAATCATCTTCACATTGTGCGTACAACAATCCAAAGACTGCATCGGCATCAGACTTTCCGAAAATATGTGGAATGCCGTATTCGTCGCGTATTATTTCAACCCGGGACGCCTGAAGTTTCCATTTGTCCGCCTGACTATACCCCGGGAAGTTTAGTTGAAGGAATAGGATCAAGGCTATTAAAGTTATATGGTCAGACTTTATTCTGAATTTAAGTTTAAATTCCTGAGTGCAATTATTTAGTGGCATTCCTGTATTAATAATTTTAAGTATAAATTCCTTCAGGATGATTACCTGCAAGACGTGAGATTGTTTTAGTAATCTAAATTTAGTCAAAAATCCGAACGCTTTAGTTCAATTGTATTGCTTATCAGTGAATAATATAAATTTCTCTGTGATGTATTTGCTTCACCAGAACCCGGTTTAAATTAAAAAACGGCCCGTTCACCAAAGAACGAAGCCGTTTTATTTTATCTGTATTTAATTCCTATTTCTGAACAGGTGAAGTCAAATATTTACCAAGTATTTTATTAATCTCCGCCTGGAATGCAGTATCCTGCATCTCTTTGCCCAGCGTTGCTAATCTACCCGGTATCGACATATACTGATTATAATCATCTCTGAATCCGCCATCCAATTCATCCTTAGATAAAGAATTGTAAAATTCCAGGTATTCTGCAGTTTCATTAGCCAGTTTCAATGACTCTTCTTTGCATTTCGCCAGTTGGCTCATCTGGTAATAAAATTCAATGAACACCAATCGCTGGGCATCGTAATCAAAATTTTTCTGAGGGAAAGCAACGAAATAAGTATCATTCAAATCTTCAGCTTTTTTCATTTCTTTATCTTTGATCAATGCATCAATCCCACGCATAAAGGCAATCCGCATAGCGGAAAAACTAGGATTGAAACTATTTTCAAAATTGAACATCTTATACTTATCAAATCCTCCCCATTTAAATTTCTTCATTACGTTTTCATAGATTCTTTCTGTATTTACCCGGCCGGCTCCGTATTGGCCAAATCTTGCATCGGGTGCAGAAAGTATCGGAACTATACGAGTAGCAAGTCCTTCAAGCTGTGAATAATTATTTAAGCCAATTAATCTGTCAGGATTGGCAGTAGTAGCGAAATAGATAGGCCTGTCATAAATATTTGAAGATATGATGTCCATGACGGCCAGGTCGTCCTTCATAATATAATTGCCTTTTAGAGTAATCTCAATTTGATTGGCAACATTGGTATCGGATGGACTGATCATACCAGAAGCGATAGCCCGATTTCGGTCTATAGGAATCACTATTTTACGAGCTGGAATATACGTTTCCATGCTTTGCCCGTTTTGTAAAGGAAGTTGATGTTTTTCATTTACAAATTTCAAGACATCCGCAGCACTTCGTGTAGTCCCTTCGGCGGCATTGATAATTAGTTGCATACGACTATCCCCTCGGTAATTGTCCTCTGAGATTGATAGTTTGATCGGAGCAGATTTGTTTATTCGACGGCGAACCTGATTAATATACCAATCTACTGCAATCAAGCTTAGATTGACAACTCGTACATCTGTGCGCACTCCTTCCATTTCCTGGGCATACCAAAGTGGATAAGTATCATTATCACCGTATGTAAATAAAATGGCGTTAGGTGCGCAGGACTCCAGGAAATTAATTGCATAATCTCTGGAACCTGTCAAATGCCGGCGTGAGTGATCATCAAAATTCTGGGTAACCATAATCAATGGGCTCAGGATACCCAGTCCTGCAGCTATACCCATTGGTACCAGGGTATTTGATTTTATTTTAGATGAAAGAAACTGATACAAATAGATCACACCCATACCAACCCAAATAGAAAATGTAAGGAAGGATCCAACGAGCACATAATCCCGTTCCCTTGGTTCATTCGGAGGTTCATTAGAATAAATGATAATACCGAGTCCCGTAATTACAAATAACATTAATAAAGCAAGAAAATCACGTTTACTTTTTTTATAATGCCACATTAAACCCAGTAAACCAAGGATGAGTGGAATGAAAAAATACTTATTCCTGCCCGCATCATTTTTCATACGGGTTGGTTCTTTCTCCATATTATATAAGCGTGCTTCATCCAGGGGTTTGATCCCAGACATCCATTGACCGCTTTTTAATATCCATGGAAAATACCCCTGGTCAAAATTTTCACGGCCTACAAAATTCCACATGAAATATCTCCAATACATCCACATCACCTGGTATCGCACAAAAAATTTCATGTTTTCACCCTGGTCAGGTTTATTCTTGCCATTCATCCAATATTCATACAAAGATTTTCTATCCGAATGGCCCATGCGGGGGAAAAATTTTTCGTCTGTTGACTTATAAATCGGAGTAAATTTTTTATCAACTACTTCATACCGATTACCTACTCTTCCATAACGGTCATCTGATTTGTATTCTATGGGAGTTGCTTCATAGGAAGGACCTTTCAATAAAGGCCTGTCACCATATTGTTCACGGTTAAGGTAGGGTATCAATCTCATAGCATCCGTCGGGCTATTCATATTGATCGGAGTATCTGCATTAGCTCTGATCACCACGACAGCTACGGTAGAAAACCCAAGGATCACCAATAGGGTAGTCAATACGATGTTCTGTACTACGGGGTTACTGTTCTTCCTTGCATAATGTAAACCGTAGTATATAGCTGCTCCTATTAAAATCAAAAACGGGAATATGCCCGTATGAAAAGGTAATCCGAGTCCATTGACCATCATATAGTCAAAGGAAGCCCATAATTTAGGTAATCCGACGATCACCAGTTTTTGATACACCGCTAAAATGATCACGGATCCGATCAGTGCAATTAACGCGCCTTTAAGGTTATGATTATTAAATCTTTTATAATAATATAGCAGACCTAAAAATGGGAATGCTAATAAACTCAATAAGTGTACACCAATGGACAAAGCTGCCATAAAGAGACATAGCACCAACCATTTTTCATTCCTGGCACTTGTTGGTAAATAATACCATTTCAAACCAGTCCAGACGGTCAATGCAGTAAAAAAGGTTGACATAGCATATACTTCACCTTCAACAGCGCTGAACCAAACAGATGTACAAAATGCTCCGGTGAGACCTGCTACCAAACCAGCAGCTGCTAAAGCCCATCCTTCATTTACTTCAGGTTCTTTTTCACGACCCATCCAGGCCATTTTTGCAAGTATAATAGTAGACCAGGCAATAAACGCTGCAGCAAACGCTGTACACATTCCGGACATTAGATTCACTGCAAAGGCCGGAATAGAAGGATTATTACTGAATAAGGAACCTACCCATGCAAACAATCTTCCTACCAGAATAAAAAATGGGGCTCCGGGTGGATGCACTACCTGCAATTTTGAAGCGCCTAAAATAAACTCCCCACAGTCCCATAGACTGCCTGAACGCTCTGCGGACATAAAGTAGACGATGAATGCAAAAGCAAACACTAACCATCCCGCTATATTGGATTGTTTTCGAAACATGTACATATTTTCTTTAAAGAAGAATAACTATTAAGCTTAAAAGACCCGCAAAGCTAATAAATTTGCACCTCAGTGGATTGACATTAATAAAACTTTATATGTTTAAGCTTTTAATTATCGGTGGTATTATTTATTATATCTACGTCAACATATGGCGGGTACCTGTATTGCCGGGTAAATCTTCACCATTCCTGAAATCAAAACCTGCGCCTAAGACGGATGAGCAGATAGAGGATGCTAACTTTACAGAAATAAAATGATCATCAGTATCAAAGATGGAATCTTATTATCTAATCACCATTTCATTGCCTTCAATAAGCCAGCGGGAATGGCAGTTCAATCATTTCAAAATAAAGAAGAATCCTTAGAAGTAAAATTGCAACAATATTGTAAAGTACCGCTTCATTTAATTCACCGGATTGACCAACCCTGCAGTGGGATTGTATTATTTGCCAAAAAGAAAAATACAGCGTCATCTCTCCATGAGCAGATGAATACGCATTCAATTCAACGTCTTTACCTGGCCCTTGTATTGAACAAACCGGAGAAAGAGACAGGTATATTACAGCATTATATATTTGCTCATAAAAAAAGTAATAAATCCTTTATCGTTGATGAAAATCATAAAGAAGGTAAGGAAGCTAAACTGGAATATCACTGGCTCGGACCTTGCGGCAATGATCTTCACCTATTGCAAATAAAACTTGATACCGGACGACATCATCAAATCAGAGCTCAGCTCGGTGCCATTCATTGTCCGATTTCCGGGGATGTCAAATATGGTGCAAAACAAGCGTATGAAGACCGGTCCATTGGTCTGCATGCCTGGAAAATGGATTTTGATCATCCCATTGACAAAAAATTAATTCAATTAGTCGCTTCATTACCCGATTCAAAGGATTGGGTTGATGCAAAAAATCATGTCGGATAAAAAATCTAATCAATATTTATTTTAATACCACATACAGAATGAGTGAAAAAAGAACAGATGTAAATGAGTTAGGTGAATTTGGATTAATTGACCATTTAACCCAGGAGACCATCCAGTATAATAAAGAAACAATTAAAGGTGTGGGTGATGATGCGGCTGTAATGGCGCCTTCAGAAACTCTTATAGTGACCAGTACTGATCTTTTAGTAGAAGGAATTCATTTTGATCTTGCTTATTCCCCACTAAAACATCTTGGTTATAAAAGTGTCGTTGTGAATTTATCGGATATCTATGCCATGAATGCAACACCTGTCCAAATTACCTTTAGCATGGCTATTTCTAACCGGTTTTCCGTTGAAGCTTTGGAACAACTTTATGAGGGAATTCACCTTGCATGCAAACATTATAAAGTCGATTTGGTAGGCGGAGATACCACCTCATCACCCAGAGGATTATATATTAGTGTTACTGCCATCGGCCAGGTCGACCCTCAACAAATTGTATATCGCTCCGGTGCCAGGGTTGGTGATCTGATCTGTGTCACGGGTTCTTTAGGTGGAGCTTATCTTGGTTTACAATTACTCGAAAGGGAAAAACAAATCTATGAAAGTACTCCTGGAATACAACCTGAATTGGGAGATAAGTATTCAGCATTACTCGCCCGACAACTTAAACCGGAAGCGAGACATGATATTATTGAGACGTTTCATAAGATGAATCTCCGGCCTAATGCTATGATCGATATCAGCGATGGGTTGAGTTCGGAGATCATGCATATCTGTAAACAATCCAATGTGGGTGCATTGATTGAAGAAAAATTGGTGCCCATAGACGATATCTCCACTGAACTTGCCCTCGAGTTTAATATTAATCCTATCACCAGTGCCCTCAATGGCGGAGAAGATTATGAGCTATTATTTACTATTTCCGAAAAAGATTTTGAACGGATCAAATATCTTCCAGGCTATTATGTGATAGGAGAAATACGACCACCGGAAGAGCAATTATTGTTACAAACCACGGGTGGTAAATTTGTTCCCTTAGAAGCTCAGGGTTGGAAACACATGTAAGGATGAGGATATTATAAATTTATCAACCCAAAAGCATGTCTTAAAAAATCAAGATTGAAATAAGGATGTTTTTTGTTTTCCCATCGCCAGGTACCCACATGTAAATGGGCTGCATAATCGCCAAAATGACAAGAAGGAACATCACTGCAATTTTTTAAGCAGTTTCTGTCTTTATTTTTGATCAGATTAATCTCGGGATATTGATGTTTTTTGAGATGATAGACATCAGAGATCAATCCTGGTCCTGTAGTTACCATAATGTCACTTTCGCTAAGTGCAGTAGTCTGGCTCCTTTCTATCGCGGTCTCGATCATATCCAACCAAAAGGGATGCCCCGGAATACTGCCAAACATAAAATTGGCTATTCGAAGGGAATGTTCCATCTGGAGCTGTAGACGATTAGATTCTGTTACCGTTTTTTCCTCGCCCAGAACCAGACTGTTATTGCATAGTGTATCCAGGCTTTTAAGACACCTGACATCCATATCCATATAAAACCCCCCAAAAACATATATGGCCACAATTCTAAATATATCAGCCCTCTGAATGGAATGAGGATACGATTTATATATTTTTAGAATGGAAGGAAAATGGGCCGCAATTATTTTTTCAGCGTCACTATCATCATGGATCCGGATACTCCACGAAGGATGCAGAGAAATAAGTCTCTTTGTGTTCCTTTTAAACAGGAACGGGAGGTTCTTATCTTTACAGGTTAAGTGGATTATTTTAGGAATCATGATTTGGATTTCCTGATTTTCACGGGTCGATCTTTAATCAAATATATTAAAAATCATCTCTTACCTGTATATGATTACAGGAGAAATAAATCCTGGTCTAATCGGGACCAAGTAAAGGTCTGTGCTGGAGATTGCCGATGCCCTCTTTGTCTTGTTCAGATTGACTTTCACAATCAGATTTTATGCGTGCATATTGAATAAGCATATATTAAAAATTAAGTTTCTTAGCAAATAGGTTTTAAATGGTTTATATATTTTAAAATTTAGCTTAATCCGTTTCGTAATGCATTCAGTGATTTTTTATTTTCTATATAATATTCACCAGCAACGGAAATTATAATTAATTGTTTTATATATTAAAAAGCAAATTGTAGGCCGGTCACCCTGCTTTGATGACCGGAATTGATGTAATTTCACTGGAATCAAATATTGCCAGATTCGATGAAAAAGGTATGGGTATTCATCCTGTTTAGTTTTTTATCCTTATTGGTAAATGGACAAACTCCAAGTCCCGATGAGCTATTGAAAAAACTTCACCATGCAGGATCGGATTCGGTGAAAGCGGCTACATATTATGAATTGGTAAAAGCGAGCCGCAACAGTGATATTCAAAAGGCCAAACAATATCTCGATTCAGGTTATTATTACTTCAAAAAGTCAGGAGATATAGCCGGGATGGAACAGCGAAATTATATTGAAGCTACTTTGGCATATACCCAGGGCGACTATGTCCATGCTTTGCAAAATGGATTAAAGTATGATGCCTGGACTAAAAGTACAGGTGATATTGAAAAGGAATGGTATGCGGTGAGCATGCTGGCGATGTGTTACCGGGAGACCGGAGATTACCCAAAGGGAATAAAATCCTCTTTGAGGGGCATTGAAATAGGACTTCAGCTGAACAGGGATGAAGAAAATGGATTTTTTTACAATGAACTTGGTAACCTCTATTCTACCTTGCAGCAATGGGATGAAGCATATAAATACCTTAAAAAATCCTATGATCTAGCCATATCTACGAAATATCCAGCCGGACAATCAGTTTCATTGCGAAATCTGGCCGCCAATGCCCTGGAAAGAAAACGATTTGATAATGCCCGTAGCTATATTATGGAATCGATGGACATTGATGCCTCTATTGGTTCTCAGCAAGGGCAATGCCGGTCGTTACAAAGCCTTGCCAGGCTTTTTGAATTAAAATCTGAGCCAGATAGTGCCATCTTATCGTTGAGAAAAGCATTGACATTTCTTTCGGCTACATCTGATCCTTATGATTTTGCAACGATATACCAGGGATTGGCTAAAAATTATTTATCAAAAAATAAGCTGGATTCAGTGTTGCATTATATTCAGTGGTCCAGCCAAAAGGCTTCTAAGTCAAATCAGGTAGCTTTCATAAGCGAACAAAAACGAATAGAAGCAGCAGCTTTTGAAAAAAAAGGTGATTATAAAAAAGCATTTGATGCCCTTAAATCCTATGTTGATAAAAACGGGGAACAGATCACATCGGATATTACACATCAAATTGCAGGATTGAATGTCCAGTTTGATACGAAACGGAAGGAAGACGAGATTGCTCTGTTAACTACAGGGAAGGAATTGTCGGAAACGAAACTCCGGGTAGCACGTCAGACTAGTATCGGTTTAGGAATTGGTGCACTTTTATTCTCAGCTTTAGCACTGGGGATTTACTTGTTATTTAAAAAGACTAAATCTCAAAACACCCAAATTCAAAAAGCTTTATCAGAAAAAGAAACACTGATACGGGAGATCCATCACAGGGTCAAAAATAACCTGCAGTTTATTTCATCTTTGTTGAACCTGCAATCCCGTCATGTAGTGGATACTGCCGCCTTCAATGCACTTAAAGAAGGACAAAATAGAGTCAAATCGATGGCATTGATTCATCAAAACCTCTACCAGGAAGATAATCTCACTGGCATTGAGACTAAAAAATACTTCGAATCTTTGATGCAAAATCTATTTCAATCCTATAATATCTCTCCGGATAAAATAAAACTAATCACCCATATCGATACCCTGCAAATCGATGTAGATAGTATGATACCATTGGGACTCATCATGAATGAACTTATAAGTAACGCTCTGAAATATGCATTTCCTGAATCCAACACCGGAACGATTACGGTCAACTTATCTGAGCAAAAGGGCAGCCTGATATTAAAAGTAGCAGATAATGGTATTGGAATGCCTGTGAACAAAATTAATACTGTGGGTCAATCTTTTGGTTATCGTCTGATCAATGCTTTTAAATCGCAATTGGATGCAGTGCTTGAAATTAAAAATGAACATGGTACCGAAGTGGTCATGCATATTAAAAACTATAAGAAAGCAGTTTAATAAATAAAATAAAACTACCCCATCGGGTGGCAGGAATATCATCCAATCCAATCACTTTTGTCAATACAATATGGATAATATCAATATCCTCATCATAGAAGACGAAGCAATCATCGCCGAAGACATCAGCGACATGCTTAAACATTTGGGGTATGATGTAGCCGGTATCATACATTCCAGTGAACGGGCCATTGATTATCTCGGTTTTCATTCGCCAGACCTGGTGCTTTGTGATATTATGATCAAGGGAGATAAGGATGGTATTCAGATCTCAGAACTGATTCAAACAAAAAAACGAATTCCATTTATATACCTGACTTCTTTATCGGACCGACCTACCCTGGAAAGAGCAAAAAAAACATTGCCCTATGGATATATTGTAAAACCTTTTGATGAGCGTGACTTGCTTACTGGTATAGAAATGGCTCTTTATAAATTTAGCAGTGAATTAGAGAAACTTTCATTGAATCGGGAAAAATTAGAAAGTCTTTCCAGCGAAACGCTTACAGATCAGGAATATAAAATCCTGATGGAAATGATTAATGGTAATAATAATGAACAGATCTGCGCAAAAATATTTATCTCCAACAACACCCTTAAATATCATACGAAAAATTTAATGTCAAAATTTGATGCAGAAAATCGTGGTGAAATCATGCAAAAAATAATAGCAAAATGGATGGTGAAGAAATATTGAATAAAAATAGCGATCAATCATTAGGTTTGAACATCTTTGATCAGCTTCCTATTATTGACATAGGTCAAAACCAGGTAGCTGCACAATGGATTGAATCTTTTTTAAAAACTCTGGATGAAGATCTGACGAAGGGTTATTCTGCAATAGATTAATGAGCTCTTCCTGCGATGGGACTTTGTATGATAATAAAATTAAGGATATGACGGAAAGCTTATTAATTAATGGGAAATTTTAAAAACCTCATGATAATTCAAGACATTCGTGGATCATAATTTTAAAATTTCAGAAAATGAAAAACGAACCTGATCAAATAGAACTGACTTCAGTCGAAGATCATGATGGCATCCTTACTATCCGTGGAGGCGGTCCGAAAAGAGATTGGAATGGCATTCATTATAAACAAGGCATGTCAGCAAAAAATGTGGGGACCACTAAATTATCTGCAAATATTGCAACGATACCACCGGGAGGGGTTGCCTTTGCTCATATCCATGTTGATTTCGAATTAATATTATATATCATACAGGGTAAAGTAAGGCATGAGTTTGGACCCGGATTGAAAAAAATCATTGAAAATGAAGCCGGTGATTTTATCTACATCAAGCCTGGTGTTCCACACGAAGTATTTAATATGAGTGATACTGAACCGGTAGTCGCTTTTGTAGCACGTTCGTCAGCTGAGGAATGGGATAATATTATACCTTATAGTAGGAATGAAGAATGAAGAATGAAGAATGAATAATTAAGAATGAAAAATGAATAATTAAAAATGAAAAAAGGTTTTGCGTCTTTCAGACTTTCCGCCTTTGCGAACTTTCGGACTTTTTAGAATGAAGAATGAAAAATGAAGAATGAAGAATGAATAGTTAAAAATGAAAAAAGGTTTTGCGTCTTTCAGACTTTCCGTCTTTGCGGACTTTC
>JBDTUE010000082.1:0-16699 GCA_040007895.1 Saprospiraceae bacterium | reverse complement strand
TAAAATTTAAAGAAGGCCATGGATGGGCACATGATTGGGTTGAAAAATGGAATAGTACCAGCGATAGCATGTCTTGGGAGATTAACTGTATTAATCCCGGAAAATATATTGTAGAACTTGAATACTTATGTAAACAAGCGAACGTCGGCTCCAATTTACTTTGCAGTATAGGAAATGAAAATAAAGAAGCAGTTATTCAGAAAGCATTCTATTCAAAAATAATCCCAAGTCCTGACAGAGTCCCAAGAAAAGAGGCGTATGAAATGAGTGGGTGGAAGCATTTAAAAATAGGAACGTATCATATTGGCAAAGGGAAACAGATAATAAAACTTAAGGCGACAAAAGTTCAAAATGATAATGTTGCCGAAATTAATTTATTGCGTTTTACCTACATAGAAGATTAGCTTTTATCCAATACACAATAATACAATCGGAAAAGATGATAAACGATATTGAACTTAATAACGACCAGAGTTCGCCAAAATTTTATCATGGCACCAAAGCCAACCTAAAGCCCAGCGACCTGCTCTCACCTGGTTTTAATTCCAATTACGGTAAGAGGACGAATGGATCCTATATTTATTTTTCCGCCACTTTAAATGCTGCAACATGGGGAGCGGACCTAGCGCGGGGAGATAGGCTCGGCAGAATCTATATTTTAGAGACTACCGGTCCTTTTGAGGCTGATCCCAATTTGACAGATAAGAATTTCCCGGGTAATCCTACAAAGTGATATCGCACCGAAGATCCTCTTCGCGTCATGGGATAGGTTATTGATTGGAAGGGTCATTCCCCCGAGGAGATTAAAACTATGAATGATCATCTGGAAAAACTTAAACAACATGGTATAGAGGCTATAGAAGACTAAATAAATCCAAACATCCATTTGACACTCCAAATAAAACGTTGCTAACATTAGGTGTAGAATCAAAACCGTATAAGTTCATCCACTACTCCCCCATTTTCATGCACGACTATTTTGAAAATTTTATTTTTCTCATCTTTAATAAATTCAAATTCCAAATCCCGTTCTTTCATAAAAAACATAGTTTTACTTTCAGGATAAAGGATTGCATGGAGACCCGAACCATCCATGACCAGGTTTGAGCCCTGTAGTTTATAATTGAAGGTGCCGAATTTTGGATTTTTATAATTGCCTTCAAATTCCTTTAATTCAATTTCAGATAATTTTATTTCCTGTTTTGAATTGATATACGGTGCCGGACCATGGTCGTAACTTAAAATAAAGGACATTTTCCATTCGTTATTTTGCAAAAGCCAAAGCTGTGTAAACTTTGCTAGTCCCTCTCTCTTCTCCGGTTTATTGTTTGCCGTCACATAGAAATAATGCTCACCTGAAATAATCGCACCATAAATAGAATCACCATTTTTCAACGGATAAACGTTCACTGTTCCATTCACAGCTTCTCTCCGGATGTGTTGGTTGGGATTACCACAAATATTATTCTTTATACTTGCCACTAAATTGTTTTTTCCATTGGTAATGCCACCTTTATCATGATAGAACTTAACATCATCCATTAAAAATTGTCCTGTCTTTTCAGTAGTACATTCATTGTACGTCTGCCAAAAAAGGCTATCCAAATTTAAAATAGTTGCTGTAAGCTTTTGATTTTTTAAGTCGGCAGCATTTGATTGGGACGAAACGGGGTAGTATAAACTGGTTACCATATACAATATAAGTCCTGGCAATAACCTTGCTATAAATATTCTTTTCATGTATTTCTATTTTTTAATATTTTTTTTAGAGCTCCGTACCTTGTTTTTCGATCACATAACTCACCACCAAACTAATCCCACCAAACAAAAACATCATTGCAATAAAAGCCCCCTGGCGGGGAACGTCAAACCGGACAGCAACAAAATTGCCTGACATAATACCGATAGATAATCCAATGAGCAATAAACCAAGGCGCAATGTTGCAGACTGCATCACATTTTTATTGTTGAATTCTTTTGGGGTTAACCCCCGATCCATCAACGACATTCGCTCTCTGAAACGAGTCATTATCATGACATATAAAATCCCAAAAATGGCTCCAATGGCTACGACTGAGACCAAATAATCTCTCAATATTTCATTCATACTTAAACTGTTTTACATTTACAATAGGTAAGAGCGGGTTACTTATAACTTGGTTACAAAAATTTGAAAATATATTTTTGTAACCAAAATGCAATGATCACGCTCTAACAGGCAGATGGAGATCAATGACGACCAGAAATACATCGGAATGATTTTAAAGGGCGATAGTTCGGCTTATCGCTTTCTTGTGGAAAGGAATAAGAAAATGGTTTTTTCGATTGCGTTGAGACTTTTAAATAATACAGAAGAAGCTGAGGATGCCGCACAGGAAAGTTTTATTAAAGCTTACCAGCAATTACATGCTTTTGAAGGGAAATCGAAGTTCTCGACCTGGCTTTACACCATTACTTATCGGATTTGTTTATCCAAATCGAAAACTAATCCACTCGGAAATAATGCAATTGATAGTGAACTGACAGAAAACTATCCGGATAGCATGAGTAGTCCGTACAATGAACTTGCTGAAAAAGAGAATACCATGCTGGTGAAGGAGGCTATTCAAAAACTGCCGAAAATAGATGCCTTACTGATTACCCTGTATTATTTCAATGAAAACTCAGTCAGCGAAATAGAAGAAATCACAGGACTGACTGCCTCAAATATCAAGATAAAACTTTTCAGAGCAAGAAACATATTAGAGCATACACTTAAATACCTGATTTGATATGGAAGAAGACAAATTAAAACAGTTCATTCAAACTATCGGTGTTGACGAACCAAGTGCCGAATTCACAGATAATTTAATGAAGCTCATTGAAAGTCAGAAAGAATTGAGCCTTCATCCTACTTTATTATCAGCGCTGAAAAAAGAGCTTTTAGTAGAACCATCTTCAGAATTCCAGAATCGATTGATGGCATCTATTCATCCTAAAACTAATATTCTTTTAAAGCCAATAATCACAAAAAAAATCTGGTTAGTCATTTCTGGCATTGCAGCTTTATTGCTGATTTTGGCTATGTTAAGTTCCAAATCAGGTGCAAACTATCTGCATACTAATTCCTATTTCTCAAACTCTGGTTTAAACATAGCTTCGACAACGGAAGGAATTATAAAAATTTCCACTTCCTTTTTTCTCTATTTAATTCCCTTAAGTATTTTATTGCTCCTTGATTATGTTTTTAGAACCAGGCGAACTCGCTTATCATAAAATGTACTGAACAATTCTCGACCCTTTGTGCAAGTAAAGCTTGCTAATGATAATAATGCCAGCACGACATTTTGGAGACTTGTGTATATTTACAAGCCATCTGTTACCCAATAAGGGATACTAGACATCCGTCAAATGAAACCAAAATTTCAATCTAAACAATCTATTATCATTCATGCTCCGATCGAAAAGGTATGGGAATACAACCAGGATCTTTCCAAAATAGCGGACTATCATCCACGGGTAAGCAAAGTTGATCTTATTTCCGGTGCACCATTTCGTGAAGCAGTGTTTCCTATCAATGCAATTTGAAAGACGGGAAAAATACGTGCATAGAAAAGGACATTGAAATTATTCTAATGGAAAAAATTGTAACTGTCTTTATCTCCGACACCATGGGCCTGGCAAAGTTATTGCCGGATTATGTGGTATGACAGGTTGCTTAACCAGCATTACCAGATGCCCGTTTACATCATCCATAATAATCCTGGAAATGACCAATAGCCATAATGTAATTTTTTATATTATGCTTGTTTCATTAATTTCAAATCTAATTGAAACGCTCGTAAGTAAACACTCATTTTACGATCATTTGAAAGACCAATATATTAATGAAGTCCATAAAAAAGAAATACAATAGATAGATTCATAGGAAACTGTTGCTACTAAAGGAATTTTAAGGCAAGGTTGGGCGAATGGAAAAAAGCCAGGGTTTTCCTGGAAGTACGTTTTACATTCAACAGGTACTTTGTCATAGAATAGAAGGCCTGGTATTTTGATAGTTTCTTATCCAGGTCAATAAATGTGCAATGTATTTATCTAGTGCTTTCACTCTGACCAATACCTGGGCTATATGCCTTATGGAATCGTAAGAATAATAACTGAACCAGACAAGGAATAAAGGCAGTTGTGGTATATGCTAATGCATTGAATACTACTTAAAAACCATCCAGGCGTAATGCCACCTGATAATGTAGTAACTTAGATCTTCATTGCTTTCAACATAAACATAACGCTTACTAAACAAGTCTCATGGAAAATTTAAAAATTGATATCGTCAATCTTCGCATAGAAGATTATTTCGAATTGAAAGAGAGCATGCTAAAAGCTTATGAACATTGGGGAGTGTATTGGAAGGAAGATCGAATAAATAAATTACTGACTATTTTCCCCGAAGGACAGATTTGCGTTAAAGTTAATGATAAAGTTGTAGGTTGCGCACTATCCATTATTGTGGATTATGACCGTTTTAATGACAACCACAACTACATACAAATTACAGGCAACTATTCTTTTTCAACCCATGACCCAAGTGGAAACGTCCTTTATGGAATAGAAGTATTTATACAACCAGATTACCGAGGTATGCGTTTAGCCAGGCGCCTATACAATGTACGAAAAGAGTTATGTGAAAAATTAAATCTTAAGTCTATAATAGCGGGAGGCCGATTGCCAAATTTCAGCCAATTTGCAGCAACACACTCTACCAAAGAATATATTGAAAAAATAAAATCAAAAGAAATATATGATCCAACGCTTACCTTCCAGTTATCAAACGGTTTTCATGTCAGAAAAATTCTTAAAGACTATATGCCAGGTGATAAAGAGTCGCTTGATTATGCAGCACTCATAGAGTGGAATAATGTTTATTACGAACCGAAACAACAATTAATTGGAAATAAAAAATCAAATGTTCGCCTGGGATTAATTCAATGGCAAATGCGTTCGTTCAAAGATTTTGATGCCGTTTGCGAGCAAATAGAATTTTTTGTTGACGCAGCATCGGGATATGAAAGTGATTTTATTTTATTTCCAGAATATTTCCATGCTCCTTTGATGGCTAAATATAACCACTTGTCAGCCTCAGAAGCCGTCCGCAAACTCGCAGACTATACGGAAATACTCAAACAAAAATTTATTGACTTTGCGATAAAATATAATGCAAACATTATCACCGGAAGTATGCCTTGTATCCGGGATGGAAAATTACTGAACATCGGTTTTCTTTGCCATAGAAATGGTATTGCCGAGCATTATGAAAAAGTGCATGTGACACCGGATGAAAAAAATTCGTGGGGAATGTCGGGAGGAAATTTGCTCAAAACGTATGAAACAGATTGTGGAAAAATCGGAATTCTGATTTGTTATGACGTTGAATTTCCTGAACTCTCCAGGATACTTGCTGATGAAGGAATGAAAATTTTGTTCATCCCTTTTTCTACCGATACACAAAGCGGGTATATTCGTGTCAGGCATTGTGCAATGGCCCGTGCTATAGAAAATGAATGTTTCGTAGCCATAGCCGGAAGTGTAGGCAATCTCCCGAAAGTCCATAATATGGATATCCAATTTGCGCGGTCTGCTGTATTTACTCCTTCTGATTTTGGTTTTCCTCATGACTCCATTAAATCCGAGGCGACACCAAATACTGAAATGATTCTAATTGTAGATGTTGACCTTGATTTGCTCAAGGATTTACATTTTAATGGTTCTGTTCGGACGCTTACAGACCGACGACAGGATTTATATTCCATTCAAAATAAATTCACTAAATCCAATTAATAAATAGCCATAGTAAAGAATTCTGTACCTCAGTGCAATTATAGACTATACTGAAATGAATACTCAACAAATTTCAGAAACAATGAAAGTTCAGTCATAATATGAGCTTAAATATAATAGTGACACATAATCAGACTTATGAACCCAAAATTTCAATCTAAACAATCTATTATCATTCATGCTCCGATTGAAAAGGTATGGGAATACAACCAGGATCTTTCCAAAATAGCGGACTATCATCCACGGGTAAGCAAAGTTGATCTTATTTCCGGTGCACCATTTCGTGAAGCAGTGTTTCCTATCAATGCAATTTGAAAGACGGGAAAAATACGTGCATAGAAAAGGACATTGAAATTATTCTAATGGAAAAAATTGTAACTGTCTTTATCTCCGACACCATGGGCCTGGCAAAGTTATTGCCGGATTATGTGGTGGAATCAACGGTGAAAAAAATGGATGACGATTCAACCAAAGTAGAGATTTCACATTTTTATTCAAGCTCATCGCTTAAAATCTGGTTGCTAAACCTGGTTATCAAACCCAAAATTGCGCGGGAGACCACAGAAACTCTGAAAGCAATGAAACTTAAAATTGAAAAGGAATAACGGAGCGGATACTAATATGAGTTTGGTCTAATTCTATGAAACCAAAACTGGTCACAGGTGACCATCGAAAATTCGCTTGAAACAGATTGTCAAAAATTTATAGCCGTTATAATAATCCTCTATAAAAGGCAAACAAAAAATGAAGGCAGATACTGAATTTAAAAACATATCCCTCCTAAAGTACCAGCCGGTAGAATATCAGCTATCATGAATTGGGTTACAGTCAATACCTGTAATTGCCACCAACTACCACCAGGCAGGAAAAAGGGCAGATTATATACTATTTAGTGTAAATAAGAGGTATTGCGGATGGCAAATAGGGCCTTTGTCTTAACAATATGCTGACTTTAAATGCCATTTTAAGGGTCAATATTACTTTGAAGGTGCCGAACGTTAAGAAGTAAGGGAAAATCTCTATATCATAAATAAATGACCAATATCAGTTTCAAATTTGTTATATATCATAATACATGGGTCTAAGCAAATTTACTTTTGCGTCAGGCTATCTTCAAATTAAGCAACAAACGCAAATACCTTCTACGAACTGCGGGGATACATTATATGAACTTTGATAGTCTCCTGGCAGGCTGGCTGATGGGAATCTTTATCTATTTGTTTCATTTTATTTAACATACGGTAAAGCATCTGGTTCTCATTTTAAATCACGGGTAGCCTGTCCGATAGCGTCATTAAGTGAAAACCGATAAATCAATCTTTTAAATTGAAGTCAAAGAAATTAAGTGATAAGATGAACAAAAAAAGATTTATACTATTTCCAGCTCTTCTTTTCTTGTTGTTATCCTGCAACAACAAAAAAGAAACCATCACACCTATATTAAAAAATATCACCGAAAGTGTTTATGCCTCTGGAATAATAAAAAGTAAAAATCAGTATGAAGTTTTCAGTAAGTCCAATGGCATATTGGAAAAAGTATTTGTAAAAGAAGGAATGCATATAAAAAAAGACGGTATGCTTTTTCAAATAGACAGCAAGAATTCAAGGTTGGCCACAAAAAATGCACAACTTGCCTTTACAGCAAATGACTACAAGATCAATACAGATAGGTTACATGATATTCAAAACGCTATTCAATTAGCTGTTAAAAAATTAACCAACGATTCCTTATTGCTTTCAAGGCAGCAACAGCTTTGGAGTAACAACATAGGGTCACAAATTGAAGTTGAACAGAGAGAGCTAAATTTTGAAAATTCAAAAGTCGTTTTAGATCGGGCCATGATAAGTTATGAAGATTTGAATCGACAATTAAAATTTGCTTCAGGGCAAAGCAAAATCAATTTGCAGGCTGCCCAATCCGTCGAAGACGATTTGATGATCCGAAGTGAACTAGATGGTATTGTATATAAAATTAATAAGGAACAAGGTGAATTGGTAACAAGCCTTTCTCCACTGGCCGTGATTGGAGCCGATGACTTTATTCTTGAATTGAATATTGATGAGTTTGATATCGTAAAAATAAAACCTGGTCAGCAGGTGATCGTACGAATGGATAGCTACAAATCACAAGGGTTCGAGGCAATTATATCATCCATTTATCCAATGATGAATGAACGAACACGAACATTTAAAGCAGAAGCTGTATTCACAAAGAAACCCGAAATACTTTTTCCAAATCTTACACTGGAAGCCAACATTGTACTTAACGTAAAACAAAATGTCTTAACGATTCCAAGAAATTATTTAATAAAAGACTCCATGGTCATGCTTGAAAACGGAACCATGCAACAAATAAAAACGGGCCTGATGGATTATAATCTTGTAGAAATACTCAGTGGTCTTCCATCAGATTCAAAAATTATATTACCTGAAAAATGAGACTTAAACACATCACAGGTATTGCCCAGTCTTTATTGCTTGCCCGTTGGAAACAAACGCTTGTAGCTGCTATTGGTGTAACTTTTAGTGTCACCCTTTTTATAGCCCTGCTTGGTTTTATGGAAGGCCTAAATAGATTATTGGATGGCTTGGTTTTAAATCGTACTCCTCATATCAGACTGTATAATGATATTCGCCCTTCCGCTATTCAACCTCTGGACCTGGCAGCCGATTATAAAAACTATCACCATTTTGTAAATTCCATTAAACCAACCAATGCGAGAAAGGAAATTTACAACGCGGATGCAATCATAAAAAACCTACATGCAGATCAGCGCGTGTCTGGAGTAGCTCCTAAAATAATAGTTCAGGTTTTTTACAATCTTGGCAATATCGAATTGAATGGTATTATTAACGGTGTGGATGTAGACCAGGAGGCTAAACTTTTCAATTTTAGCGACTATGTATCCGGTGGAAATATTTATGATATGAAAAATATTTCAAACAGCATAATACTTGGCAAAGGTGCTGCAGATAAAATGTTAGCTATGAAAGGCGATATTATTAAAGTAACTACTACAACCGGCGAACAGTTTTCTTTGAAAGTTGTTGGTTTTTTTCAGTCTGGCATAGCGGAATTAGATAAGGTGCAGAGTTATGCCAGCTTGTCAACGGCACAAAAATTGCTTGGCCAATCAAGCAATTACATCAGCGATATTCAGATAAAATTAAATGACATGACACAGGCGCCGGTCCTGGCCCGTGAATATGAAAAACTATTTAGCCTTGATGCGGAAGATATACAAACTGCCAATGCGCAGTTTGAAACAGGCAGCAACGTCCGTTCAATCATTTCCTATGCTGTTGGCATTACATTATTAATAGTAGCAGGGTTCGGAATATATAATATTCTTAATATGATGATCTATGAAAAGATGGATACTATCGCCATTTTAAAAGCAACCGGATTTGCAGGATCGGATGTGAAAAAAATCTTCATTACCATCGCACTAAGTATTGGGATATCCGGTGCTTTTACAGGAGCACTTTTAGGTTTTCTTCTTTCCAAATTAATTGATGCAATTCCATTTAAAACCGCTTCATTACCCACGGTAACCACCTACCCTATTGATTATGGATTGCAATATTATACCATTGCCGTAATTTTTGCAGTAGCAACCACCTATTTTGCCGGTTGGTTTCCTGCACGCAAAGCAAGTAAAATCGATCCTGTAATAATTATTAGAGGCAAATAAATGGAAAACAATATAGTTCTCGAAGCCATATCCATAAACAAATCATTCAATGATCCGGTTAAAATCGATGTTTTGAAGGATATTACCTTTAAGATACATCGTGGCGAATTTGTATCCATTACCGGCAAATCCGGATGTGGAAAATCCACCTTATTATATATTCTTTCTACGATGGATACCGATTATAAAGGCCTGCTTTATATAGACCATGAAAGTATGGAGCAAAAAACAGAAAAAGAGCTGGCATTCATACGCAATGAGAAAATAGGCTTTGTATTCCAGTTTCATTACCTGCTCAATGAGTTCAGTGTCATAAAAAATGTAATGTTACCAGGCTTTAAGTCTAACAAATTATCCGAGGAAGAACTGGAGAAAAAGGGATTTGACCTTTTAAAAAATTTAGGAATAGAAAAACTAGCTCACAAAATGGCCTACCAGCTATCCGGTGGAGAAAAGCAACGCGTTGCTATTGCCCGGTCTATGATTAACGATCCTATCATGATCATGTGCGATGAACCAACGGGCAATCTGGATAATAAAAATACTGAAATCGTATTTGATATTTTTAAAGAGCTCGCCAAATCTTATAATAAAACGATATTAATTGTAACGCATGATCTTCATTTTGCGGAAAGTACACAGCGCATAATAAAAATGGACGATGGTAGAATCATTAATTAATATGAATCGATGAATATTACGGAACAATTTAAACACATTTTCGAACCAGAATTACTTAAAGAATTTGAGGTAAAAGCAAAACTGATTACGGTACAAGAAGGTGAGACTATACTTGATATCGGACAAACAGTTCGTGTAATACCGCTGGTCCTGTCAGGCACGCTTAAAATTTCAAGAATGGGTGATGATGGGCATGAACTGCTTCTTTATTATGTAAGCCCAAAAGAAAGTTGTGCCCTGACGTTCACGTGTTGTATGGAACAATTTCCCAGTGAGGTAAAAGCAACAGCAGAAGATACCGTAGAGTTTCTTGCCATTCCAATTTCAGCGATGGATGATTGGATGATGAAATATCCTACCTGGAAAAGTTTTGTAATGAAAACCATTCGGGCCCGTTTCAATGAATTGCTGAAAGCTATTGACCAACTTGCTTTTCAAAAATTGGATGAACGCTTAATTCATTATCTAAAAGAAAAATCAAAGGCAACTGATTCATCCCTGATCAATCTTTCTCATGAACAAATTGCCAATGACATGGCCAGTTCCCGTGAGGTAATTTCACGCCTATTGAAAAGACTGGAGAACGACAAAAAATTACTCCTGTATCGCAATCAAATCAAGTTGTTAAGAGAATTATGATTGTCATCAGGTAGAAATGTAACAATAGTCACAGTCCAACTTGTTTCATTATCTCAACTTTGAAGTGTACATTTTAATCACTCAAAAATTAAGACCATGAAAAAAAATATCGGCCTGACAGACAGAGTTCTCAGAATACTGGTAGCTGTCGCAATTACAATTCTTTATTTCACTCATCAAATCAGTGGTACTACCGCTATCCTACTTGGAGCGTTGGCAATCCTTTTTGCCGTGACAAGTTTAATAAGCTTTTGTCCACTGTATTGGTCTATTGGAATTTCAACAAGAAACAAAACTATAAGTTATGACACACGAAATTGAAACCCAGTGGATGGGCAAAATGCAATTCAATGCATTAGTAAACGGACACACCATTGTAATGGATGCTCCTGAACGAGTAGGTGGTGAAGACCAGGGACCTATACCAAAACCTTTTGTATTGTCAGCCCTTTCAGGTTGTACAGGAATGGACATTGTTTCCATATTACGTAAAGCCAATAAACAGGCTGACGATTTCAGTATTAAGGTTACGGGAGAAATAAGCAAGAAGCCGCCTATAGAATATATTGCCATTCATGTTCAATATGATTTTAAAGGTGCCAAAGAAAACAGACAAGCTGCTTTGGATGCTGTCAATGATTCGCAGGAAAAATATTGCGGCATCAGTCACATGCTCAAAAAGATACTACCCGTAACCTGGGAAGTAAATTACAACGGGATCCAGGTTTTCAATAACCAAAAGGAAACCATATCACAACTGAATTAAATGAAGTTCATTATCCAACATAAACGGATACTCCTTGGAATTGTAATGGGTGCCATTAGCGGATTTGCCTATTATTATTTTGTGGGCTGTGCAAGCGGCACATGTGCCATCACGTCAAAACCAATAAACAGTTCGTTGTATGGTGCTCTGGTGGGAGGATTAATTTCCAGCAGTTTTAAAAAAAAATAAAAACGTCACAACAATGAAAAACAAAAAAACAATTGTAGATGTAAGGACTCCGGCAGAGTTTACAGGAGGCCATGTTGCAGGAAGCTTAAACATTCCCTTACAAGAAATTCAACAGCACATAGCAGAAATAAAATCTCTGAAGCAGCCAATCATATTATGCTGTGCCAGTGGAGGCAGAAGCGGACAGGCAAAAGCTTTTTTGCAAAGCATAGGCGTTGAATGCGAGAATGGCGGCAGTTGGCTTGACATAAATCCCAATTAATCAATCCAATTAAATAACTAAAAATCTATGATTCAATTTCTCAAAAAAATTTTCGGGTTTAGTCCTGAAGTGGATTACAAACTACTTTTACAAAATGGAGCGCAGATAATTGATGTGCGAACTAAAGGTGAATTTCAAAGCGGACACATCAGAAGTTCGGTGAATATTCCTCTCCAAAATCTGCAACATAATTTTTCCAAAATTAAAAAAGATAAACCAGTTATTACCTGTTGTGCATCGGGTATGAGAAGCGCTTCGGCCAAAAGCATCTTAACATCTAACGGCTTTGCCGAAGTGCATAACGGTGGCGGCTGGATGAATTTGCAAAACAAAATCAGTTAATCTGTTTGCTCCTCCTGTCATGTCACTAAACAATAAAACAAAGGAGTAGGCTGAAGTTTAGAAACGCTTTATCGAACAAAGAAAATTACGTGACCTTTCGAAAGAATCAAATAACGAAGGCCGGACATTTTGGATTGATAACTACATTGATAAACAAAAATAATTAGCGTGCAGGTATTCCATTTCCTTCAATAAATAAAATGAAACAAAGAATTTTAACAGGCTGGACATTTACAAGAGCATTGTATGTTGCCCTGGGAACGATGGTGATCATTCAATCCATAATACAGCTACAATGGGTTGGAGTTTTGTTCGGAACATACTTTGCATCCATGGGAATTTTTCGTTTCGGTTGTGCAAGCGGAAATTGTTCAGATGGAAGTTTCGATACTGAACCCAATGAGAAAAGTAAAAATCAAATTCAAACAGTGGAGTTTGAAGAAGTAAAAACAAAATAACATGGCAACCTTTTCAGAAATCATAAATTCGAACCAACCGGTATTAGTTGACTTTTTTGCCGAGTGGTGCGGACCCTGTAAAATGATGAAGCCGATTTTAGAAGAATTAAAAACTAAAGTGGGCGACAAAGCCACCATTCTAAAAGTGGATGTTGATAAAAGTCCTGAGGCAGCCAATGCCTATCAAATCCAGGGAGTACCTACCCTTATACTTTTCAAAAACGGGGCGGTTAAATGGAGGCAATCAGGAGTAGTGTCAGCCAGTCGATTAGAACAATTAATTAAACAACATCAATAGCGGATGGCAAAATATTTATTTTTTATACTTGCAGGTATAACAGTTGGAAGTAACAGTTGTAACAGGCCATCACCAACGTTAAATACCAGTCTTGCACCAAAAGAATTTAAAGAGAAAATAAACCTAGTACCCTCCGCTGAAATTATAGATGTGCGAACCCCTGAAGAATTTTCAAAAGGACATTTGCAAAACGCCAGGAACGTTGATTGGAATGGCATTGATTTTCAAGCTGAAATTTCCAAAATTGATAAATCAAAACCTGTTTTTGTGTATTGTTTAAGTGGTGGAAGAAGTTCATCTGCCGCCAACCAAATGCGGTCTGACGGTTTCAAAGAAATATATGAATTAAGCGGAGGCATTATGAAGTGGAGAGCAGCCAATCTTCCTGAAACTTCCAGCACCAGGCCTACTTCAACAGGCATGAGCCATCAACAATTTGATTCACTCTTAACTTTCGACAAATTAGTGCTGATAGATTTTTACGCTGAATGGTGTACGCCATGTAAAAAAATGAAACCCTATTTAGAAGAAATTTCAAAAGATAGGGCAGGCAAAGTTGTAGTCATTCGTATAAACGCAGATGACAATCAACAACTTTGTAAAGAATTGAAAATTGAAACACTACCTGTATTGCAACTGTATAAAAACAAAACAATGACCTGGACGAACACAGGTTATATCAGCAAGGAAGGTATATTGAAGCAATTGCTTTAGATGTCCACCTACACATCATTCACTTTTTAAAAACGTACAAGCAAACAGTTGCCTATAGCATAATTCCATATTTTAAAAACTTTATGTATCCCTTATATGTTAATGGATGACTTCCCATTTTCAGACTCCACTCAGGTACAATGAGTAATTTAAAATTAAGGAATAATAATGTTTATATTTTATGAATCATAATATATTTATTTTCTTTTTTCATTCTTATTCCATCCCGCCCTGTTCGCTCAGATGGGGACATTAAAAGGCAAAGTAGCGGATGCTGCTACGAATGAACCAATACCTGATGCAACGATTATTTTGCAAGGAGCAACCTTGGGTGGGACTACAGATTCAATCGGCGACTACAATATTTCCGATATTCCTCCAAACCTATATAATATCAATGCATCCAGCATTAACCGACCTGCCGTGCATGGATTTACAAGGCCACCAAAGCTCGAACCAAACTAGCCTTTCTTTAGACTGGAGAACACTAAATCATTTAAGAAAGAAATAATTTCACTCTCCTGCCTGGTCTTACCAAAATCAGTGAGCGAAGGGAGATGATTCATAAAGAAATTTTGAAAATGGGCTATTTCAATAATGGTTGATGCCAAAGATTTTGGATATTTATACTTAGGGCTACAAGCTGATATGATATTTCCGACCACTGCACAAAGGTCTTTATAAGGTTTAAAAAAATGCTGTTTATTATCTTCACTTACTTGCTTTGTCAGGTATGCTTTGGAGCCCTCGGCAATAATAATCTGATGTAGTAAACTCTCATTCACATAACTCGTTTGTTCATCATCTTCCACTGCTTTTGCCAGTAGTTCTATCACTCGTTTGAGTTTGACCACCGGAGCTTTAATATTATTCGTATGAAAACTGATTTGAAATTCAAGCCACCCCCAGTACCAGGCTGTCAGGTAAACCAGGAGTTTGTGTTTGTTTTCAAAATATCGGTAAATACCTGCTTCTGTCGTGCCGATATCTTCGGCAAGTTTTTTAAATGTAAATGCTTCAAAGCCATTTCTAAAGATCAGTTGGATGGCATGCTTCAGGATATTTTTTCCCAATTCTGAACTTTCAGGATTTCGGAGAAACAATGCCTCATTCATTTTGATGTGCAGTTCTAACTTCATTTCTATTGATTTTTTTGAAACTTCCTTATAGAAGCAACCAAGTTACAGAAAATATTTTAACAATTAAATATGATAGTATTACTATCTTTTAGGTAAATATTCCTATCTTTGTGGTCTGAACTAAAAAAACAACAGATGCTGATCAATAAACACATCCCGATGACCTACATACTGAACAAGGTAAAATTTGACATCGTCTTAGTATCCATCGTATCCTTAATCGTGCTTTTTATTACAAACAAGTATCAGGCACTATTGCCAGATATGCCCCTTACCATTCCCGCATTCATAGGCACTGCGATTTCAATTCTCCTTTCTTTTAAACTGAATCAATCCTATGACCGGTGGTGGGAAGCCCGTAAAATATGGGGGAGCATAGTGAATGACTCCCGTAGCCTTGTACTGCAGTTGAATACTTTAGTTTCAAATGGAAACGAAACCGCAATCCGCAAAATTGCATTTAGACAAATAGCCTGGTGCTATTCTTTAGGTCAGTCCCTTAGAGGTCTAGACCCTCTTGTACATGTGCAAAATTTTATTTCTTTAGAGGACCTGGAGGAAATAAAACAGCATACTAACAAACCGCTGGCCCTGTTGTATTTACATGGTAAAAATATAAAGCAGCTAAAGGAAGAAAATCAATTAGATATCTTCTCCCTATTACAATTAGACAACACGCTCGTACGGCTTTGTGATGCGCAAGGAAAATCGGAACGAATTAAATCAACTATATTCCCAGTTACCTATAGACTTTTTCTTCACGCCATCATTTACCTATTCGTAGTGACGCTTTCCATTTCGTTAAAAGATGTAGCTGGTTATTTTGAACTACCGTTATTGCTTTTAATATCATCCGCATTCCTGTTGTTGGAAAAATCAGCAACGCACATGCAAGACCCCTTTGAAAACAGACCTACCGATACAGCAATGACTGCGATCACCAGAACCATAGAAATAAACATTAAACAATTACTAAAAGAAGAAACAATTCCAGCACCACACCAACACGAAAAATTCTTTCTATCATAAACTATAACAATTAAACCATCGAAAAATGAAAACATTATCAAAAGAAATGCAAACAGCCATAACTCCTCCAATGGCTTTAGAATTATTAAAAGAGGGAAATAAACGTTTTGTAAACAATTTAAAAGTAAATCGTAATCTTTTGCAGCAGGCCAATGAAACTTCAGACGGACAACATCCCTTTGCTGTCATCCTTAGTTGTATTGACAGCAGAACATCGGCAGAACTAATTTTTGACCAGGGGCTGGGTGATATTTTCAGCATTCGTATTGCTGGCAATATTATGAACGAAGATATCTTGGGAAGTATGGAGTTTGCCTGCAAAGTAGCAGGATCGAAAATAATTGTGGTGTTGGGACATACAAAATGCGGAGCTGTCAAAGGAGCTTGTGACCATGTAGAAATGGGGAATCTCACTACTTTATTAACCAAAATCAGACCTGCCGTTGACGAAGAAACTTCTACAAAAGAAAACCGCAATTCAAATAATCCCACCTTTGTTGAAAATGTTGCGACAATTAACGTTAAACGGACAGTAAAATCAATCATGGAACGGAGTCCAATACTTAAAGAAATGATTGAAAGCGGTCAAATTGGAATTATCGGGGGCACACATGACATCACAACCGGCCAAGTGACTTTTTATTCTGACACTTTTGCATTGGGTTACCAT
>JBDTUE010000081.1:0-16710 GCA_040007895.1 Saprospiraceae bacterium | reverse complement strand
CTATCCATACAATTCATAATGAATCTGATTTCTTTCATAATGAAGTTCTCCAAACAAATTCTCGACTGCTTCATCAATCATCATAGACCATCCGCAAATATAGAAATGAACATCTTTCCTCGGAACGGTATATTGCTTCAGGTAAATTGGATGAACATAACCTGAATGTAAGTTTCCTGATATTCCTCTTGCCCGAAAACCACCGGTGCGTAATTCATTCAAATCTTCTCTTGATAAAGCAATATCAAATCTGAATCCAGGCAAGCTGTTACTTAATTCTTTCCATTCATCTAAGTATAAGATATCTTCTGCTTTACGGGTGCCAAAAATCAAATGGATATTTCTATTAGTGAGGTTTCGGTGAAAGATATCTCGAATCATACTTCTGAATGGAGCTATCCCTGTTCCTGTGCATATCATGACTAAATCATGATCGATCTCCCCTGGCAATATAAAACCTCCTTCCGGCGCTTTAAATTTCAATTCACTTCCTATACTGATCTCCTTGAAAAAATAGGTACTTCCAAGTCCTTGTTCGAAATGCACCAAACATAATTCAATTTCGTTAGAATCACCGGGAGCAGAAGCTATTGAATAACTGCGCCATCGTTGTAATCTTTTTTCACCAACAGGAAGATCAAACGTGATAAACTGACCCGCTTTAAAATCAAACTGCTGTACTTCTGGAATTTTTATCCTGAATGATTTAGTACGGGGTGCAAGATCACTCACATCCGTAACGATACCTGTATACCAATGAGCAGGAGGCATGAATATTATGCAATTAAAACCAGTTCGCTATACGGCAAGAGCGTGGAGTATCCTTTTTTATTGAAGTAAGCTTTTAACTGATCCTGGCTTTCGTCTGAAGCCACTAAGGCAAAGTCACCACCCCAGGCTCCGAGAGATTTTACAGTGCCCTTAAAGTCGGCAAATTGTGTGGATTGCAGCGATGGTTTATTTAAAATACTGCTGATGATCGTTTCGTGTTTTTTGATGAGATCATTGAATTCGCTAAGTTTTTTACTGCCCACTATTTCTTCAGTGATGTTTGAGATCTGATCAAGAATATCACTTTTGGGTTTTGGTTTTGATTTATATTCATTCACCGCCTGCTGACTATCTTGCTTTTTGCCTAAGTATAAAAAGTAAAGATTGTCTTTAAAGGAAGGATTAAAATATACTTCGTCGATACGAATACTTTCATCTCCGAGCTGATACACAAGTGGTCCTTCAGCATAAGCACAGGCAATATCATACCCGGAACCACCAGTAGTGTTGAACAGTAAATAATATGGATTTGCATCTGCCCATTGTGATAAACAGTAGATCAGAGTAGAGCTGGACCCCAATCCCCATTCCAACGGAAAGTCAAGATAGGTCTCCACCGTCTGACCTTTCCAAGCTGATAAAAATTCAGAGTTTTGGCGGGTACATTCTTTAAGCAGCTTACTTATTTTCTTTGCTTTCTCCTCGTCGCTGGTTTTGATAGCGCTGAAATCATAAAGAGAAAAATGAGCTTCAAACCAAAGCTTCCCATCCGTATCATAACTTTTCCAATTGATCTCTGCTCCCCGTCCATCT
This sequence comes from Saprospiraceae bacterium, assembly GCA_040007895.1. Taxonomy (GTDB): domain Bacteria; phylum Bacteroidota; class Bacteroidia; order Chitinophagales; family Saprospiraceae; genus JADJLQ01. Next base: position 15,126 of record JBDTUE010000081.1, on the reverse strand, counting down.
TTAACATTCATTGTCTGGCCGGGTTTAGTAGGTACAGCAAGAGCTAATGCACCATCGAGTACAGCATACTCAGCAGTGAGCAGTAGTTTTCCATTACCTCTAAATGAATGTTTGATAGTGCCTTAAGTTTCGTGACAACAAATATAAAAAAAGATAATGGGAATCGGACTTGTAGATTTTTTTGCCTGATTACCTCCTTTTAGATCACAGGTATGGATCTCTCTTTTACCCTGGCCACTCGACATTTAAAGCGCAGCTATTCTTCCTGCCTTCCTTTTCAAATTTAATTAATATTGAAGTTTGATTTTTATTAATGCATTTTATCTACCAGCATGAATGCCGTCATTGTTCATTTTTGTACAAGTAAAAAAACTTTTAAAAATATTTTGATTGGTGATTTTTTATAAATGAAAATAGTTAACTTCGACACTGAACACTAAAAAACACACTATAACCCTTGTTAATCTATTCTACATCCTGATCCTGCATTTCCTTAGTTGATTGTTTGCTGTAAAGTATTTGTTATACTATACAGCTAACACCTATTACAGGCAATCGTTTAATACTGAAGTATCCTGCTTTGTATTAACCCTGTTACATTTTTGTCGGATTTGATAGTTAGAAAGTCAATGAGGCTCTGACATAAATTTAAAATGTTACACATATGAGAAGCCTAATTTTTCTTTTTATTATTTCTTTCAGTTTGACTCTACATAGCCAGGCTATTTACAAATCCAGTGATCCGGGTTCGGATTGGTCAAGTTCAAACCCAAACCATATTCAGAGTGATGGGTCGGTGCCTAGTTCGGGATATTCAGAATCAAATAGTAGTCCTAAGGCATCCGGAGGCAATAATGTTAGATTTAGCGATTGTACTCCTCCGCTATCCACTCATTCCCTGACATCTCCTGCGATTTCTACCATTGGGAAAAGCAATATCAGGATTGGATTTGGCCAAAGACATACGCCGGCTTTTATTTCACCGGTAATACTTGAGTGGTCTTCAAATGGCTCGTCGTGGAATACTATATCTTCCAATGTAGTTTCTGGAGGGACAAGCACGTGGTCTGTATCATTATTCGACCTCAATGCATCGGCAAATAATATCTCTACTCTACAATTCAGATTTACATTCACCACATCGGATTCTGCAACAAACAATTGCCCTGTAGGAGGAGGAAATTTCAGAATAGATGATTTCTGGGTTGGAGCAAATTTCAAATTACCTATTCAATTGGCAGCGTTCACATTGACTCTAACACACTACCCAACTCTTCATTGGACCACATTTTCAGAATTGAATAATGATCATTTCAGTATCGAGCGTAGTGGTGATGGGAATTATTTTATAGAAATCGTAACGATCAAGGGCCATTCTGATGCAGATAAAAAATACGAGTACAGTTGCATTGATTATAGTCCAATTCCAGGCATAAATTATTATCGATTGAAACAAGTTGACCTTGATGGTTCATCGACTATTTATCCTATGAAGTCTTTAGTCATTTCCTTGAAAAAAACATTAGTGTATCCAACATTAAGCTCCCAAAAAATAAATATTGAAATATCGGATCAACATTCAACCTATTGTCAATGGTATCTTACTAATCCATTCGGCCAGACAATACTAGATGGTATTATTCCTGAAAAAAATCGATCTACTATTGATATTGACAAGCTATGTAATGGGCCTTATATCCTTCGATTAAAGTCATCCAATTATCAGGAAACATTTAAAATAATTAAAATTTAATACTGAGATATATTATTCATGCCCAAGGTATCTGTTGGATGCCGATGCATTTAATTAAATAAAAATATTTTCAAACCGAATCATTTAAAAAAAATAACTGGTGATTAAAACGATAGCGATGCCATTGCTTTACGATCAGGCGTACTCTTTTTTACCTCTATGTACTTTTATTCATACGTTTACGACTATGCACAAAATATATTTATACGGTTGGTAAAAAAATTCTCGGTGAGATTGAATAGAGTTTTACTAGTCCAAAATAATTAATAGGCCTATAAACCTTGTAGAAATACCGATTATCAAAAAATTCCGTCCACGATTAAATCACCTTAAAAAAAATTGACAAAACCTTAAATTTTTTTGAATAGATTTTTTACATTTGAATACCCAATTTTTTAACCCTTTAAACCAAACTGCTACCATATATTTCTTATCCTTGATCAAACCTTAACCCGACCCATCTATTTTCAGAAAACCGAAAATGGATTTTTCACTACTTGGCGGAAATCGAAAGTTTCTTTCATTGAATCTATAGCCGGATTTTAGAGACTTGTGATTTTATACGCTTTAACATAAACTATCATTCTAAACCTATGTTCAAAATTTATTTATCCAATTCTATTTCGATTTTATCTAAAACCTGGATAGTCCATTTATCCTTGTTTTTATTTCCTTTTATTCTTTATTCGCAGCCAACGTCGCTAACTTTTAATGCCAGTGGTAGTTTTACTATACCTGCCGGTTATATAGCCAATATTAATGTACAGGCATGGGGCGGAGGAGGTGGTGGCGGCAATGCAAGTGATCGCTCTGGCGGCGGCGGCGGCGGTGCTTTTGCATCGAGGAATTATACCAATGTTACTGCGGGTTCCTTTGCAGTAACTATAGGTCAGGGGGGTGCGCTTACTTTAGCAGGAGGAACGTCAACTTTTATCCGTGCATCATATGCAACAACTTCTGCAGCTGGTGGAAGTGGAGCTTCAGGTAATAGTGGTGGAAACGGTGGAACTACAGGAGCTTCTTCCGGCTCAGTGCTGCGAGCAGGCGGATCTGGAGGTGATGGAACAAATAATGGAGGAGGTGGAGGTGGCGGCGGCTCTGCCACATCATCTGCAAATGGAAGTAATGGAAATGATGGGAGTGGTACCAGTGGTGGTGCAGGTGGAGCTGGAGCAGGATCAGGGGGAAGAGGTGGTGATGAAGACGGTTCACCTGATGCTGTTGCCGGCAATGCACCTGGTGGAGGTGGAGGTGGACGAGGTGATGATGGAATTATCCAGACATCTAAAGCAGGAGCAGCTGGAAGAATCATTGTTACGGTAAGTTTCTATTGGACTACAAGCCAGTCTATGGTAGTAATAGGTGGTGGTGGTTCCAGTGCAGAAGCAGGATGCGAAGCGTTAAACTCTGGTGTTATTTCCACTCCAACAATTATGGTTGCACCCGGATCAAGACTCATATACAAACTTGGTGCAAATGCAGGAGAGCCGGTTTGCGATGCTAATGCAGGCACTGCTCCCTTTGAAGCTGAGGAAGGCGTAGGCTTATTTGCGTCTAATACATCAGGAGGGACCCAAGTCTATGATAGCAGAATGTTTACTGGTGCCGGGGATAGTAATGAACCCCCAAATGTCCTACCTTCCGGGTCAGGTTGTATTTATAATAATAACTCAACCACCAGATATCTTACTTTTAAAACTATTAATACCGCAACGAATGCAGCTGCTCTTCCCTCACAAGATGAGGAATTAGTATATATAGCTTATGAAGTCCTAAGTGGAGCTACCGGTGGATGTACTAATTTACCTATACAATTATCTGACTTCGAGGTTAACCTTGTTAATGGAAAACCTCAACTGGAATGGTCTACATTCTCAGAATTTAATAATAATTATTTCGCAGTCGAACGCAGCCGAAATGGTAAAGATTTCAATGAAATAGCTCAGGTAAAAGGAATTGGTACTTCTGATAAAGAGAATCATTATACCTATACTGATTTAACTCCATTTAAAGGTATTAATTACTATAGGATAAAACAAGTAGATCTTGATGGTAATAGTAACAGGCATACCACCAAGTCTATCATCGTACCGGTGGATGAAATTTCCGTCTTCCCTACAATTTTTGATCATGAAGTGACACTGCAAATTCCGCCTCCTTATAATAAAACTGTGCAATGGGCTTTGTATGATGCTTTGGGGAATAATTTAAAAACCGGACAGATAGTCAATAGTCAGGCTACACAACAGCTATCCATGACTGGACTTCAATCAGGAAGCGTATATATACTGGCTGTATTTACTGAACATGGAATAGAGACGAAAAAGATCGTAAAATTTTAAAGCCTATTTCGAAATCGGCCTGGTATTAATTAAATGATAGAAAGGGCTGTCTGTTAAAATCACTTCGAATCAGATAGTTCCGAAATAATTGAATAAACCAGACACTAACGATTTACTACAGGACAATTTTCCATAAAATAAAAGAGCCTGACATTGTACTTCAGGCTCTTTTATTTTTGCGCAAATCCAGATTAAGCGATTAAACTATATTTAAATCAGGCTTTAAAAATTAGCACTAATATTAATATTCTACTTAAACGATGGATCAGCCGGTGTATTTGTATTATTATCCCGTTCCCGTAAAGGATAAGGCATCAGATTACCTCTACGTTTTCCATTGGGTTCAGTACTTTATATCCATTTCAAGCAGTATTAAGATTAAAAATCAATTCAACATTTTATTTTAAATCCTTAAAATGAAGGATTAGTAGTGCATTGGTGTAGATTACCTGATATAAGAGCAAAAGCAAACAGATTAAAATATAAGAAGAATCTTGCTTTTAAACCATTATCTTTAGAAACCCTATCTAACCATACAATCAATTTTTAGATAACACTGAAAATGGATTGTTTTCCACTACATTTTATTAATCACTGGTTTCTTGCTTTAAATCTATTGCTGGATTTAAGTGATTTCTAATTTATTAATACACTTTTTCCTTAATCCTTTATTATTAATTCAAACAAATATGAAAAAATTTTACTTGCCTAATTCAATACTGCTTTTAGCTAAAACGTGGAAATTAATGCTATCCTTGTTTTTTATTCCTTTTATTATTTATTCACAAGCACCAACAACACAAACCTATGATGCAAGTGGTACCTGGACTATCGCAGCGGGTTCAGGATATCATGCCAACATCCTGGTAGAGGTGTGGGGAAGTGGAGGTGGTGGCGCGGGTTTCCAGGCTGCTAGTGGTTCAGGTGGAGGTGGTGGAGGTGCATACTCTTCTACAACCTACCCCAATGCTGGAGCAGGGACTTATACTATAACTATTGGAAACCGCGGAACCGCTGGAGAAGGGAATACTGCCGGTGGGACAGGTGGACCATCTTCCTTCACAAAAACCGGGATTACTCAGACACGAGCAGTTGGTGGCTCAGGAGGTGGTGCGACTGGTGGGATTGGAGCTGGTGGACTGGCTAGTACTGGAACCGGGACTATCAAAAAGGATGGTGGGAATGGTGGAACGCAAAACACCCCTACCGGAGGTGGTGGGGGTGGTGGAGGTACAGCAAATGCATCATCTAATGCTGTCGTTGGAGGTAATGCCGTTGGTAATGCAGGTGGAGTCGGCGGCGGTGGTATTGGGGGAAATGGTTCAGATATAAATGGGACTGTTGACGCTCAGGCTGGTAAGGCAACCGGAGGTGGTGGCGGAGGCAGAGGTACTGGCGGAGGAAATTCTCAACGCGGGGGGGCAGGAAGAGTAACTGTTACTGTGATCAGCTTCTTAGCGATTCAATATTCATCTTTTTATATCACACCAGATGAAAATCCTGTACTTCACTGGTCTACTCTATCTGAATTAAATAATAGTCACTTCACTATAGAACATAGCAGGGATGGTATTCAGTTTAAGGAGATTGCTACAGTATCAGGACATGGTATCACCGATAAAAAAACGGATTATTCCTATACCCATTTGAATGCAAACCCGGGGATCAATTATTATAAATTAAATCAAATAGATATAGACCATACGATTTCATTGGCTCTTATCCAATCTACAATGGTAAAAGCTGTGGACATCACCGTATATCCAGCTATTGCGATTGACAGGATCAACCTGAATTTACCAAACGATGAATCAGATACCCGGTGGACCATATTCAATACATCCGGATTAAAGTATAGTGAAGGAGTCATCCGATCAGGTACGGTATCTGATCAGCTTTTTTTGAATGGAGTACCATCGGGCCCATTTATTCTTACGGTTGCTTCTAAAAACAGCATGAAGTCATTTAAATTAGTGAAAATGTAAACTATTTTAATAGTTCAGACCATAATTTTTTAAAGCTGTCAGCGATTCATACGATTTTCTTTTTAGATAAACCATGGACTTAAAAGGAATTCACAGAAAAGGGAAATAGGATGGACCATCCCGATTTCTCGGGGTGGTTGCACATACCCACTTCATTGGATTAAGTACTTTATATTTATTTCAAGCGCCTGACTTCCGCACTTGAATAGCTTTCTCCGATAAGTATCTGAAAAGCAAATATGTTTTTTGACAATTGAGTGTCCATCTTGTTTTCAAGCGGCTTTTTCACATGACAAAAGGGAATAAGCTTATAGAATAAGAGCAAAGCCGAAGGGCTTAAATATGAATAAACTCGAATTGAACGCGCCATGGCTTTAGCCTGGCGAGCAATTCGGGGAAACGAAAAAACATTTTACAACCCTAATGGGGTTGAATAAAAAAGTAAAAACCAATCGTCCTATAAGTATATATACGTAAATATTTTATCAAATAGCTATTGTAATTATATTAAACCACTACGTGGTTCTACAACCTGCTATTTAATAACCCACATTGCATACGGGGTTATTTATTAAATCCCCGTCCGATCCGGCACGGGCGGGCCTTCAGGATTAATATCAAAAAGTGGATTTACATTCTACATAAAATAATGCATAAAATCATTTCCCAAAGGGATGCCTATGCACAAGCATCATTAATCTTTTAAGGTTCAGTATATGATAATCAAAATATGTCTTTTGAGTACTGGGGGGGCTATTGCTGCAACCGCGAAAATGTTTCCCACATTGAGGGCATCCATGCAAAAAAATCTACAACAAAAGAGTCTGACGATGATCATCGGACTCTTTTATTGTAGAAAAAAATGTTTTGCAAGTATTTCGTCGACTTGGGAAGAAACCATTTCGACCCAATAATCCATAGAAATCGGGATGGTCACATGCCCACCCCATTGGATTCAGTACTTAATATTTATTTCAAGTGGTATTAAGATTAAAATTTTATACAATATTTTATCTTAAATCTTTAAAACGAAGGATCCGCCGGTGTATTTGAATTATTATCCCGCTCCCGTAAAGGATATGGCATCAGATTGCGTTTTCGTTCACCATTAGGTCTGTTGAACCTGCGCATATCCTCTAATTTTTGACCACTCATATACAATTCAATGCAACGTTGACGATAGATCTGGTCGAGTAAATTAGCCTGTGTCTTTGCAGCAATAGCCGGTTGATTTGCGAACACATTAAATGGATCTGCAGTTTTCGTAATGATACCATTCAACCATAGTTTGCCATTGGTAGTATCGTTTTGCCTGGTATATACCTCAGCTTTAATCAAATTAATTTCACCTGGCAGATATACAGGGAAGGCAGTTGCTGCAGCATTCCCAAAACCATTAATACGGAACCTGGGTCCTATCGTAGCGTTTATGCTGGTATAAAAAGCCACTCTTGGATCATTCACTGCCGGAGCAAGCTCAGGGGGTAAACCTAAAGCACTGTCTTTAGGTTGTACCACGTTATTAGTACTGGTAGCTACTTCAAAAATTGGGTTCAATGAGAGTGCATCAAAATTGAATGTTGATTTTTTAGTAACATCCACAAGGTTAGCGGAAGCCAGTGCTGAGGGCAATTGATTAGAGTATAAATAATATCTTGCTTTTAAAGCATTGATCGTATTTACGATATCAATTCCGACAGGGACATTACTTACAAATGAAGCACTGATTGCATTTGCGCTAATGGCGGCTTGCGCTTCATCCAGGACGGCAATTGCTTTTTTAAATCCATCCACCCGGTCAATAAATGTAACTGCAGTACCAATACTGGCTGGCACTTTTTCCCAAAACTGAGATAAGTTTCCAATAGATAAAGCTTTAAAAATAGAAGCGTAAGCAATCAATCCACTCGCATAACTTTTATCACTCAGGTTTTTTGCATTTTCTATTACCAGGTTCGCATCATAAATTACTTTGTTGTTACTCGCCCAGAAGGTAGTAAGCATAGCATGGTTACCATCAACTGCAGTCCCCCCGCTTTGCAATTGTATTTCTGCCGTATTACCAGCGTTAACTACAAATAATTCATTTGTAAGTAATCCATTAATCGTAACAAGATTGTATAAACTACTGGCCCGGCCCAGCGTATAAACCCGCTGTAATCCAACAGCAATCCCTGTGAGTCCTTTACTGCTTGACAGTACCTGTGCCTCCGTAGCACGGTTGGGATCGATAAAATCTTTTTTGCAACTTGTTTCTGCAAGGACAGAAAACAAAAACAATATCAATATCGATTTATTTATAGAAATTAAATTTTTCATTTTTGAGTATTTTAATAATGATTAAAATTTAGCAGATAATCCTACACTGAAAGTTTTGGGTATGGGTACAGACCCAAAGTCGATACCTCTTAATATAGTGCTTTGACCACCTGCATTCACTTCCGGATCATAACCTTTATAATTATCCCAGCTTATTAAATTCCTGCCGCTTAAGGTCAATCCGATGTCTTTCACTCCTTTAAAATTCCCAAAATTATATCCTAAAGAAATTTCACGGAGTTTTACGAAACTACCGTCATCAATACGCCATTCTTCAATGGTACCATAAAAACTGTTGATATAACCTCGTGGATAAACACCAGTTTGTTCCTTTTCTGCTTCCAGGCCATTACCTACACCTTGCCGGGTACGCCAGTCGGCATTAAATACATCTAATCCCTGAACGGCATCCAGTTGCACCCGCAAATTGAGTTTTTTCCAGGTTAGCTCACTTACAATGCTGGCCGTATAATCCGGATTTGGATCACCAATAATTTTCCGGAGTAACGGATTGGATTGAACAGGCACTCCATTTCCATCTCTGTTTGATGTATACACCAAAGCACTATTTTGAATTCCCCGTTCTCCCTGTGGAAACCCACTTGAATTTTTTACTAAATCTCCGTTGGCATCCCTCGCAAAGAATGCTCCATAAAACACACCAATGGGTTGACCTTCTATAATAGATACCGGAGCACCGGAGTTAGTACTTAATAAGGTAAGCGCCTGACCTATTTTAACGGCTTTATTTCTGTTGTGATTATAAATTCCAGTTATAGACCAATTTAGATTTTTACTTCTGACTGGAACTGCAGTAAGCATTAATTCAAAACCTTTGTTTTCAAGACTTCCAAAATTATCCAGCAAGCTGCTAAATCCAGTAGTAGGAGCAATAAAACGATTAATTAAAAGATCCGCTACTTTTTTAGAATAGACATTGGCTACGAAATTGATCCTGTTATTTAAAAATCCTAATTCAGCTCCAAACTCAAGTTCATCCTGACGTTCCGGTTTCACATTCGTATTGGCCAAAGTACTACTACTCAATAGAGCTGTTCGGCTGATAAATGAATTACTGCTATAAGCGTTAAACCTCGAATATGCTCCGATACCGGTAAGGTTACCACTTTGGCCATAGGCAACTCTTAATTTTGCAAAATTCAAAATTTTACTAAAGGACATGTCTTTCCAAAAACTGTGTTCGCTGATAATATAGCTTGCACTCGCTTTAAAATATTGTTGATTTCGCTGGTCCGGACCAAAAACAGAAGATCCATCCACTCTAACAGCACCTGCAATATTCAATAAGTCCTTATACTTAAATGTTTGTTGTGCGAAAAATCCGGACACTGAAAGTTCACTTCGGTCATCCACCCCTTGCAACAGAGTACTTGCACCATTTACAGTCTGCACAAAGGGAGCCATGCCCCGTCCTTGTAATAAACTATAATTATTTTTTTCATATTGACTGCTGTAACCAACCTGTGTCGTAGAAAAGATATCGTGGGTTAAATTAAACTGGTAGGTGGCTGATACATCATTATTAATCTGAAAGAAATTATTACTTGCCGTGCTCGCATATCCATTTCGGGTAGGATCAAGTATTGCTCCACCACCAAAAAAACCATCGCTCACATTATATGCAAATGGTGGAATAAAGGTCTGACCGACCTGTCCATATTCATCAATACCGAATGAATAATCAATCGATAAACCATCTATCGGTCTATACTTCAATCCTCCTCCGGTGATAATACGATTGGTTTGTTCATTTTGTTTGATATCCTCAATGATGGAAACGGGATTCACCCGTCCTCGTTCACCAATAGCTTTGATATTACCTAAAGCATCCCTTGTCTGAATATCATGAATGTTCCCAATAATATTGATTGAATTCATCGGAGAGAAAAAAGAATTACCATCCGGTTTTTCATTGGAATAACTATTCACATAATTTAACCCAATATTAAAATTGAGTTTATTGGTTAATACCTGATCAAGATTTATTCTGAACCCATATCGTTGATGATCGGTATTTTTTATAATCCCTTCATTTTTCAGATAGGATACGGAAGCAAAATATTTAGTTTTATCCTTGCCACCGGACACAGAAATATTGTTGTCTGTACCCATCGCATTGCGAAAGATATAATCATTATAATCGTACCGGGTCACCTGCGTTTTATCTGTAAGAGCAGGTAACAAAATATCCTGAGTGACTGCTCCGGGGCCGTCCCCAGGTCCACCAAATTTTGTTGGAGAATGATTTACGTCAACACTTTTTCGCAAGGAGCTGAAGATAGCTGTAGTACTGAAACTTACAACCGGTGCGCCGATACTTCCACGTTTTGTAAAAATTTGTACTACCCCGGCGTTTGCCCTGGATCCATAAATAGCTGCTGCAGCCGCCCCATTTAAAACTTCAATCCTTTCGATATCACTTGGATTGATGTCTGCCAACCTGTTCTGACCGATGGTTCCTACAAAAGTTCCCCCATCATAGTTGGAACTCGTATTCGTCACCCGGTTGGTTGCGTTATTTACAATGATACCATCTACAATATATAATGGTTCGCTGCTACTGGAGATAGAACTTATCCCTCTAAGTCTCACGGAGAAACCACCTGCGGGGTCACCACTATTCTGAATAATTTGTGCTCCCGGCGTCTTGCCTTGTAAAGCACCAAGTACATTTCCAGTAGCTCCTCTGGTCAGTTGATCACCTTTTACTGTACTGACAAAACTACCCAATTGTTTGCGCGTAGTTCCTGCTGTGGTTCCAGTGACAACCACTTCATCCAGTCCTGTGATATCATCTTCTAATGTTGCATTTATTTCTACCTGAGGATTATTGTCAATGGCAAAGGTTTGTTCAAATGTTTTAAAACTGATGCCTGAGATAGCCAGCACATAAGAGCCCTGGCTAAGGTTGACATTAAATTGGTATGTGCCATCTACATTGGATGAAGTGACCAGGTTCCGGTTTTTTATTTGCACCGTAGCGCCCGGTACACCGAGACCATCTTTATCCGTGACGGTACCACGAATGATTTGCTGACTTGTCAGCGAGCTTTGCATCAACAGCAGCAACAACAGGGATGCCAGTGATTTGATGATGCCATTTTTCATTTTAGTCATAATTAGTTAATTTAGGTATTATTCAAATGATCAATTGATCGTTTATAAATTTCAGTTAGGTTAACAAATATACAAATGGGTAATTCGATAGTTTGTGTTGAGTATATTTCTTTTTATAAAGACTATTCTGAATCAAACAAATTTGGGTCACTAAAAATAAAGCAGAGATGAGTCACAAGTTTAGGAATAAGGAGAAGTAGAATTGGTACAATTTAGTCAAACTTGTCCTACATAAACGTGCACGACCTGCATATTGTATGATCGATAAATAACCTTTTCGATGAATTTTTATCTGCTTCATGAAAAAGTTCAAAATCCAGCTCTTTGTCTTACAAGTCTTTTTAAAAACCGATCATAATCCTGGTCGAATAAAACATGATATTCTATGAAAATTCTGAAAAAAGATTGAAGTAAATGGGCCTTCACTCGATATATAATAGCATCATTCGTGATGATTTATTAATAAAAATTGCTTGTTAAGAACTATATGACCTCATTAATCAGGAATAAAATTCAAAAAAATCCTTGTGATTTAAGCCAATTTAAATAAAATGCACGGCACTGACTTAGATTGGCCATTGAACAAATTTTTCCTATTTTGAAGCCTGAAATAAACTAACAAAATTATAAATGAGCTTATTTATTCGTAAACCACTGAGCCAGCTGATGGCTCAGACTGAAACCGGCGAGAAATCACTCAAAAGAACTCTGACGGCAACTTCACTCGTATTATTAGGAATAGGTGCCATTATAGGAGCGGGCTTATTTGTTCGGACAGCTGCTGCAGCCGGAGGGCATGCTGGAAATGCAGTCACATTATCTTTTATAGTCGCTGCCGTTGGTTGTGCCTTTGCTGGATTATGTTATGCCGAGTTTGCATCGATGATTCCAATAGCTGGAAGTGCTTATACCTATTCGTATGCAACGATGGGTGAATTAGTAGCATGGATTATTGGATGGGCTTTGGTTTTGGAATATGCTTTAGGAGCTGCTACCGTTTCAATTGCCTGGAGTCAATATCTAAATAAAATACTAGGTATGGGCATTCCTTTCCAATGGTGCCATTCCCCATTTGAATACCTGGTATCGAGAGAAGGCCAGGATATTGTCACCACTACCTTGAGCGCCGGCGAAACAGGAATACGAGGAATTATTAATTTACCTGCATTATTAATACTCTTCCTTATCACATTAGTACTTATCAGAGGCACCCAGGAATCAGCTATGGTCAATGCTGTCATCGTGTTTATCAAAGTTGCAATCGTTTTGATTTTTATAGTAATTGGATGGGGTTTTATAAATCCTGTAAATCATACACCTTATTTTGTGCCTGAAGGTGCGCCGGGAACCACATATCATGGTTTCTTTAATCATGGGTGGGGAGGTGTACTCCGCGGAGCCGGAATTGTTTTCTTCGCTTTCATTGGATTTGATGCTGTATCGACTGCTGCCCAGGAAGCCAAAAATCCAAGTAAGGATATGCCGATTGGAATCCTTGGTTCATTAGTAGTTTGTACGATTTTATACATTTTATTTTCACATGTTCTTACCGGAGTTGCTCCATATGCAGACTTTTTAAAAGCTGGTAAGGAAGCATCCGTAGCGTATGCTATTCAGACGTATATGCATGGCTATGGATGGTTGGCAAAATTAGTAACCATCGCCATCCTTGCCGGATTTTCTTCGGTCATCCTGGTCATGTTGCTTGGTCAATCCAGAGTATTTTATTCAATGTCAAAAGATGGTCTGTTACCGAAAGTATTCTCTGATCTACATCCTAAATTCAGAACTCCCCATAAATCCAATTTGATTTTATTTTTATTTGTTTCCATTTTTGGGGGCTTCTTTCCAGAGAGCTGGGCGGGTGATCTTACATCCATCGGAACTCTGTTTGCTTTCGTATTGGTTTGTATCGGAATCATATTATTGAGAAAATCGGATCCGGGTATACCAAGACCTTTCCGCACTCCCCTGGTTCCTTTAGTCCCGATTTTAGGTGTCATTGTTTGTGGACTTATGATCATTGGACTTCCTAGTGGTACCCAATTGACTGCTCTTGCATGGATGGCCGTAGGATTAGTTGTCTACTTTTTATATAGTGCTAAACATAGTTTTCTTAGGAATCCTAAGTAGATTTTTGAGATTAAGGTTGAGGTTATGGTTAAGGTCAAGAGGGTTGCCAGGCTTGAGCGCCTCTTAGCCTTAACCTCTACCTCTCATGAGTCCTCCATTCTTTTTGATCTATTTTTGAAATTGTAGTGTCTGTTCATTCAAATTCAACGGACTAACTTCAAAAACAAGTATGGACCGGCCTTATTGATTAATTTTGCACCCTTTATGACAGATAAGCTGGAAGCTATAGCACAACGATTTTATAATCTTGAAGAACAAATGTCAGATCCCTCTGTGATCAATGATACTGCAAAATTCTCTAAGATCCACAAAGAATACAAAGATCTGCAACCTGTAGTATCTGCATTTGCAAAGCAAAAACAATTGATGTCGGAGCTCCGGGGAGCAAAAGAAATGTTGTCTGAAGGAGATGAAGAATTGAGACAAATGGCCAAAGCTGAGATCCAAAGTCTGGATGAAGAATTATCTCTGCTCGATACTGAAATTAATAATCTATTGATTCCAAAAGATCCTGAAGACTCCAAAGATATTATCCTGGAAATCCGATCTGGAACAGGAGGTGATGAGGCAAGTATTTTTGCCGGTGACCTGATGAGGATGTATATGCGATTTTTCGAAAAGCAGGGATGGAAAACAGAATTGCTATATTCCAATGAAGGCTCAGTAGGAGGCTATAATAAAATAGTACTTGAAGTGACCGGAGAAGATGTTTATGGTAAAATGAAATTTGAATCAGGCACTCACCGTGTACAACGGGTGCCCAAAACAGAGGCACAGGGAAGAGTACATACGTCAGCGGCTACGGTGGTGGCAGTCCCAAAACTCGAATTAGAAGATGTTGATATTAATAAAGCTGATTTACGGGTAGACACATTCAGAGCCAGCGGTGCAGGAGGCCAACACGTAAATAAAACGGAGAGTGGTGTTCGATTTACTCATATCCCCACGGGCATCGTTTCAGAGAGTACGGAGAGCAGATCTCAGCACAAAAACAGGGATATCGCGATGGGTCGCTTGATATCTAAAATACAGGAAGCGAAAATCAGCCAACATAATGAAGGTATTGCTGCGCAAAGAAAATCGATTGTTGGAAGCGGAGACAGGTCTGAAAAAATCCGGACTTATAATTATCCACAAAATCGATTGACTGATCATAGGATCAATCTTACTTTATATAACCTGGATGCCATCATGGATGGTGCTATAGATGATATAATTGAAAAATTGAGAGTTGCTGATAACGCCGAGAAAATGAAAGGAGCTGAATAGGTCTCGGCTGTTTAAATAAAACTTATTCCTATTTAGGATAATTTGAATCTTTCCAGCACTCGAACTGACCCAATTCAGTACTGGTTAATTTAGGAGAACCTGACGGAGGCATGGTGCCATCTAAAACAGTTTCAATTGCTTCCTCAAAAAAATGTGCGCCTAATGTCTCATAAGTTCCTACTACCCA
>JBDTUE010000080.1:0-16733 GCA_040007895.1 Saprospiraceae bacterium | reverse complement strand
TCACGATCCTACAATCCCCTCCTGAGGGTATTTTAAGTAAATAGTTGATTAATTCCTTGAACTCCGGATTAAAATGTGTTTAATTTGAAACTTAAATATTTATTCATGCAATATTCCAGGGCATTTATCCGGGCAATGTTTTCTGTTTTTTTTGTTTCTATTTCATTGGTAATGTATTCAAAAAATGAATTGACCTGGGCTAATAATCAGCTTAAGAATAGCATCATGACCTATGAAGACAAGGAAGGAAATAAAAGTCCGGAAAGCATGATGCAATTACCAGAATCCGAATTTAACCCTGGAAACATTCATCTGAATTTTGGATTCACTACGTCTACCTGGTGGGTGAAATTTACTTTAAAAAATGAAACGAGCGATCCTGCATCCATGTTGCTTAATCTTTCCAATGGTCATATTCATGATATCCGCTATTATACTTCAGACAGTCAAATAAAACCGATCATTACCGGCAATCATTATTCCTTTTCAACACGTCCTTATAAATTCACAGAGTATCTTTTTCCTATTAAATTAAATCCACAAGAGACTTCGAGTTATTATCTCCGGTTGGAAAAAAAAGGGGGAGAACTAAATGCACCTTTACAAATTTTATCAGATCATTTTGATTACGTCAGTCAATTCAACCGGTGGAATCTTTTTTTTGGTTCTACATTTCTTTATATTTTAATATTGTTTATTACAGTATGCATTATCCGCAGCCGGGTGATTTTATATTATTTTATATACGCCTGTTGTCTTTGTATTTATATGGCTTCCGTCAAGGGCATTACTTTTTCTGCATTATGGCCGGAACAAATCTGGGTTCAAACCAATGTCCTCGAATTGAGTAAACACCTTGCCAATATTTTTTACATTTTGTTTGTCCTCAAATTTATTGGATGGAATCCTGCCAATGCTGCGATCAATGCATTTCTGAAATCCAGTATGATTATATGTGGTTTGAATATACTTTGCCGATTAATTTATTCATGGACTGGTTGGATTCCGGATTCATTTATGATGAGATTTGTTCAACTTACTGCATTGATCCTGCCAATTGCCGATGTCTGTTTGATCTATTTACTCTACCAATCCTGGAAACTGAATAAAAAACCTGAAGTAATGTGGTTACTCCTGATTACTGCCGGATTGTTTATACCCTTAGCTTTTTTGGTGAGTCTTCATTTTGGCTGGATTCCTGCACTGCCCGTCTATCCCAATTTGTTGGTGATTATGTTTTTAATTGAAATCATTTGTATCAGCATTATTATCATCTATCGGTATTACGAATTATATACAAAGGAAATACATCACCTGAGGGAAATCACTACACTTAGAAAAAAAGCTGTTGAAAATATTTTATTAGGCCAGGAAGAAGAACGAATAAGGATTGCAAAGGACTTACATGATGGCATCAGTCTTTCGCTCGCCAGTATTCGTATGCGACTTTCATCGCTGGAAAATAAAATCGAACCCGGTGTACAAAAAAACTTAGTGACGGATCTTATCAGTCAGATAGGTAATACGTCACATGAAGTGAGAAGCATATCCCATAACCTTGCACCCTTATCATTACAACATCAGGAACTCACCAAAGCGATTGAAGAATTGGTATACCAAATCGAATTAGTAGATTCTAATATGGATATTGAGTTTAACTATTCGCCGGATATCAATAAAAGTTTAAGTGCCATATTAAAACAGAATATTTATCAAACTGTAAAAGAATTATTTAATAATATACTCAAGTATGCTAAGGCTACCCAGATCAAAGTGAGATTAGTCCATGAAAAAGATCAATTACAACTTGAAGTAGAAGATAATGGTATGATTTATGATTATAACAAATCCATTGGTAATGGAAACGGGGTAGGTCTGGCCAGTATACAATCAAGAGCTACTTTGCTCAATGGAAAATTCGATGCTTTCCCCAGGAAAGATGGTGGAATGCTGCACCTCTTTAGTATTCCCTACTCAGCTTAAAGGATTTTCAATAAAATACCTGATCAGTTCAGCATTAGAGTGAAGCTCTAATTTTTTGAAGATATTCTTTCTATGAGTATGTACTGTGTGCTTACTGATGAACAGCGATTCTGCTATCCGCTGTTCTGTTTGTCCTTTAATAATTAAGCCGACAATATCTTTTTCTCTGGAAGATAAAGGTTCCTTTTCCTTCAGATCTGTTGAAATATTACCTGTGTTTATCCCTGTATAGTTAATATTTTTCTTACCAGCCCATACCAGTTGTAGAGCATGTCTCAATTCTTGAATCGTTACATCTTTCCGGAGATAGCCTGATATACCATAGGAGAATGCCTGTTGCACAAGGGCAGGAGATTCGTAGGCGCTCAGAATAATCCATTTTACTTTGTCAAATTTCTGCGCAAGGGCAGCAATATCTTCAAGTTTGTTTTCTCGTTGATAAAATACATCGATCAAGACAATATCAATAGAATGATCTTCCTGCAATGCTTTGCTCAATTGCATTGGGTGTGTATATTCTCCTCTCCAATGGAAATCCTCAATCTGTTCTAATAATGACTTTAGGCCTTCCAATATCAAAGAATGATCATCGACACAAACTACGTTTGGCACATTCTAATATACTTATTAATCCTGGTTAAATAAAAAGGTGCTGTTTGGAGGTCAGGTTCAATTTTTTGCTGCCACTTGTCGACGCACGGGTATGGGAAAAGCGACGCTTCCATAATTATAAAAAGCTGCATCTGCAGCGATAGGTAATTTATAGTTGGAAACAAAACCGGTAAGCATAGTTTTGAATCGATCCTGATCAATAGGTATTGATCCGGGCTTAGGGTAATAAGCAAAATGTTTGATGGTTCCGTCCTGGTTCCAATAGACAGAACACCAAAATTTAGTTCCCTTTAAGTTAATTCCGGAATGATCTGCTGCTGCGGAAAGTTCAGATAGCATATCCAACCATTTATCATAGGCCAGGTAAACATCGTTTTGAGAAACTTCCAATAAAGAATGCGCGCTACTACTAAGTTTTTCATATTGATCGCTGAATTGTCCTATCATAAAAACAGGTGGCAGCGTGTCAATAAGCGAGGTCTTATATATATTTTTATTATATGTAGGCACTATACCATAGTCCTTACTAATTGCCTGGTTGGTCCCCAGAACAAGTAAAATGCAGATGGTATAAAATTTCACAGAGTTAAATATACATTAAGTTTTATACTGGACAAAAAATATTCCAATTTTTAATAATCGATCCCCAAATTCAAAATCTTAGTCGAAAAACTTACCCAATTCGAAGTTTGCATCTTAATATTATCGCTTAAAGTGAATTAACTTAAATTTAAAAGATTTAATATGACAATAGATATTATCGCAGCATTGATTGCAGTATATGGTTTTTACCTCGGATATACGAAGGGGATCGTGAAGACTATTTTCGGAATCGTGTCTGTTTTTATCGGTTTATTAGCAGCCCTAAAACTTTCTCCTTACCTGGTCAATGGTCTTGAAAAAGCTACCGGAAGCAATAGTCCGTTAGTCTTCCTCGTAGGTTTTGCATTGACTTTTGTGATTACCTTATTCCTGGTTCGATTTTTAGGAAGCCGGTTTGAAGATCTTTTAAAAGCCATTAAAATCAATTTTTTCAATCAATTGTTAGGTGGAGCAGCGCTGAGCATTTTGTTTTTAGTCTTATTTAGCTACGGGATGTGGTTTGTAGATCAGGTCAACGGCATATCGGCTTCTACTAAAGCCAATAGTTATACCTACACTGCATTAAAGGCTTTACCTGATAAATCTAAAGCCGTATTTAATATGGTCAAACCGCTCTTCAGAGAATTTGCTGACAAAACGAAAGAGATGATGGATCGTGTAAAGAATGATTAAAATCCTATTGTTTAGGAGTTAAACTCCGGCTCTGTAAAAAATAAATTTTTAATGTAAATGATGTCGCAGTTTAACTGCTCCTAAACCACAACTGCTCCAAAATGGAAGCGTTTTATTTATTCAGCATCTCTACAGCGCCGGTCCAATTTTCCGGGACACCATTTCTTGAATATTTAAAGGCAATATTTAAAATATATTCAGCAGCATCGTCATCAGGATCAATGGCCAGGATGTTCTGAAATATTTCAATGGCAAGATCAAATCTGCGCTCCTGGTAATAATCCATGGCTAAATTAAATTGAGGTAGTGTACTCAGCTTAATTTGAATCTCTTCTTCCGGGTAGCTGTCAATGCACTCTACTATACTCAACAGATTATTTTTCCCTTTTAATTGAACTTTACCCAAATGCCTTAAATGATATTTGTCCGCCGAATGAATCTGCCGCAATGTTTCACCGCTCAATAATAATGGTGAGCGATAATATTTAGTGAGGCTTTCAATCCTCGAAGCCGTGTTTACCGTATCTGAAATCGTAGCTGCATCCAACCTGAATTCATCACCGGTGATACCCATGATGAGGGGGCCCGTATGCAAACCTATACCAGCATTAATACTGAATAGGCCTGCTGCAGTTCTTTCCTTATTTAATTCCTCAACTGCTCGTTGCATTAATATAGCTGCCTTCAGAGCATCCTCTGGATTTTCAGGGAATAGCGCCATGATGGAATCTCCCAGATATTGATTTATAAAACCTCGGTTGGATCGGATGATTGGACCTAATCGCGCATTGAATGCAGACACAAATCTGAAGTTTTCTTCAGGGGTCATCTTTTCAGATACCGTAGTAAAATCTCTTATATCCGTAAACAATACGGTTACAATTTTCCCCACCTGATCACCCAGCATGACATCAGTCAGAGACTCTTTGCCTAAAGCCCGAATGAATTCATTCGGAACAAATTTTTTGGTCACTTCATGGATTCGAAGAATAGCTTCTTCTCGTTCCCGAACTTCCCGGATATTTTTTTCAAACAACATGGCGCTTTCAATTGCCGTAGAAGATTGAAGTGCCAGCGTAACTAATAATTTAAGATGAGCTGCGCTATATTGTTCTACCAATTTGCCTGCAAGGATGATCGCTCCCATGATGCGATGCTTCACTTTCATCGCAGCATAGACGATGGTATGAACATCTTTTTCAATAATATCGTTATCTTTTAAAACTGAGATATCACTGATGATTTCGGATTGGCCACTCATACCTATCTTCAGCAGAAGGGGCATATTTTCCTTAAGCCGACTTACATTAAAAAGGGACTCGCCTGATTGAGCGGGAATAGTCAATTGATTTTTTGCTTCATCCCAAAGTATTATTACTCCACTTTCAGATGGAATAGAATGCATCGCTTGCTCAAGAGTAATCTGAGCGATGATATCAGGATCTATCGTCTGAGTCAAACGTTCAGAAAAATTATAGATTACATTCAACTCCTGGTATAAGCTGAGTACTTCTGTTCCTAATTTTTTTTTCTCAGATTCCTTCTGAATAAAAATTGATAAAAGATCTGCGATTATAACACATTCCGGAGATCCTTTTACTGTTCCTAAAATTTCTCCCTGATGAGATAGAGGAAAAGTGGATACTTCGGAGGTGACTTGTCTTCCAAACAATACATTTTGTCGCTGATCCTCTATGGTGATTTCAATCTTGTTCATCACCACCCAAGCTTGTAACCAGCTGGTGATTTCACTCCTTTTATTTAATATTGACTTTAGAATAAGTTGGGACATTTCGATATTTTGGATTTGCGATTTCGGATTTCGGGTCCTATTTATTTTTATCTTGAATTTATAAAGCTTTTAATTTCATTATTCAGATTATTCGTTATTCTTAGCTGCGAGCAAATGAGCAGTATTTTTTTATTTTTCATTCTTTCATTCTTCACTTTTAACTTTTCATTCTTCACTTTTCATTCTTCATTCTTCACTTTTCATTTTTCATTCTTTCATTCTTAATTCGTCATTTGTTTCTCTATCCAATTCCCAAAACTTCTTTTGCCGTATTTAAAATCATTTCAGGATCGAATGGTTTAGTCATATAGATATCAGCACCCACTTCCTGTCCTTTCTGACGGTCAAAGTCCTGGCCTTTAGCGGTAAGCAGTATGATAAAGACATCCTTCAATTCGGGATCCTTTTTCACTTCCGAACACACATCCATCCCGTTCATTTTTGGCATCATCACATCGAGGAAGACCAGGTTTGGTTTCTCTGCTTGAATCAGTTGTAAAGCAGTCTCCCCGTTATCGGCAGTCAGAAACTCGATTCCATCATCTTCGAGTTCTTCCAGAGTTTGTTCTATAAGCATCCGGATATGTGCTTCATCATCTACTATTAAAATCTTTTGTTCCATATATTTTTTAGCGGGTTATTATTCATTCGAGATTCTCAGCTATGAGGTATGAGCTATGAGCCTTGAGGACAAATTCTTTCATTATTCACTTTTCACTTTTCATTCTTCATTCTTTCATTATTTCATTATCAATTATTTCATTCTTCACTCTTCACTGATAAACCAGGAATAAAACATTTTCCATTCCGTTTTCAAATCTCCATGTTTTTATTTTTTCTTGTTGCTCAGCCATTACAGAATTAAGGATAATAATATCGGGTTGATTCGCGATAGCTTTTTCCAGTAATTCTATACCGTTCGATTCCGTGACTACGTATCCTTTTGCTTTTAATACTTCCGTGAGCATATTTAATGTAGCGGAGTCTTCATCTACAATCATCACTTTCTTCTTCGATTTCCCCTGCTTTAATAAACTATCGATTTCATTGTGCAGAATATGGGTATCGATTGGTTTATTGAGATAACGATCAATGCCAATGCGGAATCCTCTTGCCTTATCCTGCACAATGGAGATGACAATGATAGGAATGTCCATGGTCTGAGGATCGTTTTTGAGGATGGCCGCCACATCAAATCCGTTCATCTCCGGCATCATGATATCCAGTAGGATTAGATCCGGAAGGAGTTCCTTTACTTTACTTAAGGCCTCTTTGCCATTGCGCGCTGTTTCGATCAAATAACCTGCATCTCCAAGCTCTTGCTCTAATAATGATCTTATAGAGTCATCATCGTCTACAATAAGAATGTTGGCTGCTTTGCCTTTGACACTTAAGGAAGACAATGACATTTCTTCTCTTAATTGTTTTACCAATTCATCCAATTGAATAGGTTTGATTGTTTGACTAACTTTTAAAATCGGCAGTGCAAATAAGAATGTACTACCCTTGCCGAGTTCACTTTCCAACCAGATACGACCTCCATGATGCTCAATGATCTCCTTGCAAATAGGAAGTCCAAGTCCAGTGCCTTTGGGTTTATCTGTCAACGTATCACCCACTTGTTTGAATTGTTCAAATACAGCAGCATGATCTTTTGGTGCAATACCAATGCCGGTATCGGAAATACTAACTCGTATTTCATCATCCTGTTGATAGACCCTGCAGGTGACTGTACCTTTTGGTGTAAACTTGACAGAGTTCGAAATCAGGTTGACCATGACCTGGATCATTTTGTCCGGATCACCGGTTATATCCGGGAGATTATCATCGATATGCTTAACAAGTGTCAATGATGTCTGATCAAATAAAGAGGTGGTAGCAGCAATAGCTCTTTCAGCAATTACCTGCATTGAAACATTTTCTTCATTCCATTGCATTTTTCCTGCTTCTATTTTAGCAAGGTCCAATACATCGTTGATCAGATTAGTTAATCGTTGCCCCTCAGATACGACCACATTCAAATTATCCGAAACCTGTTGCATAGCTTTTTCGATCTTTGGATCGGAACGATCAGTAACCGGGAATATTCGTTCTTCTAATCGTTTTTTTATGATTTTAGCAAATCCCAGTACGGAAGTCAATGGAGTTCTTAGTTCATGACTGACCGTAGAAAGGAATGCACTTTTAGCTTCATTGGCTTTTTCCGCCAATTTACCGGAAGCCTCTGCTTCCATTTTAGCCTGTTTTACATCTTCAAACAGCGTAGCGTTGTTTAAGGCGACGCCTACAGATGAGGCGATCGTTGATAAAAGCCTTAGATCATTTTCATTGAATTGATTTTCATGTTCAGTACTCTGTACACTTAATACACCTCTGATTTTATCTCCCACTGGTATGGGCACACCCAGATAGGAGGCCGATGCTATTCCAAGACGTGCAACACCCAATTGTTTTCGTGATTCTTCGAAATCTTTATTAATGAGTAATGGCTCACCCGTCTGAAGGATTTTAGAAACAAGGCCCTGGCCTAATTTTAAAGGAGGAAGGTCTTCGCCAAATTGATAAGGGAAATCGATAATATTATTTTTTTCATTTAAGAGCGCGAGGTATACAATATTGGCTTTAAACAAATCCTTTAGCTTATCACCCACCATCAAAATTAAATCATCAGCATTCAACTGCGATGCCAAAGCCTTGCTGATACTGTTTACACTACTTAATTCCGTCGCTCTTTGTTTTGTTTCTGCCAATAACAATGTAGTTTCATCAAATAACCTTGCATTTTCAAGAGCCACGCTCATACTATTCGTAATGGTCGTGAGAAGACGAAGGTCAGCATCAGTAAATGCATCTTCCTTGTCGACATTTTGTAAACTGACAGAGCCTTTGACGATATCCCCAACCAACATCGGAACAAAAACAGCCGATTTAGGGGGTTGTCCTTTTGTAACACCGATTCCTCCGTACTTTTTGGATGTTTCTAAATAATTTTCGTTGATGATGATCGGCTTTTTATTTTGAATAAGATTTTTGCTTGCCCAAATAAATGGTTGCGAATCTATAGGGAAACGTACTCCCTTTTCTATTGCATAATGAAAAAATTCAGTGCTCGTTTCATGATTAAAGGTCCGGATTACTAAGGTTTGCATATCGGGGAATAAACTGCATAACCGATCCCCTACCAGTTCATAAATACCCTGCATATCCAATTCTTTTGCAAGACCCTCCTGTACACTATTGATTACTGCCAGCTCTGTAGTGCGTTGTTCCGTTTCTTTTAACAAGCGGTTGGTTTCATCAAAAAGTCTTGCATTTTCCAACGCAACACTCATACTATTTGTAATAGTCGTGAGTAATCTTAAGTCTGCTTCATTGAATGCATTTTCTTTATCGACATTTTGCAAACTGATAGAACCTTTAACTACATCTCCCACTACCATAGGTACAAAGACAGCTGATTTAGGCGGTTGTCCTGCAGTGACTCCTGAACCTCCATACATTTTAGAAGTTTCAACATAATTTTCCTGTATATCTAAAGGTTTCTTGGTTTGTATAAGGAGTTTACTGTTCCAGTTTAATGGTCTGGCATCTACATATTGTCTTATACCCTTCTCTTTTGCATAATGCCAGCATTCCTTACCTGTATTATGATTGAAAGTCCGGATTACTAAAGTTTGTGAATCAGGAAATAATTCACATAGACGATCTCCCACCAAGTTATAAATACCTTTCATATCAAGCTCCTTGGCAAGGCCTTCCTGAACACTATTGATGACCGCAAGTTCTGCAGTCCGTTGTTCTGTTTCTTTGAGTAATCGGTTGGTTTCATCAAAGAGTCTTGCATTTTCAAGTGCAACGCTCATACTATTACCAAGAGTTTCCAATAAACGGATATCCGATTTGCTAAAAGCATTTTCAGTATCCATATTTTGAAGGCTCACATAACCTTTGATGACATTACCTGTCAGAAGGGGTACGAACAATAATGATTTTGGATATTGAGTATCCCCAATAGCTTTTAATTGAAATTCCTTTAACCCCTGTTCCTCTGTAGAAATATATATGTATTGTTTACGGTCGATCAACTCCTGTCTTAGCTTGTTGATTGGCCGTGAATCTATTAATACCCGTTCGCCATTTTCAAAAACATAGTTGAAGTATTCCGTTTTATTGTCAATATCCAATGTCGCAATGATTACAGCTTGTGCATTAAATAGTTTTTGTATCCGATCACCAATAAGATCGTAGATGCCCTGCATGTCCAATTCGCGGGCCAGACCTTCCTGTACACTATTGATGACGGCCAACTCTGCGGTACGTTGTTCTGTTTCATTTAGCAAACGATTCGTTTCATCAAAGAGTCTCGCATTTTCCAGTGCGACGCTCATACTATTGGCAAGTGTTTCCAATAGACGAATATCTGACTTGGTAAAAGCATGTTCGGTATCCAAATTCTGAAGACTTACATATCCTCTTATAATATTACTTGCAAGGAGAGGTACAAACAATAATGATTTAGGCATTTTAGTATCACCTATCACCATCATTTCAAAATCCGTCCTGGCTTCTTCTTCAGTAGAAATATATATATACTGCTTCTTATCAATTAATAACTGCCTCAGTTTATTGATAGGCCTTGATTCAGCATTAACTTTTTCACCGTTTTCAAACAAATAATTAAAGTGTTCAACTTTATGAGCGAGATCCAGCGTTGCAATAATTACAACTTGAGCTTTGAAAAGCTTCTGAACCCGGTCTCCTACCAGGTTGTAAATGCCCTGCATATCCAATTCACTGGCTAATCCCTCCTGGACGCTATTGATTACTGCAAGTTCTGCGGTACGTTGTTCAGTTTCTTTCAACAAGTGGGTTGTTTCATCAAAAAGCCTTGCATTTTCTAATGCAACACTCATACTATTGGCAAGCGTACTTAACAGATTGACATCAGATGAAGAGAAAGCATTTTCGCGATCGAGATTTTGAAGACTGATCATTCCTTTCACTTCATTACTGGAAAGCATAGGTACCCAGACCGCAGACATTGGCTGTTCACCTTGCAATACGTTGCTTTGTAATTCTATACTTTTCTTTTCCAGATCTTTATTGATCAATAATAATTGACCTGTGTCAATGACCTGTTTTCTAAATCCATAAGGTTTCCAGGATCCTACCAGGGATCTATCGCCTTTTTCATAGGCATATCGATCGTGAAGTAAATCAGTAGAGCTATCATAGGTGACGATATCTATTATTTGTGGATTAAATATTTCGCGGATTTTTTCACCGACGAGTTCATAGATACCTTGCGTGTCCAATTCTTTCGCCAGCCCTTCCTGTACCTTATTGATCACACTAAGTTCTTCTGCCCGCTGTTTGAGTTCATGGGTCCTGCTTTCAATTATTTTTTCAAGTTCATCATGTTTGGCTTGCAATTGTTTTATCCGGTATCGTACAAAGGAATAAATACCTGTCCCGGCCAACAAGATATATAGTAAATAAGCCCACCAGCTTGCATACCAGGGAGGCATTACTTTGAAAGTATAGGTTACAGGCTCACTCCAGATCCTATTGGCTCCCTGAGCTTTTACGTTGAAGGTATAAGTACCTCCTGATATATTGCCAAAAGTAGCGCTTGTGTTTTTTTGAATGGGACTCCATTCTTTGTCATAACCTTCGAGGATATATTGATAATTGACTAATTGTGGTTTGTCTGTTTCTATCGCGTTAAATTCAATAGTGATATTATTATGTTCATTGGGTAAAACAAGATTTTGGGGAATAGAATAAAACTTGCTGATACTATCAAAAAGAATGGTACCAAATTTTTTGTAATGAGCCAATCTATCCGATGAGGAAAGCATCTGACCATATTTTAAAGATTCATCCAGTTTTGCTTTTGCGCTATCTGCCTGATTGTTTAATCTTCCTTTTGAATTCAGATCTGACCAACTGATAGGTTCTCCATTGATCTTTAATTGCTGAATTACTAAAGAAGGTGATTTATTGGTCTTATGAATAGATGTATAATCAAACCGCACGAATCCTGTTTTCTCACTTCCGGTACCCGCCCAAATAATTCCATTATGATCACAGTATAAAGCACGGGTATTGAGATCTTTTATTGGATAGCCGTTGGGAGCATTGTAAAATTCCATTCTATCCTTAATCTCTGCAAAAGGTTTTAAAGCAAGACTATCCGGAATCACGGTAATTCCCAGATTAGTACCTATAAAAATGTTTCCCTGAAAATCAGATATGATATCATAGACTACGTTATCAGGTAGTCCTCCGTCAACAGCAAGGTTATCAAATTTTAAAAGGTAAGGAGTACTGGAGGAAAGATTAGCATTCAAATTTTCAATTTCTTTAGCTGATACTCTGCTAAGTCCATCACCATTCGTACTGATCCAGAGATTACCGTTTTTATCAAAGGTGACATTGTTTATATTTTTTCCACAAAGTCCCTGGCCAATATTATAATTAATAAATTTTTTATTTTTTGAATCAAAAACACTGATCCCTTCTCTACCTGTACCTATCCAAAAGGTTCCAAACCTGTCTTGTTTGATGGAGCTAATAGCATTCTGAGGAAGTCCTTGAGCTTGAGTATAATTAATAAAACATGCACTATCTCCTGAAGGATTAAAAGCACTAAGTCCATTTCCTGTAGCCAACCAGAGTATGCCATCCTTGTCCTCCATGATTGAATTGATACTGTTATTTGCTAGTCCTTGATCAGTAGTGTAACTGATGAAGGAGGGCCTGCCTGCGCTGGATAGTCTCACTAGTCCACTACCACTTGACCCAAACCATAGATTGCCGGTACGATCACTAAGCATAGAAAAGATTTGATCACCGGAAAGTCCTAAACCCTGAGCAATCGAATAATTTGTATAAGAATGGCCATCATATTTATTTACACCATTACCCAATGTTCCGAGCCATAGATTACCTGCCTTATCTTCCATTATACTGAATACTGAACTGAGTCCCAGTCCTTGCGGCGAGATGAAGTTAGTGATGGATGGGCCATTGTATTTACTTACTCCTCCACTATTCGTACCGATCCAGATATTTCCGTTCTTATCTTCAGTGATCGTATTGATCTCATCACTGGCAAGTCCTTGATTGGTGGTGATATTCGTAAAATTATTTTTAGTCGGATCATAAACACTTACCCCTTGATTGAATTTGCCAATCCAGATATTGCCTGCATGATCTTCCAATAGAATGCTGATACCAGCTATCCAATCTTGAGTAGTAAAATTAGTAATGCCGACCGTTTCTCCTGTGGATGATTTCTTTTCACCGGTATATATTTTAGGATTTATTTTACTTACTCCTTCATTGGATGCAATCCAAAAGTTTCCTGCTTTGTCTTTCATCATCGCCCCAATATTATTATCTATCAAGCCCTGAGCCTTCGTGTAAGTCGTAAAAACTTTTCCGGTGTCTTTAGGTGAAGATGAAATGTCGTATTTACAAAGACCGGATCTGGTAGTTATCCATATATCACCATCAGCATCTTGTTCGATACTTCTGGAAAAATTATGGGGAAGTCCATTGGCTGTAGTATAATTTGTAAAGCTTGACTTCACAGGATCAAATTTACTTATCCCGGCTAAAGAGGTCATCCAGATATTTCCGCTTTTATCTTCTAATAGTTTATTCAAATTATTGTTGATCAAACCTTGATCAATCGTAAACATGGAAAAAGAATAACCATCATATTTACTCAGTCCAGTTCGGGTGGCAAACCAGTAATTCCCAGCTTTATCTTCAATCATATCGGATATCTGAGTACTTCCCAATCCTTGTGCAAGACTGAATGTGGTAAAGCTTTTTCCATCATATTTACTCAGTCCACCTCCCAGGGTACCAAACCAGAGATTGCCCTGTCGATCCGAATAAGAAGAATAAATGCCATCTAATGCAAGTCCTTGATCTGTAGTGTATGTGGTAAAATCAGACTTGCCTCCAAGGCCTAATAGGGGTCTCCCGGTAGAATCTTTAAGTTCCTGGGCTGTTGCATTCACCTCGTCATTAAGCGGCTTTATAATTGGAGGGTTTAACTTTATATGGATGATCTCCCCTAATCCGTTTTTGACAGGATAAAAGCCACCGAGTTTTGTGGGAATATTGACTATTAATGGCTTTGGCACAGTACTTAAAAAGGTGGTTTTTGGTTGCAAGCTGTCAGGGAGATTTGCCATAATCTTAACCTGAGGAGGTGTAAGGTTGTCTTGCGAGGCCTCCATGCTATTGCTGATAGCAGGAGTATCCTTTTTGATATTGCAGGAAAAGGATAAAAAAACAAAAAGGCTAATAACAAAAACTCTCTCAGTAAAATTTGGATTCATTGTTGGCTTTTTTCAAAATTGCTTCAAACTGGGCTTGGGTCACAAAAACAATTACAAAGTAGGTAAATACGGGGGATTGATAAAAAAATTTTGTTATGAACTTCTTCCTTCATTTTTTCATCCATAGCTCTTAATTGTTTTCCATGTTGACAAAGGAAAAATAAGGTTAACTGCAATTTATAAAGCTTTTAGAACAATTGATTTTTGGGCTAAAAATTGAAAAAATATATGTTCATTAGAATTTCTCTTTATTCAAGGGTGGGCTTCATTGATTGGATTCTATAAAACCAACTATGAGCAGGGAGTTACCGGCGAACAAGAATGCTCCACTATTTGTACCTTCAATAATGGTGAAGACATCATTTATACCATTTTATATAATCTCCGGACTTCATTTATTAGGTGAATGTTTAAATTCTGACATGACAAGCTGGTCTAAACCTCTTTTGATGCCAAGTCTTGCTTTGGGTCTTTTTTTTATTCTTACTGATACGGACAAAAAAACTCCTTTTATTAAAACTCTTTTCGCAGGTCTCGCTTTCAGTACGGCGGGTGATGTATTACTTCAATTGGAAAAATCATCACACCTCACTATCTATTTTTATTTAGGGTTGGGAGCATTTTTATTAGCTCAATGGATGTACGTGCTTACATTCCGACGCATTGGGCCAATAAATATTTCTATGAATTGGTCTTTGATTTATATTTTTTATTTCATCCAGTTTTTGGCTATCCTTTACCCTGGAATGCCTCTCGCTTTGAAGATCCCGGTGACATTATATGGAATGATGTTGACTGTCATGGCGTGGAACAGTTGGCGGTGTGTACAGGAGTTTCCATTGGGATTTAGTGCTGTGATCGGAGCCATTTTGTTTGTTGCTTCTGATAGTTTATTGGCCATTAATAAATTTAAAACACCAATTCCATATGCAGGGATTTTGATCATGGCGACCTATATATTTGCTCAATATTTTATTGTAGTGGGGGTGAGATCGAGATTGGAATGAAACAACCTTACGCTTCCCGGTTAATCAACTCCCATAATTTATCTTTCAATTCATCTAATCCTTCTTGTTGCACTGCACTGATCATACAATATGGCACTCCTTTGGGGATCTTACGTTTGATAGCCGATCGTCCTGCGCTTTCAATAAGATCCATTTTAGTGATGGCAAGCAATCGTGGTTTATCCATCAATTCAGGATTATATAGTTTAAGCTCCTTCAACAATATCTTATATTCTTTACTAATGCTTTCTGTAATCGCTGGGACCATAAACAATAAGGCCGCATTGCGTTCAATATGCCTTAAAAACCGGACACCAAGGCCCTTACCGGCATGCGCATCTTCAATGATACCAGGGATATCTGCCATTACGAAAGATTTTCCATCACGATAGTTGACTATGCCGAGATTTGGAGCCAATGTAGTAAAAGCATAATTGGCAATTTTAGGTTTGGCGGCAGTAATAGATGCTAATAAGGTAGACTTACCCGCATTGGGAAATCCAACCAAACCAACATCTGCGAGTATCTTTAATTCAAACGAAAGCCAGGCTGTAATCCCGGGTTCGCCCGGTTGAGCAAACCGTGGTGTTTGATGCGTAGAGGTTTTGAAAAACGCATTGCCTTTGCCTCCTCTTCCTCCATCTAATAAAATATGAGTTTCACCTTGCTTGGTAATTTCAGCCAGTTGATTACCCGATTCCACTTCCCGTATGACCGTACCCAACGGAACCTGGATTTCCACATCATCACCGGCATGTCCCGATTGATTAGTTTTAGCTCCAGGATCTCCATCACTTGCGAATACGTGTTTTTTATATCTAAGATGTAACAAGGTCCATAATTGACTATTGCCTGTCACATAAACACGCCCCCCTCTGCCTCCATCTCCGCCATCGGGACCACCTTGCGGTTGGAATTTGCCACGGTGCAAATGTATAGCACCAGGACCCCCATTGCCTGAACGGCATTGGATCTTTACATAATCAATAAAATTTTCTTCCATTTGTTTTTACTTCCCCGTATTCCAGTCGATTTTTAAAACGGATTTACCCGGAATTCTAATAAACGAATTTGGTAGTATATCGGTCATCAATAAGCAGACATAACTCTTCAAAAATTTCATCCACGGTACCCATCCCGTTTATTTGCACCGCCACTCCTTTTGTATCATAATATTCATATACAGGTGTAGTTTCATCTTTATATACTTTCATCCTGTTTCGAACTACAGCTTCATTGACATCATCGGCACGACCAGAAGATACTCCCCGCCGGAGTAACCTTCGCACCAACTCTTCATCTTCCACTACAAGAGCTAATAAGGCAGTAATCTTAATATCATTTGATTTCAACAACTCATCCAGTGCTTCTGCTTGAGCTATCGTGCGAGGAAATCCATCTAATATAAATCCAACCTGGTTCGTACCGCTTTCCATTCGTTGTTTAAGCATGGCTATTGTCACTGAATCCGGTACTAATTGCCCTTTATCCATATAGGATCTTGCTAACTGTCCCAATTCAGTATTATTACTCAATTCAAATCTAAACATATCTCCCGTAGAGAAATGTCTAATACCATATTTTTCTACCAGCTTTTGGGCTTGTGTACCTTTTCCAGAGCCCGGTGGGCCAAATAAAATAAGATTAATCATGTAAACCGATTTCTAATTTCAGAGCCGCCCAAGATACAAAAAGTAAAGAGAT
>JBDTUE010000079.1:0-16851 GCA_040007895.1 Saprospiraceae bacterium | reverse complement strand
TATGCCTCATTTAATCAAGGTCAGATAAAACCTACCACGCTGGATGAACTAAAAGCACTGGGGGTAAATTTTATTTCAACATTTATTACACCTTTAGAAACTCAAGCGAGTGGTATTGGCAGGTATGATCAAAGTATCAGCGGCAGACTTGACGAAGTATTGACTATGCTCGAAGAAAGAGACATGCAACTCAGTCTTAATATATGGTTTCACGCCTTCTTATCTGAAACGGTGTGGGGCGGTGGAAATATCCGTTGGAATACTAATCCATATAAACAAATCACTCCTGCAAAAGACTTTTATAGAAATGATGAAGTCTGGAAAGCGCAGGAAAATCTGTATCGGTATATGATAGCCAGGTGGGGATACAGCAAAGCACTAATGCTTTGGTTTATCATCGACGAAGTAAATGGTACGGATGGCTGGACATCTGGTGACAGCCTGCAAGCCGCTGTTTGGGGCAAAAAAGTACATAATTATTTAAAATCAAATGATCCATATCAACATCTTACCACGGGTACACGAAGCGGAGGCATTGGTGAATACTGGCATGAAGGGTATCAAATCTTTGATTTACCTGCCAGGGAAATTTATGAAGCTCAGGGGTTCTCCATGATTAAAGATGGCGGTATAGCTGGCCATGATGATCACCCATTAATGTTGAGTTACAATAATTATGCAGGTCAGGTAAGTAAACTTTGGAATAACTATGAAAAACCAGCCATCATAGGAGAGACGGGATGGGATCATACATTTTATGAACCAAGCATGCCCGGATATCAGGCTTTATATCACAATGCGTTATGGGTTTCATTGGCAAATGGTACCGCTATGTCTCCTTTTTGGTGGGCATACTCAGGATATTTAAATGATAATATTATTACCAATCAAATTAGAAGTTTATCGCGATTTACCCGCGAAATTCCATTCTCTAAACTTACGAAGGTTTCAAAAATTGATTCCATAGAAGGTGGCAAAAATGCTTTTGCTATTTCAAGTGATCAAATGATTTTTGGTTGGGTTGCAGATCCTATTACAGATGTTACGGGGGATACGATTACACTTACATTAAAAAATAATCTGCCTGCTAAAAGTCCAACAATGAATAAATACAAAGTCAGAATATACCATACCTGGCGTGGAGCATTTATATATGAAGGTGACACACAAATCTTACCTGGCAACAAACTTACATTTACACTTCCTGCATTAAAACCTACAGGAGGACATGGCAATTATATCGGACAAGATGCAGCATTCATTTTAGAGCCTGTAAAATAATCCTTGATGGTTAATTGTATTTATGAATGAAGTGCGGCTTTTGAATCTGATTTGATTTCTTGCATCAAAAAAACCATAGAAGTAAAGGTTACAAATAGAATCGATCCTCTAACGTATGACCAATCACTCTCCATAATTGCCTCACCACTAAAAGTAAGTAAAACTGCATTCGATATCGTTAAGAATAGAAGCAGGTTTTTTTTCATACCGTTTAAGTTCAGCAGGACTAAAATACAAGCAAGATGCAAACAAATTGCACCGATCAAATCTTTCGATATGAAATTCCCCTTCATATTTCTCCTCAAGTATTTAAAGGTCCCCAAAAAAGGCCAATCGAAACCGTGAATTAATTGACTGGAGGCCCATACACCCTGATTCCAACGAATATAAATTTGCCATGCGACCATAGGTATTCCGCTTATTATTAAAGGAAGGATCTGTTTTATATTTATTGACCTTTTAGTCCAACAAGTAAAAACTGCAATAGAGAAGATATAAACCGCTGTATATTCCCGAGCCAGGCATGCCAACATAAAAAACAAACAAGCGATCCATTTTTTACTATTTATCCATTGAGATAAACCAAATAAAAACAATCCGGTAGCCAACACATCTGACATAGGATGTATTAAAGCGATGACCATCCCGGGGTTAAACGTGTAAATGGACAAAGGAACTATTGCAGAAATATTAAAATGGTTACACAATTTAATTATACTTACAAATCCAAGCCCATAGCCAATCAGACACCAAAACCAAAGTCCATAGATAATGTTGGCCGGATTACGAATAATGCTCCAGGTAAGAAATGGTAGAAGCAAGCGTTGGCTCCTGTATGCCGGTGAATCTATACTTTTTATAATGAAGTTATTTTGCAAAAACGGATCCACAGATAAGGCCCAAAAAAATTGGCTATCATAACCATAAGGACTTAATAAAGGAATCTCAGGATCTATAATAAGACTTGCCCTACCAACCAGGCGTTCGCCAATAAGCAAGTTGCTTTTTAAAGGAGTATGGACCGTCTTTCTTATACTGGCCCAGCAAATTAAATAAATCACACCAATCAACGCAAATACAACCAATTTCCATTTGGATTTAAAAATAAATAGCAGGTCTGCATGAGCGTCGGTCACTAAACGATTTATGAGCATCCCAAGTTAATCTTATCATCAAAACTAAATAACCTTTGCAACTATAGATAAAATTTATAAAAAAATCTATTCCTTTGCCGGAAATGATCCATATTAAAGAGTTTACATTTAACGTTTTCAGTGAAAATACATATGTACTCTACGATGAACTTAAATCAGCATTTATCATTGATCCTGGATGCCAGGATGGAAATGAACGGAAAATACTATCCGCCTTCATTAATAAGGAAGGATTAAACCCAATAGCTATAATTAATACACATTGTCATGTTGATCATGTATTAGGAAATCAATGGTGTAAAGAAACGTATACGATCCCACTGTGGATTCCTAAAGGAGAAGAAATAATGTTATCCCGATTGCCGGAAATTGCTGCTATGTATGGTGTTCAGACAAATCCTTCTCCTACTCCGGATAGGGTCCTGGTGGAAGATGAATTTTTGGAATTAGGTAGTTCATCGTGGCGACTTATATCTTGTCCGGGACATTCGCCGGCAAGCTTATGCTTTTATGATGAAATGGAATCCGTGTTAATAGCCGGAGATGTATTGTTCTATGAATCCATTGGGCGCACTGATCTTCCCGGAGGAAATCATCCTTTACTTTTGAAAAATATTCGTGAAAAACTATTTATCCTTCCAGATATTACCAAAGTATATCCTGGACATGGACCTATTACTACAATAGGTCATGAACGGATGTATAATCCTTTCTTAAATTAAAATTTTTATACTTAAAGATGGCAAGAACCGTAAAGATTGAATCGACAGATTCCCCGTTTAGATGTGTTTGCAGTAATGGCGTTCATAGCTGGTATGCTGATGAACCTGTATCCAGGGAGGGATTGGATACAGCACCTTCCCCGGAAGAATTGTTCTTAAGTTCTATTGGAACTTGTGCTACGATTACCTTACGCATGTACGCCAACAGAAAGCAATGGACAATAGGTAAAATATATCTTGAACTTAGTCTTGAAGAAATCAAAACTGAATCTGGCACTATAAACCGTATTCATGAAACACTTACTATAGAAGGACCTGTAGATGAGGAACAACTCGCAAGATTAAAGTCCATATTACCAAAATGTCCGGTTACCAAAATAGTGACCGGCCAGGTAGAAATCTCATACAATTAAGGCTTGTAAGAATTAGTCGTAGTATCTTAGTACTGACTTTACTTTATGATATCCTCTGTTCTTTAGTCCTTGCTAAGGATGCAGAATAAATAGAGTAAGATTGCATTTTCTAATTAATTGATATACTCTACTTCATGAAAAAATATCTACTCATTTTCATTTCGGTGACCTTATTGTTCACATTATCTGCAAAAGCCCAGGAATCCAAAGCAGAACGCGACAGAAGAATGGAGTGGTGGCGGGACGCAGGATTTGGCTTATTTATACATTGGGGTGTCTATTCCGTACCTGCCGGGGAATATAAAGGAAATACGACTAAAGATATCGGAGAATGGATCATGCATCACTCTAATATTCCGATACCTGAATATGAACAATTTGCACGATCCTTTAATCCGTTGAAGTTTGATGCAAAAAAGTGGGTTGCTATTGCCAAAGATGCCGGAGTAAAATACATTGTAATCACCAGTAAACACCATGATGGCTTTTGTATGTGGGATTCCAAAGTAACTGAATATGACATTATGGATACCAGCCCTTTCGGAAGAGATATCCTACAGGAACTGACGGATGCATGCAATGCTGCCGGCATTCGAATGTGTTTTTATCATTCCATCATGGACTGGCATCAACCGGATGCAGAATCTAAGAAAAGCTATACCCATCAAAACACTGAAAATCCTGATTGGAATAAGTACAGGGAAGAATATTTGAAACCTCAGATTAAAGAATTGCTGACTAAATATGATCCTGGAGTAATGTGGTTTGATGGTGAATGGATCCCTGAATGGACGGAAGATCAAGGCAAGGATCTTTACCATATGATTAAAGACTTAAAACCAAACATCATTATTAATAACCGGGTTGGCAAAGGAAGAAAAGGCATGCAGGGTATGAGTGAAACCGATGATGCAGCGGGAGATTTTGGAACTCCGGAGCAAGAAATTCTTGATGGGACTTCTACGAATGATTGGGAATCTTGTATGACGATGAATGATACCTGGGGATATAAAAAGAATGACAATAATTGGAAGTCCTCGGAGAAATTAATAAAAAACCTGATCGACGTAGCCGCCAAAGGAGGCAATTATCTTCTTAATGTAGGTCCTACTGCTGAAGGCCTAATTCCATCAGAAAGTGTAAAACGGTTAGAAGATATGGGTGCCTGGTTAAAGATAAACGGAGAAGCTATCTATGCTACCAACAGTAGAAAAAACTATAAAGAAGGAGACCATTACAAATTTACCGTAAGCAAAGATGGAAGATACACGTACGTCATCGCAGATGAATTGCATTCAGCAACGGCTACCATTAAAGACATATCTCCAAAATCTGGTTCTAATATTTACATGTTAGGAGTCAGGAAACAATTAGCCTGGACCAGACTTTCCAATGGAGATTATTTAATCACGTTACCCAAAAAGCTCCCCGGATCAACTGCCTGGGTCTTCAAAATAGTGAATTAGTGTTCAGATGATTAAAGTCGTCCCTGGGATCAAACATAAGCGACGCCTGGTTTTTTTTTATTTGTTATGTGTTTGGAGTACTTCATTCAGCCAAAGCAGGTATGTTTTAAATCATGGAGCAATCATTCGCGGTGATTCAAGTACTAAGCAAATTGCATTGATATTCTCAGGCGATGAGTATGGTGAAGGCTTAAATTTCATTCAATCTACTTTAAAAAAAGAGAAGGTAAATGCCTCCTTCTTTTTTACCGGAAGGTTTTACAGAAACAAACAATTTATACCAGGAATCAAAAAGCTTTTACGCGATGGTCATTTTTTAGGACCTCATTCGGATCGACATGTATTGTATTGTGATTGGGTCAAAAGAGACAGCCTGTTAATCACAAAAAATGAATTCATTGATGATCTTCATAAGAATTACGAATCAATGAACGATTTGCAGGTAAATCCGGATCACACTAAATATTTTTTACCACCTTATGAATGGTATAATGATTCCATTTCATCCTGGGCCCATGATCTTGGAGTACAGCTTATCAATTTTACTTCCGGGACACTGAGTCATACTGATTATACTACTTTGAAAGATCGAAATTACAGGGACAATCAGGTTATATTCAAATCTATAATTGATTATGAAAATAAAAATACAACAGGTCTGAATGGATTTATTTTACTCATGCATATTGGAGCCGGACCTGATCGAAAAGAAAAATTTTTTACGAGATTGCCGGAATTAATTAAACTATTAAAACAAAGAGGATATCATTTCAGCGCTCTTGATCAGTTATTGAAGTAGCTTATTCTCATAAGCTTCATTTAATCTAAATTCTATCTTCGTTCATCTTAATCTTTCTCCCTTTATACATTTTTCCATCCAGGGATTTTATCATTTTAGATGCAGAACCGGGTTCTATTTCAAAGACACTATTCATGGTTTTCATGTCAATTCTTCCCAATACTTCTTTTTTCAGATTACTGCTGTCGAGGATAAATTGTAAAAAGGATGCTTTATAAAATCCATCTTTTTGACCAAGGTTAACGTACAGCTGTTTGTATTTGATTCCTTCATTTCCACCAGTATAACTACGGCTACCACCGGTACTGCCTGACCTCGATCGATCTCCGGACCTGCCTTCAGACCGATCTCTATCATTGCCAGAAGATCTTGAATCAGATCTGCCTTTTGTACCTCTTGTCTCCTGCTTAATATTAAGGTCAGCAGAATTTTCATAATACTGAAGGAACCTGTTAAATTCAAATGAAATCATTTTCTTAAGGATTTCTTCCTTAGACAAATGTTCGAATTTTTCCCGTAGATCAGGCAAATAGGTTTCATAATCACCGTGTGTAGTATCAGCCGCCATCATTTTGTCCATAAAATGGAAAAACTGTTTCCGGCAGACTTCTTTTCCGGATGGGATATCATGCCGGTGAAATTTTGCTTTGACAAATCGTTCAATCTGTTCAATACGAATTCGTTCCTTAGGAGTGACGATACTCATACAAATCCCCTTCAATCCTGCTCTTCCTGTACGGCCACTTCGATGGGTATATACTTCGGGATCATCCGGTAGTTCAAAATTAATTACGTGAGTTATACCTTTGACATCTATACCCCGGGCAGCAACATCAGTAGCAATGACCAGTTGCAATTGTTTAGCCCTGAATTTAGCCATTACTTTATCCCGCTGACCCTGGCTAAGGTCACCGTGGAGCGCTTCTATATCGTAGCCTTCACGGACCAACATTTCAGAAACATTTTGAGCATCCAGTTTGGTCCGGGTGAACACGAGACCATACATACCCGGATTATAATCGATCAAACGTTTCAGTGCTTCATACCGGTTTGAATGCGCTACCATAAAATATTCATTGTCGATGGATATGTTAGCCGTATTCAATTTACCTATGGTGATTTCCAGAGGTGTATTCATGAACCGTTTAGATACTTGTCTTACCTCTGCCGGCATGGTAGCTGAGAATAACCAGATCCGATCGCGTTCAGGGGTATGACTCAATACAAATTCAATATCTTCCCTGAATCCCATATTAAGCATTTCATCTGCTTCATCCAGGATGATATATTTTATATGTTTTAGATCTATGGCTTTTCGTTCGATTACATCGATAAGTCGTCCTGGCGTAGCTACTACAATCTGGACACCCCGTTTGATTTCCCTCAGTTGATCTACAATAGAGGCACCCCCATATACGGCACAAGTACTGATACCGGTTTTATATTTTTTAAAGGTCAGGAGGTCTTTACTGATCTGCATACAAAGTTCCCGCGTGGGACAGATGATCAATCCCTGGGGATGTTTTTTTGACGAGTCGATCAGTTGTAATAATGGAAGTCCAAAAGCAGCTGTTTTACCGGTACCTGTTTGAGCAAGTCCAATAAAATCTGCAGCCCCACTCAATAAAACAGGGATCGCTTTCTCTTGAATTTCAGTAGGCTTCTCAAATCCCAATTCAGCAATAGCTTTACTGAGCTGGGCATCCAAACCCAGAGATTCAAATATATTCACGCTTTGATTTTAAGACGAAGCAACTTTGCTTTCTGCCGTAAAGGTACAACTAGATAGATGAATAAATTATAAGGTTAGGATGTCATTGACATAATATATACAATTGGCCTCGTATCATTTAACCATTTCTAATTTCTTATTTGAAGAATTTGGTTCTGGTTTATTCTGAATATTAGATGGATTATTATCCTCCGGTAAATCTGGCAAAGTCTTATTAGCCTGAATCATCAACCTTAATGATTGATCATAGGAGAAATAACTCCAGGCCCAATTGATCAAGGTCTGAATTTTATTTTTAAATCCAAGTATGGACATCAGATGAATAAACATCCAGACAAACCACGCCATAAAACCTGAAAACTTCAAACCAACGATCTCTGCAACTGCTTTATTTCTTCCCACAGTAGCCATAGAGCCTTTGTCAAAGTATTTGTAGCTTTTCCATTTTGATGGATCAATTCCGTGATTTAGATTTCGGGCTAAAAGAAGGCCTTGCTGAATTGCCCCTTGAGCTACTTGTGGGGATGCTGTTTCATGAGCTGCAAGATCTCCCAAAGCAAAAATATCTTCATAACCTTTGACCCTGTTATATTCGTCTACCTGAAGCCGTTGATTAGGGAGATAAATATTCTCATTTAGTCCTATTACCCCTGCACCTTTGATTCCCGCAGCCCAGATTACTGTGTCCGCTTCGATTTTAGTGTGATCTGATAACACCAGGGTGCGTCCGTTATATGACTTGACTGATTTATTCAATATCACATCCACACCCATGCTCCTCAGATAATGTTTTGCATGCTCAGAGGAAAATAAAGTCATAGCATTCAATAATCTGTCTGAGCCTTCAATCAAATAAATCTTCATGAGGTTAAAGTCCAATTCAGGGTAATCTTTGGGTAGTATAAATTTTTTCATTTCTGACAAAGCACCAGATACTTCCACGCCTGTAGGGCCTCCACCCACTACCACAAATTGAAGCAACTGCTGAACGTCCTCATGATTAGCTTTTAATAAAGCCTGTTCGAATTTGTGTAGAATTGAATTCCTAAATGATAGAGAATCAGAAATCGACTTTAATGGATAGGTATATTTTTCAAGGTCTTTATTGCCATAATAATTAGTTTTGGCACCCATGGCCAATATCAGGATATCGTATGAAACCAGCCCTATCGTAGTGTTAAGAAGTTTATCTTCTGGTTTGATTTCAATTACCTCAGCGAGCCTGAAGTGAAAGTTTCTTTTATTTTGAAATAGCTTTCTGAATGGATACGAAATAGCACTGGGTTCTATGCCGGCAGTGGCTACCTGGTAAAATAAAGGTTGGAATTGATGATAATTATTCTTGTCAAGAAGCACGATTTGGTACTCCGGGTGATTAATTTTTTTTGCAAATTCAATACCTGCAAAACCACCCCCCACGATTACAATCCTCTTGCCGGTGGGTTCCGGCAAATTAGGACTTAAAATATTGTTGTTCATATAGTTTGATTTTACTGTCTGCAAAATTAAAGGTATTCAAAACAGCATTTTTTTAGCTGGATTGATATAAGATTCGGGACATAATCCCTTCATCCATCTAATGAAATGAATTTGTATAATTTAAACAAATGTGAAAACAAATTGTTCGGATACTCAGAATTATATATTGCATAAATTAAATTAAAATAATTTTATACTTTTTTTGCAAGCATTAATTGCAGTATGCAAAATTAAATTCTTGAAAATAATTACATATTTATCGTTTTATCAAGGATTTATGACGACGAACTCCTCACAAATAAATTGTATTAAAGCCTATCTTTGAACCATATATGGAGACCGGGATAAAACCTATAGATATAAGGGCGATGAGCCTTCCCCAATTAGAAGCCTGGGTTCTTAGTCTTGGTGAAACGAAGTTCAGAGCAAAACAAATCTATCAATGGTTATGGAAAAAGCAGACATCTGACTTTGGAGCTATGAGTGATCTCTCCAAACCTTTAAGAGAAAAATTAATCAGCTATGCTGAAATCAAGCCAATAAAACTAGACAAATCTCAAATTAGCTCTGACGGGACCATTAAATCCCGGTTCATTCTTCATGATGGTCACAAAATCGAATCCGTT
The DNA here is from genome assembly GCA_040007895.1 of Saprospiraceae bacterium. GTDB lineage: Bacteria > Bacteroidota > Bacteroidia > Chitinophagales > Saprospiraceae > JADJLQ01. The sequence continues at coordinate 7,179 of JBDTUE010000079.1, read as the reverse complement.
TTAATACCAGTAGCTCAAAAAAACCGTTTTACCGTTTGCGTTTCCACTCAGGTAGGTTGTAGTCTTACCTGTAGTTTTTGCGCTACGGGTAAAATGAAACGCATTAGAAACCTGGATGCTGCTGAAATAGTAGATCAGTATATTCAGGTAAATAAACAATGCATGGAGGTTCATGGGACTTCTCTATCAAATGTTGTGTATATGGGAATGGGTGAACCTTTACTCAATTACCGGGAAGTACTCAGAAGTACCGAATTGCTTACCAGCCCGGATGCTATTGGATTGGGCACTAAACGTATCACAGTGAGTACAGCTGGTATTGCTAAAATGATCAAACAATTAGGTGATGATCAGGTAAAATTTAATTTAGCACTTTCCCTCCATGCTGCGGATGATAAAAAACGCAATGAGATCATGCCAATCAATGAGCAAAACAATCTCGAAATTTTAATGGAGGCTCTCGAGTACTTTTATCTCAAGACCCAAAATGAAATCACTTACGAATACATTGCTTTCAATCAATTTAATGACCACAGTTTGGATGCTCAGCATCTGGTACAACTTTGTAAACGGAATTTCCCGGTCAAAGTCAATATCATTGAATACAATCCAATAGAAGGCGTTGAGTTTATTAAAACACCACAGGACAGGTTGAATCAGTTTGCAGAATATTTATACACTCGGGGGGTAAATGTCACGGTGCGTAAAAGCAGGGGAAAGGATATAGATGCTGCATGTGGACAGCTTGCAAACAAAGATTAAGCATCGAAGGTAAATCCGACTAATACCTGCACAAGAGAAAAAGTATCAATTTTATTTCTTTTGTCCTACGAAGTAAGTGAACTGAGTAGGGTCAGATTGAATCGAAATCGTTAAAATTTTTTGATCTCCAAATCCTTCTACTTTTTTCCAGGAGCCGGCACTTTTGTTTTGATATACTAATTTATCTTCCCCTCCTTCCTCTATTAATTTAATCCCTGAAATTTCTGTAGTTGATTTTACCGGTAGATACCGGGTAATAACCATATCATAGTTTTGTTGACCAGATCTAAAAACTTTAAGTGTAGGTAGTTTACCCGGTTCGACTGCTGTACAACTGGGATCTAAGAATGCACTGGTCACGTAATCTCCTTCTATACTATTAGGATCAGAGAGCGATGATTTTTGACACGATAAAAACAATACAAAAAGCAGAAAAGCAGCAATAGATTTCATAATAAACGGTTTTCGTATTAGGACGAAATCTTAACTACTCAGGTTGGTAATTAAGCCTGGTTTTTGTAAAATTCAACCGATCAACATTCAATTTGTCCCTAAGCTTTCATAAATCCTCCATCGGCCCACCATTGTTTCCAGCTCAAAGGTTCCTGTTTCAATCGTTCTACCTCTTCTTTGATGGCATGTTCTATCAATTGTTTTTCAGCTTTGATTTTAGATTGTGTTTTATAGGTGCTGACTTCATTCATTTCAGCGATCGTATTAAGCGTAGCGGTTTGAAGGATGGAAGTCCTTTCTTTGTGGTTCATTTCAAAGACATGCTCATGTTTGTGTAGTACAAAATCGTATGGACTGCGGGCGGAAATCAGTTTTACAAAGATGGGCGCCGTCTCAATAGCAATAAATAAAAGCATTATAAACAAACTTGCAATCCAGATAGCACGACTCTTTTCTGAAAGTCTCGAAAGTGCATCAATCCGAGAAGCAAATCCGCCTAATGCAGTTTTATTAAGTCCGTTAATATCCTGATGCATCTTTTCCTGGATTGAGTTGATTTGAGATTCTTTATCCTTAATGATAGGTTGATATTGAGTAATCAGGGCACTCAACTCTTCATCCGCATGAACTGCGTCCTGTTTTTTTGTTTTATAAATTGGGCCAAGATTTTTTTGTTTAGACCCACCTGTTCCATCTGCTTCTTGTTGGGCTACCATAGTAAGGTCATCCCGCTTAATTTGTTTTTGTTGAATCTCATTTTTTAAAGAGACCAAATCAGATTGTAAGGCCTGAACCTGGGCCTGGTATCTATCCTGAACTTTTGATTCCTGGGTTTTATAGACTTCCTGTTCCATACTGACAAGTTCAGCATTGATCTCCTTTTCAAAAATTTTTAATTCTAATGGTTTTGAAATAACGATGGAAATAATGACGGCCAAAATTAATCTTGGTACAGCTGTAAAAAAATCAACTGCTACTGACCCTCTTCGTTTCATCGAGGACACGATATACCGGTCAAGATTAAATATCATCAAACCCCATACAAGGCCAAAACAAAGTGCAGCCAGCCAATGATCAAAAACTGTGAATATGGCATAGCTTGCAGAAATCATCGCAAGCAAGCCTGTAAAGAATATGGTAGCTCCTATGCCGATATATTTATTTATATCTGTTGGGCTTTTCTTTAAAATGGAGGGATTTGCCCCGGAGCACATTAGGAAAAATTGTTCGATCGAATTCATATCAATAGGATTTAAAGAAAATTGAACTTCAAGGTATCGTTCAAAATTGTGGATGAAATAAATTATTCGACTGAATGAATTAATAATACTACCACTTTAGTATTTTATTAGGGTTTAGGGATTTAAATCCATAAGAATAGTAGAGGGAATTTCAACATCATGGTGTTTGTAACGTCCGGAAAATTTAATTTTAATGTTGCGAAGAAGAAGAAAAGTTACCTTCGGAATAAAATTTAATTACCACTTTATGAAATACATTCTAGTTGCATTAATACTTCTACTTCCTTGTCTTTGTCTTAAGGCACAAACGAATAACAATATGGTCAGTATGGATAAAAAATTATTGCGTCATGTCGTCCTTTTTAAATTTAAAGATACCAGTAGTGTGCAGGGCATTAAAGATATCGAAAATGCATTTCGCGCATTGCCTTCGAAGATTAAAGAAATTAAATCATTAGAATGGGGCCTTAATAATAGTCCTGAAAAAATTAATCAGGGCTTCACTCATTGTTTTTTTGTGACTTTTTCATCTGAGTCAGACCGCGATATTTATCTCCCGCATCCAGCCCACAAAGCATTTGGAAAAGTGTTAGGTCCATACTTAGATAAGGTTTTGGTTTTTGATTATTGGGCCGAAAAGTGAAAGCTATCCAAAGGAAACCCGAAAATCCTTGCATTAAATTTCATAATCTATTTGTTTCTCAGTTTAGAAACATATTTTCAATTAGAAAACCTGATAAGGGTCAAAAAAAAAGCTGCCCGGTTTTAACCGAACAGCTTTGTGCTATAATATAATCTGAAATCAGATATTAATCGCTATCTCTGTTGAAATCGCGGTCACCTCCTCTGAAGCCTCCACGATCACTACCTCCACGGCCACCACCGCTGCCACCGCTTCCTCCACGATCACTTCCGCCTCTGTATCCACCGCGATCACCACCGCCGCCGCCACTACCGCCACTACCACCGGAGCGATAACCTCCACCGTAGCCACCTTCACGACGAGGACGGAATCCTCCGCCGCCTCCGCCGCCACCTGGGCGACTAGGGCCCCTGTCTTCTTTAGGGCGTGCTTCGTTGACATTTAATACTTTTTCCATCCAGGTCTGTCCATTGAGGGCAGCGATAGCATTTTTAGCGTCGTCGTCATTTTCCATTTCGACAAAACCAAAGCCGCGACTACGTCCACTCATTCGATCCATAATGATCTTGGCAGATTTTACAGCTCCGTATTGCGCAAAAAGCGCTTCGAGCTGATCATCAGAAGCACTGTAGCTGATGTTTGCAACATAAATATTCATTCTAAGAAAAATTTAAATAAAAAAAAATTGATTACTGATTAAAAATTAAGTGTGAGTTTTTGATTCAAAAGGTCTAAGAAACTTGCCCGAAAAAAGTCATAAATGAATATTTGTGCAACTATGATCTGCTGGTTTCTATACTAAAATTTTGTAAATTCCATTTCAAATGTAATGTAAAAATCTCAATTTGGGCATTATACCAACATTTTTTTTACAAGGTCAGCTATTGTCTTTCCATCCGCTTTTCCACTGAGTCCCTTGGAAGCAAGACCCATTATTTTACCCATGTCTTTAATGCCGTTGGCGCCATGCGTTTGAATCAGGTCCCTGACATAAGATTCCAAGTCCTCCAGCGTCATTTGCTTCGGTAAATATCTTTGAATAATTTCTATTTCCTCCCTTTCTACTTTTGCCAGATCTTCCCGATTTTGAGTTTCATAGATTGTCAGGGAGTCTTGTCTTTGTTTTACTAATTTCTGAAGTAATTTGATTTCCCTTTCTTCATTTAACTCTAATCCAGAACCATCCGTTTTCGCTAAAAGAATAGCCGCTTTAACGGCTCTCACTCCCCGCAGCCAGGCCTGATCCTTAGCTTTCATTGACTCTTTAATGTCGTTATTTATTTTTTCTTCAAGATTCATTGTGACTATCGTTTAATAATTCCATGATTTTATAAAATAAGAAAACCCGGCAGGTTCAATGCCGGGCTGTATGGTTCAAACAAGTATACCTTATTAATTTATTGTTTTTTGACAGGAGCATCCTTCTTGGCTTCGGTACTTGAAGCAGGAGTAACAGATGCCGTAGCAGCTAACCCAAGTTTAGATCTCACCAAAGCAGTCACATCATTCGCTTCATCCGCATACAGAAGCATACCAGCGCTTGAATCAAAAATAAAAGAATAACCATGTTCCTTAGCAACGTCCTGAATTCCTTTATTTATTTTATCCAAAATTGGTTGAAGAAGAACCTCTCTTTTTTGAGCTAATTGTCCCTGCATATCCTGTTCAAGTTTTGCAAGTTCGTCTTCCTCTACTTTGAGTTTTTCAGATTGTTCCTGAAGGGCTTTCGGTGCAATCTCTCCTTGTTTTTCTTTACGGGCAAGGTCCTGGTATTTAGCCTGCAAAGCCTCTACTTTAATCTGGCCTTGTTTGGTAAGCTGTTCCTGGTATGCCTTCAGGTTTGATTCTGCCTGCTTTACCTCCGGAACTTCACTCATGATCACAGCAGAATTGGTAAAGCCAAATTTCTGAGCATCAAGCTGTAGCGTCAAAAAAGCCAGGGTAAGAACAACAAGTACTTTAAATGGTTTCATTTCTTAAGAAGTTAATTTAAAAATTTTTATTTTCAGTTTGGGCTGCAAAGGTATTATTGTATTCCCAATTTTTTGAGAATATCTGAAGTTTTATCCAGTAAGGGATTTGAGAATATCACTCCTGCAGAACTTCCTTTATCAAGAATCAGATCTAATCCCTTTGCAGTGGCATATTCCTGAATAGTTTTATAGACCTTGTCCTGGATAGGTTGCACCAGTTCTTGTCTTTTCATAAACAAAGATCCTTCAGGACCGAATTTAGATTTTTGCATTTCCATCACCTCTTTTTCTTTAACCATAATCTCATCTTCTTTAGTCTTGCGTTGATCGTTGCTCAACAAAACCTGTTCTGCCTGATATTTATTATACATCACTTTTATCTTATCACGGGCATCAGCGATCTCCTGTTTCCAGGAAGCTGTTACTTTGTCCAGTTGATCTTGAGCTTTTTTATACTCATCGAGATTTTCCAAAACTTGCGTAATATCTACAATGGCTATTTTTTGGGCATTCACCCATGTCCATCCAATGGCCAGGATCAAAACGAAGATTATTTTTTTCATACTATTTAAGAGTTTAAAAAATCAAAGGTAAATAATTACATGATTGTGTTGAAAATGTAACTGTATTGGAATCCAAAAAGTTACAAAAGGTTAGAAGTGTAATAATATCCTTTTTACACATAAAAAATTGATTACAAATTCTTTACAGATAACGTTTAGATTATTTTATTAAAAAGAATAACATAAATTGAATGATTTATTAATAGTTTTAACTAAGTATTCTTTTAAGACATGAATCAAAAAATACAAGGCCAATTTGTTGACCTGGCTAAGCGTAAAATTTATGGTGCCGAGCTATTAATTGCTAATGGCCGAATAATGGCTATTGAGAAAGTAAAATCTAAAAAAGGACCATTTATACTACCAGGATTGGTGGATGCACATATCCATATCGAAAGTTCTATGTTGGTACCTTCTGAATTTGAAAGACTGGCATTGACATTTGGGACCCTGGCTACCATATCTGACCCGCATGAAATAGCTAATGTCATGGGTATTGAAGGTGTCTACTACATGATTGAGAATGCTGAGGATTTACCTTTAGAAATCATTTTTGGTGCACCATCTTGTGTGCCTGCCAGTGCATTTGAAACCTCTGGTGCAAAACTCAACGCCCAAATGGTTGAAAAATTATTAAATGATCCAAGGATAGGTTATTTATCTGAAGTGATGAACTATCCAGGGGTAATCCACAGAGACCCTGAGTTGATGCAAATGATTTCTGCTTCCAAAAAACTAAAAAAACCAGTGGACGGTCATGCACCCGGATTACGGGGAAATGATTTGAGATTATATCAATCAGCCGGGATTGAGACCGATCATGAATGTTATAGTTATGACGAAGCGAAAGAAAAAATACAATTGGGAATGAAGGTGATCATCCGGGAAGGGAGCGCCGCCAAAAACTATAATGCCCTTGCACCTTTGATTGCCGAATTTCCTGATCAGTTGATGTTTTGCTCCGATGATAAACATCCGGACGATTTGATAAAAGGTCATATTAATCAGCTAGTGTCCAGAGCCGTCAAGGACGGTTATGATCTTTACGATGTACTAAAAATTGCCACGCTTAATCCAAGAAGACACTATCAAATAAAGTCCGGAATGGTAGGTGAACAACAGTCAGCTGACTTCATATTAGTAGATGATCTGCAAAATTTCAATGTTAATGAAGTATATGTAAAAGGTATCCTGGTGGCCAAACATGGATCGTGTCTGGTCCCTTCAAGTCCTGTATCTATCATTAATCAATTTAATACTGAGCCCATTAATTCCGATGACCTTAAACTCCGGGCTTTATCCACGAATGTTGCTGTGATTGAAGCTATAGATGGGCAATTGATCACGAATAAAATAAGTCATCCGGCATATATCCTTGATGGCTATGCTGTCTCTGATGCCCGGCATGATATTCTTAAAATTGCTGTTGTCAACCGATATCAAAAAGCCAAACCTGCCATAGGTTTTGTAAAGGGATTTGGATTAAAAGCGGGAGCTATCGCTTCGTGTGTAGCACATGATTCCCATAATATAATTGCTGTAGG
>JBDTUE010000078.1:0-17160 GCA_040007895.1 Saprospiraceae bacterium | reverse complement strand
CCAAACCAGGTGGAGGCATTATTAGAATTTGAAGGAGATGTTTTTGAATCCGAAGATCAACGCAATTGGTCTGACAGTTCATATAAAACTTATTCTACTCCGGTAGGTATACCATTTCCTGTAATAGTTGACCCCGGAGATGTCGTTGAACAAAAAGTAAGATTGTCCGTGGGAAATAAATCTTTCACGGAAAAAGAAGATAGAGTTGCGAATGAGTTCAATGAACAACGTATTCCATTTCCAGCATTGGGGTATACCAGAAATAGCTTACCACTATCAGAGTTTCACATCAGCATGCTTAAACAAATTATTTTCGATCATTACCGGGTTGAAATTGATTTTAAAACGAGATGGATTGAGCAATTAAATAGTGCTTACCAGGAATCAGATGAATTAAATACCAACCTTGAACTATGCGTCTTTTTTGATGATTATATTTCCGAATTTGAACAATTAAGGCAACTAATAAATACTCAGATAAAATCGTTGCTTATACTTCAAAAAGGTGGTTCTGTTATTGATCCATCCTTATTCGACTATATCATACCTAGAATTAGAACGGAATTTCCATGGATAAAAATTGGTAGTGGTACGAATAACCATTTTGTAGATATAAACCGCAGTAGGATTATAGATCCCCGACTTGATTTTATAAGTTATGGTGCAACACCTCAAGCTCATTTGCCTTTTTCAAATATCCTTATCGAAAACCTGGAAGCATTTCAATATCCAATAACGACGATACGTTCTTTTAGCGATAAAAATATTCATATCTCCCCGATTACTTTAAAAGCAAGAGATTATCCTACTCATACGATCGATAATCGTCAGCATACAGAATTTATAGCTGACTGGACCGCAATATGTTTGAAATATCTTGCCGGAGCCAGCCACCTCACTTTATTTGAAACCATCGGATCTAAAGGGATCATTAATGAACATGGTCCCTCACCGGTTTACGACTTGCTTAAAAAAATAACAGATTTCAATCCAAAGTTTATCATTAAGACTAAAGTCGATTTTCCCTTAGAAAAAGATAAAGTGATATTAGAGAATGAAAAAGGTGATCGAATGACGATAGAGGCGGTGTTTAAGACGGGGCTGAAATAATAGTATGCATCACGAACAGTATTCTGCGTCAATTGAAGATCATCAAAATCATATAGGTAAAGTATCAGTGGATTGACAAAATATCATTACAGATTTATTACATTTACTAAAATAAATCACCAACCACATGTCTGATCCTTTTTTTATTTTATTCGTCGGGATTCTTATTGTAGTGGGTGGAATCATCGGTCTTAAACTACATCCTTTCCTTGCATTATTATTAGGAGCTTTGGTCGTGGCAGTGCTTACTCCAGCCGGATTAATAGAACAATTTTATTTATTAAAAGGAAATTCTGCAGCCAGCGCTGCACAACTTTCTTTAAAGAGCAGTGGTGAACGAATAGCTATTGAATTTGGAAATACCTGTTCTAAAATTGGAATCCTGATTGCTATGGCTGCTATCATTGGTAAAGCTATGCTGGACAGTGGCGCTGCCGAGAGAATAATCCGATCCATGCTTAAAGGGACAGGATTGCAAAAAGCTCCGATTGGTTTTATGGTTAGTAGTTTTTTTATTGGAGTTCCGGTTTTTTTTGATACGGTTATATTCTTAATGATGCCCCTGGCTAAAGTCATGTCGATCCGGATTGGTAAAAATTATCTTTTATTAGTGCTCGCAATAGTAGCTGGTGCTGCAATGTCTAATTCATTGGTTCCGCCTGCGCCCGGGCCATTATTTTTAATCGGGACATTAAATATCAATATGGGATTGATGATGATCTGCGGAAGTATCCTTGGTTTAATGACGATTACTACGGGTTATTTATTTGCGACCTGGGCTAATAAAAGATGGGATATTCCACTCAGGGATTCTATAGATGCAAGGATTGAAGATTTAAAAAGTACAGCAGATAAAGACGATAGTCATCTTCCTTCATTGGGCATCTCATTACTTCCGATTTTATTTCCACTGGTTACGATTTGTATTCATACGGCATTAGAATCAGTTCACTCCATCGATGCACCATTTTCTTCTTCTTATGTGGTTAATAAAATTCTGGACGCGGTTTTGTTTTTTGGGGATAAATCAGTGGCATTGATTACCGCAGGTTTTATTTCATTGATCTTGTTGGCCTGGCAAAAGAAGACCAGCAAGGAAGGAATGTCTTCATTCGTACAAACGGCATTAATGGGCGGTGGCAGTATTGTGTTGATTACATCTGCCGGTGGTGCGTTTGGAGGTATGCTTCAACAAACAGGTATCAGCACTCATATCGCGGATATGACTAAAGATTATCAACTGGCATTATTGCCATTGGCATTTTTAGTTACAGCAATCATTCGTACTGCTCAAGGCTCAGCGACCGTCGCATTGATCACGGCTTCAGGTATTTTATCAGGTATGGCTCACAATGCAAACTTGCCATTCCATCCCGTTTATTTATGTCTGGCTATTGGCTGCGGGGCAAAAGTGGTCCCCTGGATGAATGATGGAGGATTCTGGATCATATGTAAAACGAGTAACCTCACTGAACAGGAAGCATTAAAAACATTAATACCAATGTATCTGGTCATGGCATTTACTGGATTGATTATTATCCTGATTGCTGCCAATTTAATTCCAATGATCTAAAAATGAAATTACAGTCACCGTCTTAATCACAATTTTGTAATCGTATGATCACGAAAGGACCTAAAATCGAATATTTTAATATTACCCCAATTGCAACGGTAGATCCTCCCTTACTCAATGCAGCCGGAGTACATGCTCCTTATGCATTGCGTACCATCGTAGAGTTGATTACCGATGATGGCATAAGTGGTATCAGTGAAATACCGGGCAATATTGCTACGGATCAGGCTCTTGAAAGAAGTAAACCTTTGATCATTGGACAGGATCCTTTTCAAACCAACCTGATTAAAGATATACTGATAGATCATTTTGGAAAAGATCATGCATCAGCCAGGGGCAATGCTCCTTGGGATCAGCGAAAACTGGTTCACATTTACAGTGCTATTGAAGTTGCGTGTCTTGATATCATAGGCAAAATAGTAAATAGGCCCATTGTAGATTTATTAGGAGGTAAAAGGAGAGAGATGGTTCCGTTTGCTGCTTACCTGTTTTATAAATTTGAAGGCGCAGGTGGTACATGGGGTCATCGAATGAATCCCGATGCCCGTGGCTGGGATGCGGCCCGTCAAAAAAGTGCTTTGAATCCTGCTGAAATTGTTGCACAGGCAAAAGCGATGTGCCATGAATTCGGGTTTAAATCTATAAAACTAAAAGGTGGTGCATTCGAACCGCGTCAGGAAGTCGATGCCATTTTAGCTTTGAGAAAAGCGTTTGGTGACCATGTTCCATTAAGGATAGATCCGAATGCTTTATGGAAAGTAGAAACAGCTATTCAATATAGTAAGGAAATGGAAGGCGTCCTCGAATACTTAGAAGACCCGGTCCGCGGACAAGAGAATATGGCATTGGCAAGAAAGTCTATCCACATTCCTTTTGCCACTAATATGTGTACTACATCTTTTGAAGAGATTCCTCGCAGTATTCAACTCGGTGCTGAAGATATTATATTAAGTGATCATCATTTTTGGGGAGGACTGCATGCATCCATGAATCTTTCATCCATCTGCGAAACTTTTGGAAGGGGATTATCGATGCACTCTAATAGTCATCTGGGAATATCAATGGCAGCAATGGTTCATCTCGGTGCTGCTATTCCGAATTTAATCTATGCTTTAGATACACATTACCCCTGGCAATCTGAGGAGATCATTACCGCCGGACGATTTAAATTTGAAGATGGAAGTATTGAAGTTCCAAAGGGACCGGGTCTTGGCGTGGAATTAGATAAAAAGGCATTGGAAAAATTGCATCAAAATTATATCGCTTGCGGACTGACTCAACGCAACGATGAAATAGAAATGCAAAAAGTATATCCTGACTGGAAGTTTCAAGCTGTTCGATGGTAAATAGAATATTAATTATAAAACGATATGCATAATTTAAAACAAAGATTACAGAATGGTGACACCGTTCATGGTTGTTGGTTAAACCTCGGTAGTGCATTGACTGCTGAGATCGTAGGACAAGCTGGATTTGATTGGGTCTTGATTGATCTTGAGCATGGTGCAGGTACGGAGAAAGATGTGGTAGCTCAATTGCAGGCGATAAAAAGCACCGGCACTGCAGCCATAGTGAGAGTGGAGAGTGGTGAACCATCCCGTATTTCAAGAGTAATGGATATGGGTGCTTTAGGTGTAATGTGTCCCAAGGTTAATAATGCAACTGAGGCTAAAAAAGTCATCACTGGATTGCACTATCCTCCTTTTGGTAACCGGGGAGTAGCTAAAATGGTAAGAGCTACTGATTTTAGTAAATCCTTTAATCAATACTATGAAGATTCAAAAGCACGAGTGCTTGGGGTAGTGCAGATAGAAACGAAAGAAGCGCTTTCGCATTTGGATGAAATAGCAGCAACGGAAGGAGTAGATGTAATGTTTATAGGACCATCCGACCTAACTATGGAATTAGGTATTTTCGGTCAGTTTGATCACCCAACATACTTGAATGCAGTTACCGATATTGTTCGCGCAGCTCATCAGGCTAAAAAAGCTGTAGGCATTTTATTTTTTGACCCAAATGAATATAAAAAATATCATTCTATGGGTATCCGATTTATCGCTTGTGGTTCTGATGCTGTATTTGTTGCTAACAGTGCAGGGGCCTTAGCAAAGAAATTGGATGAGATGCGAGGATTAGAGTAGATTTTTATAGGAAGAAAATAATTACTGCATTAGATTTTACCTTGACCCAATAGGTCTGCCTTTATCCGTTCTTGTCTCTCTGCAAACAGATAGGCTTGGAGATTATTCCGAAGCTAAGAAAGTTTAAATTTATTTTCGAAATACAAAATGTATCCTTTTAATGATTCAATAAGAATCTACTATTTTGTTTTAAAAAGATTCCAATACTTTTGCAATACATGATAAGAGCAAGATTATTCTCTGATTTGTTCAAACACATACTCCTCTTCATAACCGTAGTAATATCACTTGATCTTCCTGCTCAACCTTCAAAATCATCCAATGATCTTGCCATTACCATTGACTCAAAAATTCTAAAGGAAAAACTAAAAGCATTCGTCTATTTGCCGGAAGGTTATCATCAAGCCACTGCCGCATACCCTGTAGTCTATGTTTTGGACGGTGAGTCTTTTTTTACGTTGACATGTAATGCCGCAATTACATTGTTAAAGGATAAAACGATTCCGCCTTGTATTATTATTGGTATTACTTCTCTTGACCGGCAGCGGGATTTTACTACACCGGTAGACAAAAATGCAGACCAGGACCACGATATTAATATTAGTGGTGGAGCAGACCGGTTCCTTGATTATTTAGAAAAAGAACTAATCCCTACAGTATCCAGCAAATATCGGACTCAGCCTTATAGAGTGATTATCGGGCATTCAATGGGAGGACTCCTGGTTTATCATGCTTTATATTCTAAACCTGGATTATTCCAGGCGAATATATCTATAGATGGCAGTCTCTGGTGGAATAAGGGATCGGTAGGAAAATCTTTCATCCACTATCTGAGTGAACATCCTCAATTCAAAGGAAAGTTATTCGAATGTAGAAAAGATATTAGCCAACCTGTCCGGTATCCTGTCAATATGGAATTGCTGCAATACCTGGAAAAAAATCGACCACTGAGATTGCAGTATAAATACCTCGAGCTTAACAATGTAAATCATGCTACTGTTGTTGCTCCTGGAATATATGGTGGTTTGGCTTTTGTTTTTAAATCGTAGCTAATAAAGACCTTGTAGGTCTGACCATTTTTCGATCTTGGATTAAAAGACCTACGAGGTCTGAAAATAGTTTATTTTTTCTCCACAGACCTACAGGAATTAATTTCAAATTCCTGAATATGGACAATTCCTGTAGGTCAATAAACGATTTTAAATTTTACAAGACCTTGTAGGTCTGACCATATTTCGATCTCGGATTAAAAGACCTACGAGGTCTGAAAATAAACAGGTCTGTAAATAATTAGAATAATGCTCCTTATTGATTCCTAATTTCATATCCCCTCACCATAAAAGCTCCTGCCAACATAGCGCCAATAATAATCAGTATAACCATGATATATGAAATCCCCTGATGGAATCCACCAAAATAATCCAACGGCACTGCACCATTGACATTCATATACGTGAGCATGAAAAATACTATTTCAAAAAGCCGTTTCCCCCCGAAAATTATTCCGCTGAAAACAGAAAAGGCTATAATAAAAGTCGCTCCTAATAGAATACTGATCACGGACGAATAGTTATTGTTAAACGCATATCGAATCAGTAGTGGACTAGCTAATACTATTGCAAGTAAAGTCCCCGCTATAATCTGTGCTGTCAATAATCTTTGTAACGGTTTATATGAAGCATAGGTAAAATAATGAGTATTAAAGTATTTTTCCTTTGTGGAAATAGTCGCCCATCTGTTTACTTGTAAAAACCATAATACAGGCAGGGCAATAGTATGTGCCAGCGTTAAGGGCATTAGAAATAATGCGATAAATCCCCCCAGGTTGACTAACCAAAACCATCTTGGCCCTGTTCTGAATAAAATCAATAATTCAGTTTTTACAAATGGCCAGATTCGATAGTCTGTCGTTGCTACCACAAGGGAGGTTGGATGTATTTCTTTTAATGGAAGATTAAGTTCAATCATTTTTTTGGATTTCTTTTTCGTTTTATATTCTGCTCCTTCTTTTACATCAAATCGATGAAAGAAAAAGGAAGAGACATAAAGTAATGCCAGGAATATGCCAATCCATATAAACCTGCTTAAAATATACACCGCTGTCCAGGTAGATCCTTCAAATAAAAAATATTTATTTTTTACTTTGTCTCCAAATATAAAACCCGAAGAAACCTGATCTACGTTTTGACTAAATTGGGTATTGACCACATGCACCATGCCATCCGTGAGTTGTTTTATTCCTAATACATCAAAGGATGCAATGATTGAATTGTTGCTTTTACTTTGTAAGGCTATGATAATCGGGAATAAAAAGAAAAAAGCTACATTTTGCAAATTGGTATACTTACCGAAAATGACTTCTGCAATGACTGCTAATATGGCGACACAAAATATACTAGGTATCGTTGCAAAAAGATAGGGTAACAAAAATTGTTTTAATTCGAAAGGGTATTGACCACCACGAAATACTGCAAGGCCTAAAGCCATACCCATGATAATTATAACTATAGTGAGTAATACCAGGAAATTGCTGCAAGCTTTAGCTAAAAGATATTTAAAATTACTGATGGAGGTGGTGGCAACGATTTGTCCCACTCCCGTTTCCCGGTCTCTTTTAATTCCGTTATTAACAAGGTAAAATCCAATCAACCATAAAAATATACTTGCCATAATAGCTGTGACGTGACCTATCCAGGCTGAATTATTTTCACCAATATAGTCGCCTATTCTGACGGTAGAATATTGAGCACCAACCGGTGGCACAAAGGTGTAAGCCATTGCGACACTCACGAGCATAGTAATTAAAAAAACATAACTCCGGGTACGCTGCAGGTAATCCGCTTTAATGATACTGTATAGCGAGGTCATATTTCCCGTATTATTTGATAAGTGATAAATAGGCATCTTCCAGGGAAGCAATACATGGTACACCCATTGATGTAGTATCATCTGAGATATATCGAACCAGGACCTTGTCCTTTTGGCGAATGGAATTGACAACCCTGTATTTCTCTTTAAATACAGTGAGATCCTCACCGTTCATGGATAATTCAAATACTTTTCCCTGGACTTTATCCATGATGTCTGACTGTAATCCTTCCATGATCAGTTGGCCATTTTTCATAATAGCTACATCGTCAGCAATGGTTTCAATATCAGAGACAATATGAGAGGATAATATGACTATCCGGTCCATGGCGAGATCTGAAATTAAATTCCTGAACCTCACTCTTTCTTCAGGATCCAGGCCAACGGTGGGTTCATCAAAAATTAAAATTTTTGGATCGTTGAGTAAAGCCTGAGCGATACCAATGCGTTGTTTCATCCCGCCAGAATAGGTACCGATTGGTTTTTTTGCCGCTTCAGTCAGATTGACACCTTCTAATAATTGATCAATTCTTGTTCTGAGATTAGGGCCTCCAACTCCTTTCATCGCAGCGATATATTCTAAAAATTCATAGGCATTCAGATTTGGATAGACACCAAAATCCTGGGGCAGGTAACCTAATATTTTTCTGATCAGATCTGGTTCCTTTGATAAATCGGCACCGTTTAAAAGGACCTGGCCTTCGGTGGGTTTCGAAATGGTGGCAATGATCTTCATGAGGGTGGATTTGCCGGCGCCGTTAGGCCCCAGTAATCCGAGGATTCCAGTTTTAATGGATAATGAAAAGTTTTTCAATCCATATTTTTCCTTATTATATTTTTTAGTAAGGTTTTGAATTTCAAGTTGCATGGTGGAGGTACTTTAGTTGATTTTTATTTTCAATAATTATAATGTTGAAATAATACTCAATATAAGATAATCGGCACTAAAGGGCGACTTTTACAAAGGGATTCATATTGGAAAATTCAACCATTGAGTTGAGCCTGAAAATAAAAAATTTCATTCATACATCAGAGTTAGCTTAATCTTAAATTTATAATTCAAATACTCAATTGACAGATGAATATTAAAATTCAGGATGCGTGTACGTTGCTACAGGTATTCGATATGAATAGTTCGCTAAAATTTTATTGTGACGTGCTTGGATTTGTCGTTCATCAACAAGCAGGACCGGAAAATGATATTGGTTGGGTTTGGCTAAAAAAAGATACGATTAATTTGATGCTCAATACTGCTTATGAAGCGCCGTTCAGACCAGAATCTCCTGAATCAGCCCGGGTTGATGCTCATGGTGATACCTGTATTTATTTTAGCTGCCGGGATATCAATGAAGTGTATCAGTATTTGATAGAGAAGGGAATTAAACTAAATCCTCCTTCTGAGGCGCCCTATGGCATGAAACAATTGTATCTATATGATCCGGATGGTTTTAGTTTATGTTTTCAATGGCAAGTATGATGTAATGAAGTTGCATTGACAAAGCATCATCGAAATACTAATTGGAATTTATTATTTCTAATAATTTGTACTTATGATATATCTTCATTGCCATACAAATGGCTTCTAGATGAAAAAATTATTTTTTCTTTTGGTATTATGTTTTATAAAACATGCAGGTACCTCACAATCCTGGCAAGATACAGTAATGCTTATTGAAAAAGCATTTGAACGATACAAACAGACTAACCCGGGAGCTCAACTGGCAATCAGCCGAAACGGGAATATCATTTTTTCAAATGCATGGGGTATGGCAGACCTTGAACATCATGTTTCTCTTACGAAGGAATCAGTGATTGAAGCCGGTTCGGTTTCCAAACAATTTACTGCAGCGGCTATGCTCTTATTAGAACAACAAGGTAAACTCTCGATGGGAGATGATGTACGTAAATATATTCCTGAGTTGAGGAATTACGGTACTGTGATTACCCTTCGACATATGATGCAACATACCAGCGGTATAAAAGATTGGGGATCGATAGCAGGTATTGCCGGTTGGCCACGAACTACTAAAACGTATAGCAATGATGACGCCTTACTTATAATCTCCCGGCAGAAAACATTAAACAATAAACCGGGTGACGAATATATTTATAGTAATTCAAATTATAATCTATTTGCCATTATCGTAGAAAGAGTGAGTGGCATGAGCCTTGCTGAATTTACAAGTATCCATATTTTTGAACCGGCAGGAATGAAACATACTGAGTGGAGAAATGATTTTAAAAAAATAGTTCTCAACAGGGCAATAGCTTATTCAAAAAACGGTGATGCTTATTTTACGGATATGCCCAACGAATATGTTTATGGAAACGGAGGATTGTTGACGACAGCGGAAGATCTGGTTGCCTGGAATAATTATTACCTGAACGGGAAACTCGGTAACCCATCCCTGCTGCCAAGACAATTATCAACTACACCATTCAACAATGGTAAATTGCACACGTATGGTGCCGGTCTGGTTATAGATTCTACTCGTGGCTGGAGGAGTATTACGCACAGTGGGGCTACTGCTGCTTATCGGTCTTATTTACAACATTACCCGGATCTTGGTTTGACGATTGCATGGTTGAGTAATACGTCGGAATTTGATAATGGTCCGAATGTGACCAATGCAATCCGGGATTTATTTGTCAAGAATATGGTGATGATGAATAAAAAAAGTGAAATTGCCCCAATATCGATATCAAATAAAAAGCTACAGATTTATGCAGGATGGTATAGGAATATAAAAACTGCTGATGGCTTGAAACTAACTGTTCGCAATGACAGCGTTTTTGTCAGGGACGGTAGGTCTTTGACACCCATTGCAGAAAATGTATTCATGATGGGGGCTAATAGATTGGAGATTCGGAATACCGTGCCGCGGAAAATCATTGTCATTTTACCAACGGATACCCTTTATTATATTAAGGCAGACACTGCAACGACGAGTATGAAGAGCATGAATGAATATATCGGTACCTATTGGTCTGAAGAAGCGGAAGCTACATATTCTATTCTGGTAAAAGATGGGAAATTAATAGCACATCAGGATCCTAAAACGGATATGAGCCTTTCACCAATGTATAAAGATGGATTTAATACTTCGGGTGCAGTCATTTATTTTGAACGGGATAAAAGTAGACGCATTTCTAGTTTAAAAGTATATGTAGGAAGGGCGAGAAATGTGGTGTTCAAAAAAATCAATCACTAGTTAGTTTTGTATTTATCAAATCCATACAATTTATATAACCTCTGATACGCCGGATTATTTTTTAAAGCGCTAAATGCTGGTTCGATTTTTAAAAGTTTTAATGCCGGCTCAAGGTTATCAAAAGATCTATTCAAATTTGAAAAACAAGAATCTGTTTGATGCCTTTCTGCATAGACCACTGCTGAGAAATAATATCCACTGCCTTTGTTTTCGGATGCCCTTTTTTGTAACAGGTGTAAATACTCATCACTTTTTTCGGGTTGCCCTGTTTTATAGTATGCAATGCTTAAAAATGCCAATTCATACTCATTGAGCACTTCATTTGTTTTTAGAAGTGCATTGCATTTATTTATTACTTCAGTATATGAGCCCGCATTATGCTCTTTTTGGATTTGCATAGAGAGAAATTGTTTATTATCTGGAAACAAACGAATGCCTTCCAGGATTATTTCATTTGCCTCTTTTATTTTTCCCGTATAGAGATTCACCCAGGATAAGATGATGTATCCGTTCCCGTCTACCGGATCCGATTGAATAGCTTTTTTAGCCAATAGTTTTGCTTTGTCAAAGTCTCCCATCCAGATGAGGAAATACGCATAACGGTTACCAATCAAAGAAGCATTTGGGTCATACAAAATGGACTTTTCAAAATTTTCTTTAGCTTTTGCAAAATCAAGTTCGATTTGCCAGGCCATCAGTGCCAGTGCGGAAAAGCCTTCGGCCAATTTTGGATTTAATTTTATAGATTCTTCGGCATAGTGTTGCGCATCTTTTAATGCGGTTGCATTCCGGATATCCCTATTCTGAAAAATGATCCATGCCTTGGCAAGAGCGATATTAGCATGAGCAAGAGCGTTTGAGGGATCAGCTTTAATAGCCTGAAGATTATAATCTATACTTTGAACATATTTTCCCTGGCGATAGGCATACAAGCCTTTGAGGTACATATTATAAGATTCCGATGATATTTCACTACTGGATTGTTTGCCAACAGACCCCGACAGCGAAATTTTTAATAAATCTGCAATTCGACCTGAGATTTCATCCTGGATTTTAAACAAATCATTCATTTCACGGTCATATTGTTGTGACCATAAATGAATATTTTCTTTTACATTGATCAATTGAGCTGTGATCCGGATTTTATTATTTGATTTTTGGATACTTCCCTCGAGGATAGTTCCTACGTTTAGTTTTGCTCCTATGCTCCTTAAATCTACTTTTTCACCTTTAAATTGAAAGGATGATGTTCGACCTATTACTTTAAAATCCGGAATTTCGGACAATTTCGATATAATTCCTTCGGCCAATCCATCGCCGAGATATTCCTGATCTTTTCCCGGACTCATATCTGTGAAAGGTAATACAGCAATAGATTTATCCAGGAGATCCAACGTAACTTTTGTTGAACCTGGATGATTAATTTTAGTAAAGATTATATAACCACCCGTAAGAAGGATGACAATACCTGCTGCTAACAAGACTCTAGTTTTGGATGTTTTATTGAGAAGCGTTTTCGTTTTGTCTGGTAAAGAATCGACAACATCACTTGAGGTTAAAGGTTCTTGTCCTTTCAAATTAATTTGATAAATCTTAACCGGCTCTTTTACATTTTTAAGTTCGATGGTTTTTACGAAAGAAGTGGTAATATCATTTTTGTTGACAAGATTATGATGTACTGCTTCAGAAATCCAGATGCCGCCGATAGAAGCCTGTGCCTGAATCCGGGCAGCGATATTAACTCCGTCTCCGAATACATCATCATTTTCAAATACGACTTCACCAACATGAATTCCAATACGAAGTCGGAATTCATTCATAGCACTACAAGCTTCCTGAATTTTTATGGCTGCCGTGGCTGCATCGGATACAGAAAAGAAACTAGCCATTACACCATCGCCTAGTTCTTTAATCCAACGGCCATTATATTGTTCGATAATTGGCTTTTGAATAGCCCTGTTTTTATTAAGGAAGTCAAATGCTTTTTGTTCGTCTTGCCCCATGAGTGCAGTATAACCGACGATATCGGTAAACATGATTGCAGCTAACTGACGGGACTGAGACATATCCAATACAAATTACAAATTCCAAGCGAATCATGTCAGTATATCCTGTGAGCTTTAATGGTGCAAGGTTGAAGATTACTAATTTTAAATTCTTCTACAAATGATTAGCTTGAAAACATAATTGAAAGTATTAGGGATAAGTTTTTATTCTTTAGTAGTCAAGCGATCGTACATAGCCTTGATAGAACGTGTATTGGAAACTTTATTCTGCCCTCGTATAGGATGTTTACTCAAGTCGATTTCTTTTACAAGATCCTCTTTTGATTTGCCTTCTTTGATTCCCATTCGGACTTGCTCCAGCATATCAGCAAGATAAGCCCGTTGTTGTTTAAGTATTTCAACGCTGCCAGGGTCTCCATGTCCCGGTATGACTATTTGAATGTCCCATGAGGCGAGGGTATCGAGTACATTGAGCCATTTATCATATACTACATGTTTATCGGCGACATTATTTCCCCAGGGGTTACCATTCACACAGAGGTCCCCCGTAGCTAATATTTTCTCCTTAGGTAAATATGCGACTGCATCACCTGAGGTATGAGCCGGCCCCATGCGGATCAATTCTACTCTGTGTGTTCCATCATCAAAAATCATACGGCGATCAAAAGTCAATGAAGGAAATTCTCTTCTATATAATTTCATATTTCTACCACTATAGGAAGTACCCCGGTCCCATTCAACCTGACCTAAAGTGCGCATTTCTGATGCAGTTTCTGCAGATGATACCACAACAGCCCCTGAATCTACAAATACACTGTTTCCAAAAGTATGGTCATGATGATAATGAGTATTAAAAACAAACCGGATAGGTTTAGGTGTTGTTTTTCGGATTTCTTGTATAATCTCTTCAGCTCCCCATGGGTAATTAGCATCCACAGCAAGGACATAATCCTTAAATACAACCCATAGACAATTGGCAGATTTTTGCTGAAGTTCATCACCGAAATAATAGAAAACTCCGGGGGCAAGCTCACGGACAGGACGGGATTGAGCGTGAGAAGTCAGTGTAATGAAAATGATAAAAACGAAGAAAACGGAATTGAAAAATTGTTTTTGAAAGGCTATAAATTCAATTTTCATCCTATAAAGATAATTTATATTGATTATCAGGATATCAAGTAAAGGGGTGACTTCTCCCATAGGGATCCCTTCGGGAAAGTCACCCTTTCACTTAATCATCAGATGATTTGGAAGCTACATGGTGATAAAACTAAACGGGTATAACCTAAACTATCTTCGCCGCTTGTCTCGCTAATAATTTCCAAAGACCATTTACTTTAGTCCAGACAAGCAGGATTCTTAAATTAACCGGGTTTGATTTTCCATCGCTCATGGTTTCACCGGTGACGGTATGTCTTATTAAAGCGATATCACCTTTAACTGTAATGTCGACATTCTTTACATCCCAAGTCACTACATCCAACTTTTTACTTACATAACTATTGAGGAAAGTCGCGCGATTTTCCACCAAGCCTCCGGAGTGACCATAGGAAAGTTCGTCAGCCGTAAGATAACTTAAGGTCAATGAATCAGAACCAATCATTGCTTTGGTTAATGCATTAAGTGAAAGTTCTATTGATTCAATATCCAACTTTAAATCTCTCAGGAATGCCAAATGTTGCGGTAACTGAACCGAAGCTCTGGAGGACTCATCTTCTATAAAATGATATTTGACACCAATTTCTTTTGCAGCCTTCATTACTTCAGCGATATTGACATCACCTTGTCCCAACACGACATTTCTTTCTTTGTCTTGCCTGCCATTGAGATTATCTACAGAGCCAATCATCCTGTCTTTTAAATGTGTAACCGGAATACGATTTGGATATTTTCTCATTAGGGCTGCAGGGTCTTGTCCTGGATTTCTCATCCAAAACACATCCATTTCTATATTGACATATCTTGGATCAGTCTTTTCCATAAAATAGTCATACATGGTACCAGGTCCATCGTAAGGTCTGAATTCATAACCATGAGCATGATATAACAAACCTATTCCAGCTTCAGCTAACTGTTTGCCGGCTTTATTAAAAACTTCTATCCCTTTCTGCATATCCGCAAAGATGAAATCATCTCCTTTGTGAGGAATCCAATAACATACGGCATATTCTGCCTGATAAAATTTCAGATTTTCAATGATAACTTTGATGCTATCGGGATTTTCCAATTTGTCAAAGTTTACACCGGAGGCTACTACATCAAATCCATATTTATCCAAAAGTCTTTTGTATTCTACGCGGGTCATGCCCCGGGCACCTGCACCTTCTACATATTTAATGCCCATTGCTTTGAGTTTGATAAGGCCTTCTTCCGGGTTGTTTCGCATAAGGTCGCGGGCAGTACCCATTATGATGCCGACTTCCTGTCCCTGGACGGAAGTAAGGCTAAAGAAAATAAAAGCGGAGATGATTGCTAAAAATTTCATGTAAGGTTTTTTAAAAAAATTATGATCTCAAATTTAATATAATATTCCGGGTAGTACCAACCTCTATCTGTCTTTCCCCTCGCCAGGGGAAAGGACCCACTTGTTTGATATTGTGCTTAAATTATTAAGAATAGTTTTCACGAGTAAGATTAAACATGAAATCAAAGCCCAGGCATTTAATTCCATCTTAGCAAGAGGGTCCTCTCCCATTGTTTCAAGGGGAGAGACAGAGAGGGGTTGAATTACTACGGACCCCTTACACCATCGGCAATACCCATGGAGACCTGTAATCAGGTTTTATCAATTCACCACCTTTTTGATTCTTTATCTTTTGACTCTTTGCATCCCATTCTATTTTTTGGCCAGTGCGATATGCTATATTGCCGAGATGAGCTACTAATGCAGCATTGCGACCCATTTCTATGGTACAGTTTGTAACCTTCCTGGATTGAATACATTCGAGAAAATTTTTTGTATGTGCATCGAGTCCATTTGCTCTGGCGTGAACTTCAGGAATAGCTTCTGTCAGGTATTTCCCACTATCAATTTGTGGGATGACTTTCCAGAGTTCACGGTTGATAGCGAGTATTCCATTTTCACCGATAAAAGCTACACCTGGAAGTCCCTGATCACTAAAATAGGGGCTGGTCCCCATCGCCATAAACTGTTCCCATACCAGTGAGAAATTTCCAAAATCATATACTGTAGTTAATGTATCAGGTGTTTCGGCTGCATCATTAGGAAATGCCATCTTACCTCCTATAGCTGCTACAGATAAGGGATCTGTCATATTCATTCCGGCAAGCACCATGTCCAACATATGAACACCCCAATCCGTCATAAGTCCTCCTGCATAATCCCAGAAATATCTAAAGCTACCATGAAACCTGTTTTCATTAAATGGTCTTGAAGGAGCTGGCCCTAACCACATATCATAATGAACTCCCTTTGGAGCTTCAGCATCCGGTTTTGGATCAAATCCTTTGCCATAGTTTACATCAGCCCAGGCTTTGACCTGACGGATTTTGCCCAATTTCCCAGTATTCAAATAAGCTAATGCGGAAATCCAGTGTGCATCCGAGCGTTGCCATTGACCTACTTGAACTACCCGTTGATATTTATTTGCAGCGGTGACCATTAGATTAGCTTCGTAGATACTGTTTGCAATTGGTTTTTCAACGTAGATATCTTTACCCGCTTTACATGCCTCTACCATGATAAGACAATGCCAGTGATCCGGAGTACCAATAAAGACTGCCTGGATTTCTTTTACTTCTAAAAGTTTTCTGTAGTCTGTGAATATGGCTGGTCTTTTACCGGTTTTTTTAAGGATATCATCTGCCCTTGCATTGAGTATGTTTTCATCTACATCACACAAAGCAACACAGTTGGTGCCTTCGTTTTTTAGAAAAGAACTAAGGTCTGCATAACCCATGCCCCTGCATCCGATGAGTCCCACATTGACTGTGTTTGGTGGATTGACTTTATCAGGTATACTTGCTTTTGTATTGATATGTACAAGGCCTGTGGCTAAGGTTGCGCCGCCTATCTGTTTTATAAATTTTCTTCTGTTATTCATACGAATTAAATATACGGATTGTTTAAATCGATTTGTATACTTACTATTAATGAAAAAATTTTATTGATTTAATTGTAAAACCTCACTGGTTCTACTCCTGCTTTCATACAAAGCCATTTCGTCAACACTGCCAGATTGATTATAGGATGGAACAATTTTTTTTATCAATGCCATCCAATCATCATC
>JBDTUE010000077.1:0-17313 GCA_040007895.1 Saprospiraceae bacterium | reverse complement strand
TTGCCGGATTACAAGCTAAATATGGAGAAGCTCGCATCTTTGATACCGGCATTAGAGAATGGACTATTGTAGGCCAGGCTGTCGGAATGGCTATGCGGGGACTCAAACCTATTGCGGAAATTCAGTATCTCGACTACATGTTATATTGTCTTGCCCCATTGTCAGATGATGTGGCAACTATGAGATTCAGAAGCAATGGTATCCAATGTGCACCATTGATTATAAGGACCAGGGGACATCGGTTGGAGGGAATATGGCATAGTGGTTCGCCAATGGGCATGATATTAAATTCTATCCGAGGCATTCATCTGATCGTACCACGAAATATGGTTCAGGCAGCTGGCTTTTATCAGACTATGATTCAATCAGATGATCCTGCCCTGATCATTGAATGCCTTAATGGTTATCGCTTAAAAGAGCGTTTACCGAATAACCTGGGATCGTTTTGCCTCCCGCTTGGAACCATAGAAATTCTCAGACCTGGTAGTGACCTGACAATTGTGACGTATGGTTCTTGTGTTCGGATTGCAGAACAGGCAATCGATATGGTAGCTCCACATGGAATATCTGTCGAACTCATCGATATTCAAACGCTATTACCTTTTGATCTTGATCACCTGATCAGCATGTCCATTAAAAAAACGAATAAAGTTATATTTCTTGATGAAGATGTACCTAGCGGAGCTACTGCTTACATGATGCGGGAAGTATTAGATGTACAAGGAGCTTATCGTTATCTGGATAGTGCACCGGTATGTATTTCGGCTGCAGCCCACAGGCCGCCTTATGGCTCTGATGGAGATTATTTTTCAAAACCAAATGCTGAAGATGTTGCTGAACAAATCCTTCAGATGGTAAGGTTTAATTGAAAGAACATACCTAGATAAATTATCAATTCTTCAATGGGACGATCCTGATAATCGACTTCCATAGATTTGAATTTTGACGTTCATATTAATATATTATGTAATATTATTTAGATAGACCTATATTTGATGACTTTTGTAAAGTTTTAATGCCAGGATCGTTAGTCATCATACCAACGTACAATGAAAAGGAAAATATAATTTCTATCATTGATGCCGTTCTTAAGCTTAACTCAACCGTCGAAGTTTTAGTAGTTGATGATGGTTCGCCGGATGGTACAGGTGAGATCGTAAAATCTATTCAATTACGCGAATCACGAGTTCATTTATTGGAACGAAGTGGAAAACTGGGACTCGGTACCGCTTATATCACCGGTTTCAAATGGGGTCTTTCAAAAGAGTTTGATTATTTGATTGAAATGGATGCCGATTTTTCACACCCTCCTGCTAAGATTCTTGAATTATTGGGTGCTTGTAATGCAGGTTCCGATGTAGCTATTGGCTCCAGATATGTCAGAGGAGGAAAAGTAAATAACTGGCCGTGGGACAGGTTGTTTCTTTCGTATGGCGCATCGCTTTATGTGCGATTGATTACTGGAATGCCTGTAAAGGATCCTACGGCTGGATTTGTTTGTTACAAAAGGAGAGTTCTTGAAAAACTGGAACTGGATAAGATCAGATTTGTAGGGTATGCGTTTCAAATAGAAATGAAATATAAAGCATGGATTAAAGGATTTAATCTCGTTGAAATCCCGATTACGTTTACCGATAGGATTGAAGGCACATCCAAAATGCATGGAGGTATCATTAAAGAAGCGGCATTAGGAGTCATTCAACTTCGTCTGGGAAAAAATAAATAAGCTGATTTTCTGCAAAATCTATGGCTAAATTAAGATTGATTTAGCTTGCCTAATTTATCATTACACTATATATTTATATCTCTATAATTGTTAAAATATTAGTTATCAATAACATATATAATTTTTTCAATAAGTACTTTATTTATTTAATATGTAATTATGTTGATTTTAAATAGGTAATACATTTAATTAAAAAATAAAGTCTAAACTATTTTTAAAAAAAGTGGAATAAAGTGGTACAAAGTGGGATAATCTTGCATATATTTGGGCAACAAACCAATAGAGAGTGTTCCGTATCACTGGAGAATATAAAGGTACGATCGATGAAAAGGGAAGGATTAAACTTCCTGCTAATCTGGTCAAACAACTTTCCGATCAAGGAATAGCTCTCAATTTTGTTATCAACAGAGGCTTTGAAACCTGCCTCATGATTTATCCAAAAATAGTATGGGATCAAAAAGCCGGCGAAGTAGACCGCTTGAATGTATATGACCCAACTCAAAGACAATTTGTTCGATATTTTTATCGAGGAGCCACATCGGTGATAGCCGATAATACAGACAGGCTTTTGATTCCTAAAAACTTATTAGATCACGCGTCTATAGAAAAAGACATCGTGTTATTTGCTTATCTCAATCAAATTGAAATTTGGGATGACAAAAAATATTCCATGGAGTTGGCAAACGAGCCACCTCAATTCAGTGAGTTGGCAGCCAAGGTATTTGGAGGACAGATATTATCTACTCCTTCAACCCAATAACCTTGAGTGAATACCATCTTCCGGCAATGGTGCAGGAGACCCTGGATGGTCTACGCTTAGACCCGGATGGTGTGTATGTAGATGCGACATATGGTGGTGGAGGCCACTCAAAAGCTATCCTCCAAAAATTAAGTGCCAAAGGACGCTTAATATCATTTGACCAGGACGAACAAGCGATTCAAAACAAAGCTAAAGATGAAATTCAGGATGGAAGGCTGACGTTGATTCACTCCAATTTTAGATTTATTTACCGCTATTTAAAATACTATGATATTCCACCGGTAGATGGTCTCCTTGCGGATCTCGGAGTTTCTTCTCACCAGTTAGACAAACCAGATCGGGGCTTTGCTTTCAGACACAAAGAGTTGAATCTATCCCTCGACATGCGAATGAATCAATCCCAGGACAAAAGTGCTGCAGATTTGATCAATCAGAGTAACCCAGCAGAGTTGGAGTTTATATTCAAGACGTATGGTGAAATCTGGAATGCAGAGAAATTAGTAAAAGCGATTCAGGATTTTAAAAAGAAACAACCGGTATCCACCATTGCTCAATTCATTCAAATCGCGGAACCCCATACCATGGGTCCACTTCATCAATACCTCGCAAAAGCATTCCAGGGATTAAGAATAGCAGTGAATGATGAAATGGGTGCTTTAAAACAGATGCTGGAAGACACGGATCAGATCCTTAAACCAGGGGGAAGATTGGTAGTCATATCCTATCATTCTTTAGAAGACAGGATGGTGAAACACCTTATTCAATTTGGAAATCCAGAAGGAATTGTTCGTCAGGATATGTATGGTAATAAAATAAAGACATTCGAAGCGATCACTAAAAAAGCGATATCGCCTTCGGATAAAGAGATAAAAGAAAACTACAGGGTGCGCAGTGCCCGACTACGAGTCGCTGAAAAGTCAGCGAAATAATTACTGCAATATAAGAGGATGATACACTGTCTTGCGACGGGGTATCATGCAAATTTATTTTTATAAACTTTAATTATATCATATTGGAAACGAGGTCTCAAAATAAGTTACTACGCAATTTCTTCGGAGGCGGTTTTGTCCTGAAGAACCTTCCCTTTATTTATTTTTCCGGCATATTAGCTTTATTCTACATTGCCAATGCGCATTCAGCGGAGAAAAAAGTTCGTAAAATTTATAAACTGAGAGAAGAAGTCAAAGAACTCCGGTGGCAGTATATGTCATTCAAATCAGAGTTTTTATTTTCCAGTTCTCCTACCCAATTATCTAATGATGTAAAGAGCCTGAACCTCGGGTTTTCTAACCGCAGTTCAAATAAAAAAATGATCCGAAAATAAGATGAAAGACGAAATCATCATACGGACTTATGTGGTATTCCTGGTATTCGTACTGGTCGGTTTTCTCATCTTAGGACGAGTGATCCAGATTGGTGTGATCGAAGGAGACCGATGGAGATCGCAGGGTGATAGTTTATATGTAAAACATCAGAATATAGAACCGGAGCGAGGAAATATTTTATCCTCAGATGGTAGATTATTAGTCACTTCACTACCACTCTTTGATGTCAGGATCGATCTGTTGGCAGCAAGTAAAGATTTATTTGTAAAAAATATAGATTCTCTGTCTTTATGCCTGTCACGATATGTGAATCCTACCATGTCGGAAAGAGCATACCGTGATTTATTGTGGAGAGAACGACAGGCGGGCAATAAATATATGATGCTCAAAGAAGATGTGAGTTATACACAATTGGAGCAAATAAAATCATTTCCATTATTCAGATTGGGTCATTTTAAAAGTGGAATGATCATCGTAAAAAAATTAAGAAGAGAAAGGCCCTATCGGTTGCTTGCTAGCCGTACGCTGGGTTCAGTGAGAGAAGGAGCAAAACCTATTGGACTCGAAGGGTATTACGATAAAGTATTGGGTGGAGAAAAAGGAAGCCGGCTGGTACAGAAAGTAGCTAAAGATATTTGGGTGCCAATCGATGATATCAGTGATTTTGAACCAAAACGTGGACAGGATATTGTCACTCATTTGGATATTGATATTCAGGACATCGCTGAACAAGCTTTATACAAATCCATTGCACATCACAATGCTATTGGAGGAACTGCAGTTGTCATGGACGTAAAAACCGGTGCGATTAAAGCAATGGCTAATCTTTCAAGATCAGGTGATGATATTGGTGAATATTTTAATTATGCGGTAGCAGAGGCAACTGAACCAGGATCTACTTTCAAATTAGCAACAATGATGTCTTTGTTTGAAGATGGGTTTATCTCACCAACAGACCGTGTAAATATAGGCAACGGGAATATTGAACTGTGTGGTAAAAGTATTAAGGATGCAGAGAATCATGGCATACCTAATCCTACACTCCGGCAAGTTTTTGCAATGTCATCTAACTCTGGCGTAGCGCTGACAGCACAAAAGTATTATGCGAACAATGCAAAGAAATTTATCGACCGGTTAAAACAATTTGGATTGAATAAACGAAGTGGTATAGACCTTGAAGGGGAACCGGCTCCATTTATCAAACAAGCCTATAGTCAAAATCAAAACTGGAGTTGTACTTCAGTGCCCTGGATGGCGCATGGATATGAACTTACTGTAACACCATTACAAATGCTCACTTTTTATAACGCTGTAGCTAATAAAGGAAAAATGATGGAACCTCAATT
The DNA here is from genome assembly GCA_040007895.1 of Saprospiraceae bacterium. Taxonomy (GTDB): domain Bacteria; phylum Bacteroidota; class Bacteroidia; order Chitinophagales; family Saprospiraceae; genus JADJLQ01. Next base: position 12,156 of record JBDTUE010000077.1, on the reverse strand, counting down.
GGTTCATCAGGTGCTTGAATATTCAGAACCGGTAAAAACAATAGAACCGGTAGTACTCGATAGTAAAATATGTAGTAAGGCCACCCTTGAGTTTGCAATGGATTTATTAAAAAGTACATCGGACACCGGAGGAACAGCAAAAGCATTGCGAAATCCAATATATAATGTAGCCGGTAAAACAGGAACTGCAGTGACTAATTATTTTAAAGGAGATGTCAGTGAAGGAAAAAAATACCAGGCTTCCTATATCGGATTTTTTCCTGCTGAAGATCCGGTCTATTCCTGCATAGTTACTATTTATGAACCTAAAGCAAATGGGTTCTATGGTGCATCTGCCGCCATGCCGGTCTTTAAAGAGATTGCAGATTATTGTGTATCCACCAAGTTTATACTTCCGGCTGAAATGTCATCCAACGAAGATATAATTCCAAATAATCAAATTAAAGCCGGTGGTTATGCAACTGACTTAAGAGCCATATTACAATATAGCGGGGTACGATTTGAAAACAATTGTATTAATGAATGGGCTATCCTCAATCCAGATGCAACAAGACTCGAATTGAGTGGAACCAATAGTAAATCTGAATTGGTACCCGATGTACGAGGAATGGGTTTGCGAGATGCTTTATTCATTTTGGAGAATAAAGGCATCAAAGTGAGGCTACAGGGACATGGAAGGGTAAGACAACAATCTATAACGCCCGGCACTAAAGCGGATGGGCAGACGATAGAATTAGTGATGAGTTGATCGATTATGAATTGGAGTGATTTTAAAAAGAGAATTAAGTTCTTTGACATTAAGGGAAACGCGGATTTTGAAGTAAAAGGAGTCGACATCGATTCGAGATTGATTAAAACAGGTTATGTGTTTATAGCCGTAAAAGGAATCTCATCGGATGGTCATTCTTACATTGATAAAGCGATAGAAAACGGGGCTGATGCAATCATTTGTGAAGTCATGCCGGAAGTCACCCAAGAGGGTATCGAATATATACATGTAGAAAATTCGGCTATTACTGCAGGGGAAATTGCAAATCTGTTTTATGGTGAACCTTCTAAGAAATTAAAACTAGTCGGTGTCACGGGTACTAATGGAAAGACGACCACGGTTACCATGTTGTATCGATTAGTCAAAGCTTTGGGTTATAAAGCAGGATTATTAAGTACGGTCAGGAATTTTATTCATGATGAAGAAGTGGTGGCATCTCATACCACACCAGATGTAATCAGGGTAAATCAATTGTTAGCGGCGATGGTAGTTAAAGGATGTGATTTCGCTTTTATGGAAGTCAGTTCCCATGCTATGAAGCAACACCGGGTACATGGAATTCATTTTGCAGGGGGAGTATTCACCAATATTACCCATGACCATCTAGACTACCATGGTACATTCAAAGATTATCTGGATTGTAAGAAAATGTTTTTCGATGGATTATCCAAAGATGCATTTGCTGTCATCAACACCGATGACCGCAACGGATTGATCATGGTTCAAAATACAAAAGCGAAAGTGGTAACCTTTGCTTTGAGACATATGGCTGATATCAAAGGAAAGATAAAAGCTAATACCCTTCAGGGATTAATCCTTGATATCAATGGGGTTGAAGTCCATAGTAGATTAGTGGGAACATTTAATGCTTATAATTTCATAGGGATTTATGCTACGGCAATTCAATTGGGTTTTGATCCGATAGAGATATTGGCTCCCATGACGGATTTGCTGCCGGTAGATGGAAGGTTTGATACAATTTATCAACCAGAAAAAAAAGTATTGGGTATAGTAGATTATGCACACACACCGGATGCATTGGAAAATGTACTTGAGACAATCAAAACACTAAAAACTAAAGAGGCAAGAATCATTACGATAATAGGGTGTGGCGGTGACCGGGACAAAACCAAACGACCGATCATGGCGAGGATAGCCATTCAAAAAAGTGACCTGGTGATATTCACTGCAGACAATCCAAGAAGTGAAGATCCGGAAAGCATACTGGATGATATGATGGCAGAATTAACGGTTGATGAAAAAAAATCATTGATCAGACAAGTGGATAGAAAAGAGGCTATACGGACGGCTGGTATGTTAGCTACACGGCCCGGTGATATTATCCTGGTTGCAGGTAAAGGACACGAGAACTACCAGGAAATAAAAGGAAAGCGTTTCCCATTCGATGACAAAATCATATTAAAAGAAGTTTTAATGTGAAAAAATATAGGTTAATTATCATTCTCAGGTTGGTTTTAACAGGTAAAGCGGGCGATGGTCTCAAAAGTGAAATCTTACCCCGCTGCCCTGTTTTCTTTTCAATCTGGAATTAGAAAAAAAAGTACATGCTGTATCAGTTATTTGAATATATAAATAATCATTTTGATATACCCGGAGCTGGTCTTTTCAGATACATCTCCTTCCGGGCTGGCGGCGCTTTTATTTTATCCCTGATCATCTCAATTGTTTTTGGAAATAAGATTATCGCATGGCTTAAAAGAAAACAAGTAGGAGAGTCTGTACGCGACCTCGGTCTGAGTGGACAAAAAGAAAAAGAAGGAACACCTACGATGGGTGGTATCATCATCATCATGTCCATTGTAATTCCATGTTTATTGTGGGCCCGATTGGACAATGTGTATATCCTATTGATGTTGTTTGTGACGCTTTGGCTATTTATGATCGGATTTCTGGATGATTATATTAAAGTATTCAGGAAAAATAAATCAGGCCTTCAGGCCAAAACGAAATTGGCAGGTCAAATTATCGCTGGATTAGTAGTCGCTATTACATTAATGTATAATAAGCATGTTCTGATTCGCCTTACAGAGTCAGAAGCAAAAGCATCAGGATATGAGATTGTAGAAAAATTAACGGTGCATGATCAGGAAGTTGATAAACAGTTGGTACATGCAAGGGCATTATCTACCAATGTTCCTTTTTTCAAAGGCAATGTTTTTGATTATACCAAGATATTAGGTTGGATGGGAGAGGGAGCTAAATCATTTACACCATTGCTTTATATATTGTTGGTCATATTCATTATCACTGCAGTGTCCAATGGATCCAATCTTACTGATGGAATCGATGGATTAGCTACCGGCGTATCTGCTATAGTAGGCATCGTACTCGGTGTATTTGCATATGTATCTGGTAACTCCGTTTTTGCTGATTACCTGGGTATATATTTTATTCCAAATTCTGCAGAGCTGGTCATATTTGCTGCTTGTTTTATTGGAGCATGTATTGGATTCTTATGGTATAACGCTTACCCGGCAACGGTATTTATGGGTGATACCGGTAGTCTTGCTCTGGGCGGTGTGATTGCTTCTTTGGCTATTATTTTGCGTAAAGAATTATTGATACCAGTCTTATGTGGCATATTTCTTATTGAAGTCTGCAGTGTAATGATCCAGGTTAGTTATTTTAAATATACCAGAAAAAAATACGGAGAAGGAAGACGCATATTCAGAATGTCTCCATTACACCATCATTTCCAAAAAGGTGGTATGCACGAAGTGAAAATAGTCAGCCGGTTTTGGATTGCTGCAGTACTGCTTGCAGTGATATCAATTATTACACTCAAAATCAGGTAAACTATGTTACAGATCACTGCAAAAAAAGAATGGAAAGGAGATAAAGTCATGTGGCTTATCATAGGGATACTTATTGGATTTGGACTATTGGCAGTTTATAGTGCTACGGGAAGTATGGCTTACCTGAGATACCAGGGCAATACGGAAATGTATTTATTGAAACAATTCGTAATGGCCGGAATAGGATTGATTTGTATGTATGCTTGCCATCGTCAGAATTACCTGGTATATAATAAACTGGCTCCGATATTATTTTTATTAGCCATTCCCTTATTGTTATACACTCTTGCTTTTGGCGTGGAGTCGAATGATGCTAAACGATGGATTACGCTCCCTGTCATCAATCTTTCATTTCAAACCAGTGATTATGCCCGATTGGCATTGATTATTTATCTGGCGCGATCCCTTTCTAATAAACAAGAATATATAAAGGATTTTAAAAGTGCTTTTGTGCCAATCATGGTACCGGTTTTAATTATTTGCGGATTGATAGCTCCTTCAAATCTATCCACTGCATTATTAATGTTTCTTACTTCCATCATGCTCATGTTTGTAGGAAGAGTATCGATAAAGTACATTGTAATGATGGGTGTATTTGGTTTGTTATTATTTGGTGTTGTTGTCTTGCTCTGGTGGTTTTTCCCGGATATAGCAAGGGTGGATACCTGGATATCCCGGGTTAAAGAATTTACCGGTTCAGAAGGTGGTTATCAGGTAAGGCAATCCAAAATAGCTATTGCTAATGGTTCATGGATGGGAGTAGGACCCGGCAATAGTACTCAAAGAAATTTTTTACCTGCTGCTTATGCTGATTATATCTATGCCATTATTTGTGAAGAATATGGATTGTTTGGAGCGATAGGTATTGTCATATTGTATTTATGGTTATTGTTCAGAGTATCCCGTATCGTTATGCGCAGTCCAAAAGCATTTGGTGCTATGCTGGCGATGGGTTTGATACTTAACCTCGTAGTACAGGCATTTGCTAATATGGCTGTATCGGTCAATTTAGTTCCGGTCACCGGCCTTACGCTTCCATTGGTAAGTATGGGAGGTACTTCTGTATTATTTACCAGTGTTGCTTTCGGTATCATCATGAGTGTAAGCAAGTATATTGAATCGATGCAGGAAGAGCAAGCAGTACCGGACAAAGAACTTATACCTATCGATAAAAATATTCCTATTCCACCTAAAACCATCGAAGATGAAAGTGATTATTAGTGGTGGTGGCACAGGTGGTCATATATTCCCCGCTATAGCAATAGCACAGGAATTAAAGCGCAGAAACAGAGCTACTGAAATTCTGTTTGTAGGAGCACGAGGTAAAATGGAAATGGAAAAAGTTCCTCAGGCTGGATTTGAAATTGTTGGTTTAGATGTCCTGGGTTTCAACAGGATCTCGATATGGAAAAACTTTAGCCTTCCTGTCAAATTATTAAAAGGTATTTACCAGGCATTTGCCGTATTAAAGAAATTCAAACCAACTATTGTTGTCGGAGTAGGTGGATATGCGAGTGGTCCAACATTGTTCATGGCTCAACGAATGAGTATACCTACCGTACTTCAGGAGCAAAATTCATTTGCAGGAAAGACGAATAAATTATTGGGTAAACGGGCAAAAACAATTTGTGTTGCTTATCCCGGTATGGAACGGTTTTTCCCTAAAAATAAAATTGTATTAACTGGCAATCCTGTACGCCAGGATCTTAAGGACCTGGATAATAAAAAAGCGGAAGCTGCCATTTATTTTGGTCTTGACTCGAATAAAGCTACGGTATTGGTAATGGGTGGTAGCCTCGGTGCAAGAACCTTGAATGAAACCATGGCTTCCAATGAAAAAATAATTGAAGCAAATCCACATATTCAATGGATCTGGCAATATGGCAAACAAGGAATCAGTCAATATCAAAATAAAAATCTTGGACTTCAAGGCCAGGTAACATCAATGCCTTTCATTGACAGGGCCGATCTGGCTTATGCTATGGCAGATGTAGTCTTGTGCAGAGCCGGAGCTTTGACGATCTCTGAAATTTTGATTACTGAAAAACCTGCCATTCTTATTCCATCACCGGTAGTTGCAGAAGATCATCAAACTCATAACGCTAATGCTTTACATGAAGCTGGTGCAGCTATACTTATCAGGGATGAAGATGCACGTACTCAAGCTATACCCCGGATTATAGAACTATTAAATCATACGGAATTAATACAACGTATGAAAGCTGCACAGGCAAAGCTTGCTAAGCCTGAAGCTGCGAATGCTATTGTCAATGAAATCCAACGAATTTCTGAAGCTGCCGCATGAAAAAGTTTTTAAATAAAATATCATCCAATCAGAATATGCTCCGGTACGGACTGGCTGCAACGATCCTGGTTTTTATGGTATTCTATAACCGGGCAGGCAGGCATAAAGTAAGGACCCTCAGCGGAAAATTGATCGTATCGGTTAAACATCTTGAAAGCGGAAACGATTTTATCACCGGTGAAGAAATGAGAGATAGGGTACGTAAAAAATTTCAATCTGAATTTGCCAGCGTACCGATAGGTTCATTATCACCTATGGAAGTAGAATCATCTCTTCAGTCGCTTGACTTTATAAAAACGGCAGATGTATTTGTAGATGGAAATAATTGTCTTAATATCTATATAACTCAGAGAGAACCTATGTTCAGGTTACTGAATGGAGAAGGTCAAAGTTATTATATCGATAAAGAAGGAACTATGATGCCGGCTTCCATGCACTACTCCCCAAGAGTATTAGTTGCCTTTGCACCAATCCATGTAACAGGCGATACCATTGAAAATAAAAAGCCGGGTTTGCAAAAAGAAATGTTTGATCTGGCTAATATTATTATCCATGATGACATACTACATGCATTGGTTGAAGAAATAGTATCTGATGTCAATGGAGACTGGATGCTGATACCAAAAATAGGTCCGAGCAGAATCTTAATAGGAAATCTGGATCGGATAGAAGATAAGATCAACGATCTCAAAAGAGTATACAAAGTAATATTGCCGGCCCAGGGCTGGGATAAATACTATTCCGTAAATCTAAAATACCGTGGACAGGTGATTTGTACTAAAAGAGCATGAAATCAATCAATATTTATTCATATTAAAACCAATAAAGATGAATGCAAAAGACTTTCGTAAAATAAACGTGGTAGCTGCCCTGGATATAGGGACTACCAAAGTATGTTGCATAGTCGGCAGAAAAGACGAATATGGTAAAATCGACGTTATTGGCGCCAGCAAAGTAGAATCTGAAGGAGTATTGCGTGGAGTCATTGCCAATATAGATAAGACGGTAAAAGCTATTTCAGATGCAGTAGATCTTGCTGAGAAAGATGCTCAATGTGAAATCCAGGATGTCTATGTTGGTATAGCAGGACAGCACATTAAAAGTCTTCAACATAGAGGTATTCTTCCCAGGGATAATTATGAAACTGAGATCAGTCAGGATGATATAGATAAACTTGTACAGGACATGTACAAACTTGGTCTCACCCCCGGAGATAAAATCCTGCATGTCATTCCACAAGAGTTTACAGTAGATAATGAACAAGGCATCATAGATCCGATCGGTATGTCCGGCCACAGACTAGAAGCTAATTTTCATATTATCACTGGACAGATAACTGCTACCAATAATATACTCCGGTGTGTAGAGCGTGCTAATCTCAAAGTAGCGGATATGACGCTTGAGCCTATCGCAAGTGCTGAAGCCGTTTTGAGTAAAGAAGAAAAAGAAGCCGGTGTCGTGTTGGTAGATATCGGTGGAGGTACTACGGACATTACAATATTCCAGGAAGGAATCATCCGCCATACCGCTGTTATTGCTTTTGGTGGTAATGTGATTACCAAGGATATCAAAGAGGGATGTACCGTAATGACTGAGCAAGCAGAGAAACTTAAAATCAAATTTGGTTCTGCCCTGGCGGATGAAATCGTTGACAATAGAATCATCACGATACCCGGATTAAAGGGAAGAGAACCAAAAGAAATTTCAGAAAAGAATCTTGCAAGGATCATTCAAGCCCGGCTTGAAGAAATTCTTGACCTGGTCATGTATGAAATCCGGAGATCGGGATATGAAAAAAAATTGATTGGTGGTATAGTATTAACCGGTGGAGGAGCTCTATTAAAAAACTTCGAACTTTTATGTGAATATCATACCGGACTTCAAACCCGTATTGGATTTCCTAATGAACATTTTGGTTATGGATTTAATGACCGGATATCCAGCCCAATCTATGCTACCGGTGTTGGTTTATTGATGTATGGGTTGAAAATGAGAGAAGCTCAAGCCCACATGTTAGTAACTTCTAAAAAAGATAAAATTGCAGTAATCAAAGAAGAACCTGTGTTACAACCTGTATTGAATCTGGGAGATATCCCATCTGTTCAGCCTTTAAAAAACCGCGAAAGTGATGGCCGCAATAAAAAGATCGTCGATTTGATAAAAGGTTTTTTTGAACCTACACCAGATCCTGATTTAAGATAAATAATTTGATTTAAAAAAATAAACAAGATTTCAAAAATTCTAAACTACATAAATTATGGAATTCGAGATATTTAAAGAGACAGGCAATATCATCAAAGTGATTGGTGTTGGCGGCGGTGGAAGTAATGCGGTATCCCATATGTATCGCCAGGGCATAGTTGGTGTGGATTTTATTATTTGCAATACAGACAACCAGGCTATGGAATCCAGTCCCGTACCAATCAAAGTTCAATTGGGCCCTCAATTAACTGCGGGTCGTGGTGCAGGATCAAAACCGCAAGTGGGAAAACAAGCCTGTATTGAATCGCTCGAAGAGATTCAAGCCCTGATTAATGATAATACTAAAATGGTATTTATCACAGCAGGCATGGGTGGAGGAACCGGGACCGGAGCTGCACCGATCGTGGCTAAAGTAGCCCGCGAGATGGATATTCTCACCGTTGGGATTGTCACTGTTCCGTTTCCATTCGAAGGCAAACGCAGAAAGGAACAGGCTATGTATGGCATCGATGAGATGAAAAAAAATGTAGATGCACTGATTATTATCTCCAATGAAAAACTTCGATCGATCTACGGTAATCTTCCGGTAAGTGAAGCTTTTAATAATGCAGATAATATACTTACTACGGCCGCTAAAGGAATTGCGGAGATCATTACCATGCCGGGATATGTCAACGTGGATTTTGAAGATGTCAATACTGTAATGCGGAATAGTGGTGTGGCTATCATGGGGACTGCTACTTCAGAAGGAGAAAACAGGGCTCATAAAGCAGTGGTAGAAGCACTAGCTTCACCGTTACTCGAAGAGAATAATATCCGTGGAGCTCAACATATCTTATTAAATATATCCTATGGTTCTCAGGAAGTGACCATGGATGAGATCTATGAAATCACTGAATATGTGCAGGAAGAAGCAGGATATGGTACAGATATTATATGGGGTAATTGTCATGATGAACGGTTAGGTGGTAAATTATGTGTGACCGTAATCGCCACAGGGTTCGAACAATATTATGGGGCTGCTCCGGTTGAAAATAAAGAAAAACTCAAAGTATCGCTTGAAGAGGAAACTCCGATAAGTGCATTGCACGATGTATTTGATATAGAAGAATTCCCTATGTCGGCAAAAACGGTAGAGTTTGAAAATAAAGAAATAAGTTTTAAAAATCAATCCGATGAACCGTATATACGATCTGAATCTAAACCTGAAAATACGAATGCATCCAACGAGGATAAACGAATGAAATACGATGCTCATGACAACAAATCAGAGACCGGGAGAAAAATGCGATTTCAGATGCATTTAATGAAGAATACATCTGATTTTGAAAATCAACCAGCCTATCTCCGTCGCAATGTATCCTTAGATGATGTACCATCTGCTAAAGAAAATAATATGTCCAAATGGACTATATCTAATGATGACGAACCACAGATCAGAGAAAATAATTCTTTCTTATATGACAATGTAGATTGAATAAAAAACAGAGGATGTCTTCTCGTATAGTGATCCCTTTGGGATAGACATCCTCTGTTTTAGTTTGAATATAGGCAAATATTTAAACCAGCTATTATATTGTTGATTTAAGGGGTGGTATCGGGGGGTATCGCCCTTTTTTAATTTACAAAAAACAGGGGTGTCTTGTCACATAGTGATCCCTTTGGGAAAGACACCCCCTGTTTTATTTTAGGCGACATGCCTTTATTTTTTATATTTTACTGATATCGAAAGGTAATTTTCTTACTCTTACTCCGGTAAGATTAAATATAGCATTAAATAAAGCGGGAGCAATTGGTGGTAAACCAGGTTCTCCGGCACCACCAGGAGCTTCATCATTGTCCATGACATGAACAGATATTTCAGGAGTTTCATTATATCTCATTACCGGGTAGTTATGGAAATTAGTTTGTTCGCACATGCCATCCTTAAATGTAATAGCAGGTTTGATAGCAGCTGTGATACCCATGATTACATTCCCTTCCGTTTGAGCCCGCACGGTATTAGGATTTACATATTGACCACAATCCATGACTGAAAAGACTTTATCAATTTTTACGCCCTGACCATTTTTGGATACCACTACGGCATGGGCACATGTACTGCCAAATGAATGAGCAATTGCAATACCTATATTTTGAGAAGGTGATAATCGCATCTTCCTATATCCAGAAACTTCTTCAAGTTTTTTTAATACTGCTGTTCTTCGTTGATCTTTTTTCAGCATATTCAACCTGTAATCCAAAGGATCTTTACCTGCACCATGAGCTAATTCATCAATAAAGGATTCATGACCGAATGCATTGGTGGAAGAATATACAGACCTCCACCAGATGACGGGGATCCCGGTACTGATATGAACATGACTATGAGACCTATTGGGAATATCATATGGACTATCACTGGTATTGATTGCCTCTGAAGCCCAATCATCTGCTTTTTTAGAAAGATCCGCATGATAATGCTGAGCCTGAATAGCTTCACCAATAATTTTATGATGTAATGCTACTGTATTGCCCATAGCATCCTGGCCACCCCATAATGCATTGATCATACCCGGTCTGAATGGGCCCTGGCTCATATCTGTTTCGCGGGTCCACAATAATTTCACCGGAGCGTTTAATTTTTTAGAAAGCAAAGCAGCTTCGCGGATATAATCATGGTAACCACCTTTTCGTCCAAAAGCTCCACCCATAAATGTGCCATATACTTTGATCGTATTGACGGGTACTTTAAGATATTCTGCAAGATCATCCCGGGTCCAATCTATTCCTTGCACGGGAGCCCAAATTTCTACTTCATCTGGTTTTACCCAGACTATTGAATTATTGGGTTCCATCGCCGCATGAGCTGCAAACGGAGTTTCGTAAACTGCTTCCAGTTTTTTAGCAGCACTTGCATACTCTGTTTCAAAATTACCTAAGGAATCATCATACAGATTGCCTTTATCGTTCACCGCTTCATTTGCTTTTTTGAAATAAGCCTCGGTACTCATTGAATCATCGCTATTGACTTTGGTCCATGTTACATTGACCAGTTTGGCAGCTTTAAGTACGGACCATTGAGTTTTGCCAATGACCGCTACAGTATCTGTATTAAAATGTACGGTCTCGCGATTTGATTTGAAAATGTCAATGATTCCGGAAACGGCCCTCGCTTGCTGATCATCTATAGATTCTATCTTGGAGTTAATATAAGGACTGTGAATCACCGAAGCATATACCATACCCGGTACATCACCATCTATTCCGAATACAGCTTTGCCTTTTGTTTTTAATGGGATATCTGCCCGCGGAGTTTCTTTGCCAATGTATTTGAAGGTTGCTTTCGATTTAAGTATTGGTTCTTTAGGTACATCCAATGCAGATGCATCTTTGACTAATGATCCGTAAGTAAACGATTGATTATTTATTTTATTCATGACCACACCTTTATCGGTATAGGTCTCTTCTAATAAACAATTCCATTTATTGGCAGCAGCTTGTCGCAGCATTTGATTGGCAGCAGCGCCTGCTTTACGCAAATGAGTATAGGAATTGCGGATACTGGAACTCCCTCCGGACCATTGTTCACCGAATCGTTTATGTCCATCACTCATTTTGATGGTGATGGATTTAGGATCTACATTTAATTCTTCGGCTATAATGGTAGGGATAGACTGCCAGGTGCCTTGTCCCATTTCAGGCCGGGTATTGAATATAGTAATACTTCCTAGTGGATCAATCAGGATATACGGTGTCAATTCTCCCATGGCGGCGATATCCAATTCATTCATTTTTTTGATCGTGGATGCTTTACTCATTCCTGGTAAGCCAGCGCTGAGTGCTAAAAAAGCTATTCCTGATCCAGTGGTCTTTATAAAATGTCGTCGATTGATCATGGTCGTGAATGTTGAAGTGTTGAAGTGGTGAAGTGGTGAAGTGGCGAAATGCTCAACTTTGTTTTGTTCGTTTGGAAATGTCCAATTCAGCAATAGATGATTGTGCAGATAGAATCGCTTTTTTAATACGCGGATACGTTCCGCAGCGGCAAATATTACCTGCCATAGCCTGGTCGATTTGTGTAT
>JBDTUE010000076.1:0-17506 GCA_040007895.1 Saprospiraceae bacterium | reverse complement strand
TCAGGCAGAGGTCTGCAAAACCTTCCACAGCGGTTCGATTCCGCTTCCGACCTCAAAAACAACCTCTTTATTTTTCAAGAATAAGGAGGTTTCTTTTTTTATAGCTGTTTTATATTTTCAAATCTACATACTAAATCAAGCGGAAATAAAAAAGGCATGAACAAACCTTCATGCCCTGCAATATAAGATTACATAAAATTAGATTCTACTTCTTTGTTATCTTATACGTATACAACGGAGTATTGAGTATTAATTGAATTTCATAGGTGCCGGCTTGTGTAATAGCTATATTGGCTCCATCATATTCGAGGGAGAGGTTAGCATCTGTATCACCAAAATTAAGATCCCATGCATCATTAGATCTGAATTTAATCTCACCTGCGATTAAATTTGTAGTAATTGTCCAGATTGCCTTTACGGGATCGTAGGTCAAATTTTGATCTGAATCCCAACCATTAGCCGTAGCTGAACCAATAAGACCCCAATTGGTAAGAGTTGCGGAGTGAGAAAAATCGTTCAGGTTGGCTCTCAATCTATAATAACCTGCAGCACTAACTTTAATATTATCGCCGTCCTTATCTAAAACTCCATCCGCACCTTTATCTCCATAACCCAGGGTCCAACTTGGTCCCACGGTATATTTAAATTCCGTATTGGGATTGGGGAAATATAAAAATCCTTCATACTTACCATCACTCTTGAGAGAATATATGACTGTGGAATTATCCTCAGGCTTCCAATCCTGATAAGATCCCGGAACCTGAAGTTTAGGAAAGTTGAGAGATTGTTTATAAGGAGTAATCTTTAATGAAGCTGTAGGAGATATTAAAGAATTTAATTTACTGCTGATGGTAGCAATTACGCGCAATTCCATGTCAGCGGCTTTATTAGTCTCGATACCTTTTCCGACCAGGATAGAATTTAGTTTTTCTGTCGTGATCGTATTTAATTGAAGTGCATTGACTGTACCTAAAGAGATTGGATCTTTAAAGCTGGTACCTTTGGTCGCAAGCTGTACTTCATAAGTTACACCAACCTGAAAACCAAAATCAGCAGCAGACCAGGTGATTTCACTAAACAAATCCTTTGCCTTATCTTCTGTGAGAACAAAACTTGCATTAGCAGCCGGTTTTGCAATAGAGGGGACTGCACCATATTTGAGGTAAGGTCCGTCTATATCCTTTTCACAACCCATGTAAACCAGGCCGCTTAAAAGGATCATGATGGTCAATTGTTTCATGTTCTAAAATTTAAATTCTTCTTGAAATAATGAATGAATTAATAACCGGGATTTTGTTTAAGATTTGGATTAGCTCCCAGATCTGAAGATGGAATCGGATATACATCATATTTTTTATCCGTTGTTTTTCCTTCAGGCACTCCACCTTTCCAGGGCCATACATAAGAAGACTGACTAAATTTGCCAAACCTAACCAGGTCAGTTCTTCGGGTACATTCCCAAAGCAATTCTCTTGCCCGTTCATCGAGTATGAATTCTAAAGAAAGATCACCAGCAGTTAGATTTCCGCTTGTACCATTAAAAGCACGTTGTCGTAAAGCATTGATATACTGCAATGCCTGATCTTTGGTAGCACCTGCACCCCCACGCAATACAGCTTCTGCAAGCATCAAATAAGCGTCTGCAAGTCTAAACAGCGGAAAATCCGTATCCATAAACACTTTATCTGAACCTGGTTTTCCATCAGAAGTCACATTTTTATATTTCGTTACAGCATATCCTTCAGTAAACTGAGATATATCAGCGATTTCAAGATTTTGTCCTGTCGTATAGAACATTCCTCTTGAATCAATACTTCCTTTTTCCAATTGGTAGGAATAATCAGGTCTGTCTAAAAATAATTTAATAATATATGTACCATCGGAAGGGATCGCAATATTTGCACCATTTTCCTCAAGGGAAGCATTCGCTCCATTATCTCCATAGTTGAGGTCCCATCCATCGTTAGCTCTGAATTTTAAATCACCCTTGACTAAATTTATCGTTAAAGACCAGCTGTTTGTTTTAGCATCATACTTCAAGTCCGTGTCACTATCCCATCCTGTCGGAGTTGCTGAACCAATAACTCCCCAGGTCGTTTTCTTTATAGTATATATTTTTGCTGGTATGTCTACGCTGACTTTATAAAATCCTGCATCTAGCTTAAGATTGGCACCGTCTTTTTCAAGAGTACCATCCGCTCCATTATCACCGAAATTTTCATCCCAGTTTGGTCCCGTAGTGAATTTGAATTCCGTGGTTTCCGTAAAATTTATATAACCTTCAAAGACACCATTGTCAGCCGGTGAAGTAAACGTGTTGGCCTTGGCAGGATCCCAGCCCTGGTATCCGCCAGGAGCATAGATCTTTTTGAATGAAGTATTAGGTGTCAATGGAGTAACGAGGATGTCACCACCTTTACCTGAAGTAAATTTCTTTACAATAGCACTGGTAGTCCGGGTTCCTCCCCATCCGCCATCAACTCCAAAATCGTTGACATTCATGCTTCCACCAACCGCAGCATGAACTACAAAAGTCATACCTCCCCAGGTCTTAGCATAAGTACCATCAAATACAATCGGGAAAATCATCTCCGGTGATTTATTATTATCGGCCGTAAAATTATTCGCATACTTAGGAGCTAGTGAATAAGGACCTGAAATAACTTTATTGCTATAGGTTACACAGTCAGTATACTTATTTACACCTATATAGGTTTCAGCATTGAGATATAGTTTTGCCAACAGCATCCATACAGCGCCCTGATCTGCACGACCATATTCATTGCCTTTTGGAGGTTTGAGTGTAGATTCAATTTCTTTAAGTTCTTTTTCAATAAAAGCAAACAATTCTGTTTTATCAATCTGTTTTGGGAAGAAATTACCTACTGCATCCGCTTCAGTCACAAACGGAACATTGCGGAACATATCCAACGCATGATAATAACTTAAGGCTCTCAGAAACCTTACTTCATTGCGATATAAAGCAATATCTGTCCTTATAGTACCTGTGATAGATCTGGAATCCAGTTTCGGTTCCGTAGTCTCTCTTAAAAATTCATTGCACAAAGAAATCTGATAGAAAATCCGGTTATACATTGCAGTGACAAATTCGTTAGCTGCATCCCAATCCTGTTGGTGAAAATCAGCAATATTTCCGTCATTCCATCCTATAACAGCTTCGTCAGTCGGTAACTCCTGCGCTTTCCAATATTGACGTAGATAGGTGGAGAATCCTTCATCAATACCTGCAATATCAGGTATACCGGAAGGTCCTTGCTGTCCACTTAATGCCAGGCCGGCATAAATTTTAGCCAACACTTTTTTATATGAGGTAGGATCTTTATAGACTTCTATTGAAGTGATCTCATCTTTATCCAACGGTTCCGTATTTAGATCATTAAAACAAGACTGGTGTCCGAGAGACATAATCGCTACCAACATCCAGGTTTTAAGTGTCATATTTTTCATATTTATTTTAAATTGAAAATTTTAAAAAGAATTAAAAAGAAGCATTTACTCCTAATAAAAATGTTCTGGAACGGGGATAGATATTTCCATCCACTCCGGGAGATCCAGGATTATATACTTCAGGATCCAGTCCTTTATATTTAGTAAAGATAAATGGGTTTTGTGCGGTCAGATAGACTCTTAATTTTTTGGCAAAACTTACTTTGTCAAAATTATATCCTGCGGTAATGTGATCCATTCGGAAAAAGGAACCATCCTGAATGAAGTGGTCACTATAGTATTGAGGTACATCCATGTTCAGCGATCTTACATCTTTTACAGCATTAAATAAAATTCCGGTGCTGCCATACAATCTGTTTCCAAATGCCTGGTCAGACTGAATATTATTGTAAACAAAGTTTCCAAAACTGGCTCTTCCACCCATCGAGATATCAAACTTATCTGCATAGTAGGTTGCACTCATTCCAAATGTCAGATCTGGTGCAGGTTTTTCATATCTGTATCGGTCATCCGGAGTTACAATACCATCTTTATTGCGATCTACGTATACACCTTCGATAGGATTTCTGCTTTCATCGTATACCTGTTCATAGACATAAAATGAATTGGCAGGATATCCCACACTGTGTACCTGGATCGTATTACCCACTCCACCGGAAATACCACCGGTAAAAACACCAATGTATTTAGGATCATCCGTGGCCGTTAGTTTGGTAATTTTATTTTTGTTTACTGTTGCATTAATATTAAATTCCAATTCGTGCTTGTCTTTGCGGTAGGGTATGGTATTTAATCCGATTTCTACTCCTCTATTTTCAAGATCTCCCACATTCGTAGTAATAAAATTTGTAAGATTTGTACCTGCAGGAACGGGAACAAAATTTAAAAGATCTGTTGTTTTACGTTGATACACATCGAAAGTACCTGTGATCCTGTCTTTAAGGATTCCAAAGTCCAAACCTACATTATACGTAGTAGTTTCTTCCCATTTGATATTAGAGTCATATCCCTGGGGACGAAGTGTCTGAATAAATGAATCTCCAAATTGATATTGTGCATTGGTAAATCCCGCTAAATATCTTGGAAGATAATTGTAATAATCTCCGTCACTGATGCTTTGCTGACCTGTGACCCCATATCCCAGCCTTAGTTTTACATTGCTTACCAGGCCGGTTGGTTTATTTATCAGCTTATACGCCGCTGCGGCTGCAGGAAACAAACCCCATCTGTTATCAGGTGAAAACCTGGAAGTACCATCTCTGCGGAGAGTAAACGTTAATAACAACCGGTCATCGATGTTTACATTTGCCCTTCCAAATAAGGATAAAAGATAATATTCAGCAGGGTTGGAATTTTCTGGAGTTAAGATTTTGGAACCATCGAAGCTGCTGGCTTTAAAATGTTCTGATTTATAAAATCGTTGCCAGGAATATCCTCCAAGCAGGTCAATCGTATTTCTGCCTAATTTAGGAGCGTAATTAAGATATACTTCAAGCAATTTATTAGTCTTATCCTGGTCATAGATTTCATTTCTGCCACCATCACTGTATGCAAATGCAGCAATCGTAGGAACTATAATTTGTCCCTCACCATGAGAATCGTCCACTGCCACGTTGAGATTAGCTCTTAAATTTTTTACAAAAGGAAACCGATAATCAATTTGAATATTTGAAATAAATCGATTGACATCGGAGGTATTATCTCTCAGGTTTAATAATGCCAGTGGATTAGCAGGAGCCAGTGTATTAGGATTACCATCTGGATTGACATACGTAAAATAACCACCGAATTTATTTCCCGGACTTAGAATAGGTTGGGTTGGGTCGAAGGCCGTTGCACTTCCTATAGCGCCTCCATTCCCAAACACATTATTAATCAACATCCCTTTGAAATTGAAATTGATTTGTAATCTGCCATCCATGAAGTGAGGTGAAAGATTGAGTGATCCGGTTTTTCGATTAAAATTGTCCGTTTTCAAAATCCCGCTTCTATCCGTATACCCTAAGGAAAACCTATAAGGGATGATCCCCATTTTACCTGAAAGAGAAATATTTTGGTCAAGTGTCACACCCGTATGGAATATTTGTGATTGCCAATCAGTATTAGCAGATCCTAGTAATTTTCTGGCAGGATGTGATTCAGGATATTTAGCTAGAATGAAGGATCTGAATTCATCTGCATTTAATACATCGATTTCATTGGCTCTGTTACTGACAGCAAAACTACCACTATAGTCTACGGCAAGCCTTTTTGGTGTCGCTGAATTTGATTTTTTGGTGGTGATTATGATCACACCATTAGACGCACGTGAACCATATATAGCTGTAGCTGAAGCATCTTTAAGTACCGTAACAGATGCGATATCGTTTGGATTGACAATATTCAACACGTTCCGATCGCCTGAAATTCTATCGTTCGCTACCGGAACACCATCGATAACGATCAAAGGATCATTGGAAGCGCTTAGTGAGGATCCCCCTCTGATGCGGATCACAGAACCTCCACCTGGCTCACCACTGTTGCTGACCTGAAGTCCTGCAACTTTACCCGTCAGGAGTTCTGGTGCTGCAGTGATAGCTCCTTTGTTGAACTTTTCACTATTTACAACCTGGAGAGAACCAGTCGCATCTTCACGTTTTACAGTGCCATATCCGATGACAATCACCTCATCCAATTCTTTCCCCGGTGCCAAAGAAACGTCATACTTGTTTTGGGAGGTAATATTTACTGTATTAGTAGCGTAACCAACATAACTTATAATCAATCTTGAAGCAGATGACGGAACCGATAAAGTATATTTACCATCAATATCCGTCGCTGTTCCAATAGTAGTACCATCGACCAGTACTGTCGCACCAATCAATGGTTCATTCGTGGAGTTGTCTTTAACCGTACCAGTTATGGTTTTTTGGGCAGTAAGATTCAACATACTGAGCAGCATGCTGATGCATAGTAAGGTTTTTTTCATATTTAAATAACGTAAATTCTTATTAAAAATAGAGTCAAAAATTAAAATATTTATAAGGTTATAGTAAGAAATCTAACACTTTATACAAGCTTAGATTGAATTAATCCTATTAAAATACTGCATATGGTTTGCGTAATCGATTGCATTAATTCAATTGCCGAAATTATTGCTTTTTTTGTGTTTTCCAATTAAAAAATGCAAATTTTTTTAAAGATTTATTTTTAATAATATGGCGAAAAACCGGTTTTTGATTTAATCACGGATCGTTTATTTTTCTGAAAAACAAAAAGTCTGAACCCTTAATACACACTTTACCCAAGTAATGGTGAATACCAATCTTGCGGTTTTTAAATAAATAGTGACACTAATATTCATTTCAATGAAAAGTTTCTGAATTCCGGCCAATAATTTTTCTGGCATCATCTAATTTATAAAGGAAACCAGAGAAATTCATTTACCCTCTTTAATTCTAAAAATACAGTCAGACACAGTCTTTTGTACCATTAATTAAATTTCTATAAAACTTTAACTCTCATCGGGTAATTTTTTTGAAATTGATTACATTCTAATATACTTAACCCAATAAAAAAAACATTATGGCAACAGCAAAATCAGTTTCTAAAGCAATTATTATTGCTCCAACCAGTCCAAGATTTCAGTATGCTGCTAAATTTATTTGTATGAGCAACATCCCCGGTACGAGCCAGTCTAATGGAGCCTTTCTCCCTGGTAATTATCAAACTATTATTAACATTCACAATCCCTGGACCAAACCCGTCAAATTGAGAGTCAAAATTGCATGGCCTATAGAAATATCAGCATTTTTGCCGTTCGAATTAAAACCTGACGGCGTGCTCAGCTTGTCCTGTGAACAACTCAGAAATTTTGGCCTTCATCTTATCCATGGATTTGAAGGATTTATGGTAATAGAAAGTGCAGCCAGTCTGGACGTAAGTGCAGTTTATATGGCAGGAGATAAATCCGTTGCCAGTATTGATGTAGAAGATATCAGAGAAAGAAAACTACGATAGATATCATAACAAGGTTATCGAACGCCCCGGAATTATTTGAATGCGATAGTACGGGGCATTTTTATTATAGGCAATCCCTATATTTACTTTATGCTTACGTTCAGGAAGGTTACAGACATTCAATCATGGATATTATATCATGCTGCATCAGGTAGAACGATAGGATTCGTGCCCACTATGGGAGCTTTACATGAAGGTCATATCTCTTTAATCAATCAATCCAAGGAGTCAAATGATATAACTGTTTGCAGCATTTTCGTCAATCCGACCCAGTTTAATGACCCAAAGGATCTGGAAAAGTATCCGCGTACATTAGATGCCGACACGCAGTTGTTGGCCGATGCCGGTTGCGATATTTTATTTTATCCTTCTGTTCAGGAAATCTATCCAAAAGATCTGAAAGAAATAAATATTGACCTTGACGGACTTGATGAAGTCATGGAAGGAAAACACCGGCCTGGTCATTTTAAAGGAGTGGTCCAGGTGGTTCATAGATTATTAGATATCGTAAAACCCGATCATTTATATATGGGACAAAAGGACTTTCAGCAATTTACTATTATAAACAAGATGATCGAAGTATTACAATTGCCAGTCAAACTCGAAGTCTGTCCCATTGCCCGTGAACCAAACGGACTGGCCATGTCCTCACGTAATGTAAGGCTCGGTAAAAATGCCAGATCAGTAGCTTCGAAAATATATGAAACTATATCTCAGGCTCCGGATCTGATGAAATCAATGAATCCTGAAGCCATTTCAAAACTTTGTTTTGATACATTTAATCAGGAGCCGTTCAAGATAGAATATGCAGAAATCGCAGACCGGAAAAATCTTTTACCTATAAAATCCTGGGGGAATAAAGGATCTGCTGTTTTGTGTATTGCTGTTTGGCTCGATGGTGTAAGACTGATAGATAATATCATCATATAATCAAAAAAGGAAGGTCAAACCAAAGTCTGACCTTCCTTTTTAAAATATACCCTGAGATTCAGGGACGTTTATCTAATGACGTTAAATTTTTGATTCGAGCTTCCATTCAGCGAGCTAAGTGTAAGTACATAAGTACCGGGAGCAAAAGATGATACATCGATCAGTTTTTGTCCAAACAATGCATTCACATTTTTTTGTTGCCAAAACGTTCTTCCTGAGATATCCGTAATCTGCAATTGGATATTTCCTGTTTCCACTTTATTATTCCAGCTTACCTGCAACCTGTCTGATGTAGGATTGGGATAGGTATTTAAACTTAGAGACTGGATTAAATCGCGATCGCGGGATTCTAAAGATGAGGACCATGCTGGTGCAATGCCTCCTTCACCTGGAATATCACCGCCTAACATCTCACCGGTAAACAAGCTGGTAACATATAGTTTTCTGCCTTCATAAATAGCCATCCCCGCTCCAGGGCCATATCCACTAGCTACGGTATCGATAATTTTATGATTTCTGATTCGAATGACTTGTCCTGAACCAAAGACAAAACCAGTTGGCAGGTCAAATTTTCCAAATTGAGCTACATAGATAGTATTGAATTTATCTATAGCAATACCTGTCAATAGGGTAAGACCTGTCAGATAAGGAGTCACTGTTCCATCACGATCTACTTTATATATACTTGCCAATCCTTCTAAAAATGGGAAACCAGTAAGAGTGGTCACTAAAAATCCACCGTATTGAGGTAATGCTACTATACCGGTTGGAACAACATCGATAAATGGTCCACCAACAGGTGTAGGGTTTTTAATATGAGTAAATTTTGCTAATACAGAATAATTTTTGCCATTTCTACTGATTCGGATAATTGCATCTGCGGCAGCATCTGCGATATACCAATTGCCATCTTCGTCCTGAACAGCGCCGAAAGGATCGGAATCATCTTTTCCTGAAACCACCTGGCCATAGGTAGCAATATCAAAAGAATGTGTGGTATCTGCCAGCGTCTTGGCACTATCCACACCGGGAACGAATCCACTCAAATCAAAAAACATCAGCCTTCCATGATCTGAAGTCAAATGATGATTACCGCCCATCAGAAGAGCCATTCTGCCATAAGACATTGGAATGACTTTCCATGCGCTGATTGCATCACCTTCCGGACTTATAGATGAAGTAAGGTCTTTAAATACAAGATCTTTTTTCCCGGATTTCGTAACGCGATAAACCCGTCCATCATTATTTCCTGTACCCTGATCGGTTACCCATTGATTACCCCATTCGTCTACTGTTACACCAATAGCCGAACTTAGTCCCGAAAGTTTCGTAACAAGTTGTGCCTGAATAAGGTTCATGGTTAATAAAGCAAACAAAAAAATTAAACTTTTTTTCATATTTATAGATTTTGATGATTGACAACCTCGATAAAATGTAGTGATAAATAATTGTGCTTAAAAATATAATTTATGTTTTGATTGAAATGTTCTGGGGTCTGTTTTACGCAGATTACGTATGTATTCTACGTATTAATTGATGCTGCAATTTTAAGCAAAATAGTAGGTTCGGAAATTAAAATTAATAAAAATTTAGATTGTTGATTTAGAAAATTGAGATTAAAATATTTTTTTGATCACAGTATCCAACTAAGTAATAGGTTTAGAGGAGTTTGAAAATAATTAACCAGTAACCAAGACTTCTACTAGTGTAGGGAAGCTCTAAAATGTCAGGTCCGATATAAAAAAAAATTCCTGATTAACGATAAAACAAAAAGATTAAAACAAGCTTTTTTGATTCTCAGTCTATTATGGCGGATTACAGGACAAAGTGTAATTTTGCATCAATGTTTTTACATATTTTCAAATCAAAGATTCACCGGGCTACCGTTACCGAAGCCAATCTTAATTATGTCGGGAGCATTACCATTGATGAAGAACTGATGGAGGCTGCCAAAATTTATCCAGGAGAAAAACTTCAAATTGTAAATGTCAATAATGGTGAACGAATTGAAACGTATGCTATTAAAGGTATACGTGGCTCAGGGAGCATCTGCCTTAACGGTGCTGCTGCCCGTAAAGCGGAAGTCGGGGATATCGTCATCATTATTTCCTATGCCTTAATGACCCCTGAGGAAGCTGTTAGTTATTCACCTGTTAATATATACCCGGACGCATCAAATCGACTGACCAATTAATCAATTATGAAAAAGTCGAAACTCTTCAGTTATTTACGCTTCCTGATATTTTTTGCTTTTGGCATTGGTCTATTCTATTATGTATTTCACAGCCAGGAAGAGATATATAGAGAACAATGCCTTCAGGATCCAAATCATACCGGAAACTGTTCCTTATGGTTAAAACTTTTTGAGGACTTCAAACAATTAAATAAGCCATTGATTTTGCTGGTCATGATTGGATTTATTATTAGCAATGGTATGAGAGCGAGGCGATGGGTGATCATGTTAAAGCCAATGGGTATTCAGGCAGGACTCTGGGAGACATTCTGGGCAGTTCATCTTGGCTATTTTGCAAACTTAGCTTTACCAAGGATGGGAGAACTGGCAAGGGCTGGCACCTTAGCGAGACGATTAAATGCACCATTAGAAAAAGTATTAGGTACGATCATTACCGATAGATTGTTGGATCTCATCGTCTTAGTTATATTTACGGGTATTGGGTTTCTACTCCAGACCAGTGAACTTTATGAATTTCTCAGTAAAGACGCCAGCATTTCCATATGGCAATTGATGATAATCTTATTGGTTGGTTTATTCGGTATCGTTACTATCTATTTTTTATTTCAGACGGACCGTTTTTACCATCCTGCACTTGAAAAAATAAAAAGTAAGCTGGGAGGTTTTAAAGATGGAATCATCAGTGTATTAAAAAGTGATCATCCGATAGAAATCATCTTTTTATCCTTTGGAATCTGGTTGCTCTATTACTCTATGACGATCCTTGGTCTAAAGGCATTCATGCCAACTTCAGGTATCACCATGTCACAGGGACTTATTGTATTTATCATAGGGAGTATGGGCATGATCGTTCCTACTCCGGGAGGAATCGGTCCTTTTCACTTTTTGACGATGAGTGCACTAGGTATATATGGTATCTCTTCGTTAGATGGATTCTCTTATGCAAATCTTAGTTTTTTTGTGATCCAGGTAGTGACGATTTCGATCTTTGGTGTGATCGCTATGATTATTTTAGCAAAAAAACCAACCCCTGTTCCCAAACTTGAAAACTAAATACAGCGATAAAATTCTTGGTTCAGATGATCTCCTCAAAAAGGTTGAGCAATGGAAATTAAACAAAGAAACCATTGTATTTACCAATGGTTGTTTCGATATCATCCATCGGGGACATGTCGATTATTTATTTAAGGCAGCAGCGTTGGGTGACCGCCTTATAGTTGCTTTAAATAGTGATCGTTCGGTGAAAAGATTAAAAGGAGAGCACAGACCTATACAGGATGAAATGAGCAGGCTTTCGGTGATGGCAGCATTAGGTTGTGTGGATGCTGTGATTTTATTTGAAGAAGATACCCCTGAAGATTTAATCAAAAAATTAAACCCTGATTTCCTCGTGAAAGGCGGTGATTGGAAAGTAGAAAATATTATAGGTTCTTCATATATTATCGCCCATGGTGGACAAGTACTGACGATACCATTTATTCCAGGTTATTCGACTACTATGATCGAACAAAAAATAAAAAATGAAGAATGAAAATTCATGAATTGATCGCTGAGCTCGAAGCATGGGCTCCGCCTCAATATGCAGAATCCTATGATAATACGGGCCTGATCACCGGACATCCCGATCAGGAGATCACTGGTGTCCTTATCTGCCTGGATAGTACCGAGATGATTATTGAAGAAGCCGTGAAGCTGGGATATAATATGATCATAGCGCACCACCCTATTGTTTTTAAAGGATTAAAAAAATTAAATGGCACTACGTATGTTGAGCGGGCGGTTATCAAGGCCATTAAAAATGACATCGCCCTTTATGCCATTCATACTAATTTGGATAATGTAATCACCGGCGTGAATCACCAGATTGCCGACATCCTTGCATTGCAACATCAACAGGTGCTGGCACCAAAAGCTGTATTTGCATCTGCAAATGTAGGATCGGGTCTGATCGGGCAATTGGCCAATTCCGTTACTGAACATGAATTCCTGAATTATTTAAAGCGCAGGATGCAACTCCCGATGATCAAACACACCAGGTTTTTAAATAAACTCATTAACAAAGTGGCTGTTTGCGGTGGGACAGGTAGTTTCCTTATTCCAGACGCTATTAAAGCCGGAGCAGATGTTTTCATTACTGCGGATCTTAAATACCATGAATATTTTGACGCTGAGCAATCCCTAATCTTGATGGACATTGGTCATTTTGAAAGCGAACGGTTCACCATAGAACTGATATTAAAATTTATTAATGAAAAATTTCCGGGGTTAAGAGCCGCTCAGACTGCACTCATAACCAATCCAGTACAATATTTTCTTTAAAAACAAGCAAATACTCGTACATTTGCGACTCTTTTTCAAATTCAATTTTTGCTTTTTTTATCATAAAAATCTGATATCCAATGATTAAAGCTGATATTCCAGTAGCTATACAATTAAAAAAACTTTACGAACTTCAACACATTGACTCTCAAATCAATGAGTTTGAAACACTAAAAGGGGAATTGCCTGTAGAAGTAAGCGACCTCGAAGATGAGTTAGAAGGTCTGGATACACGCTCCAAAAAACTAGATGAGAGTATTAAAAATGTTGAAAAAGAAGTCGGAAAATTCCAATCTGGGATTAAAGATTCTAAAGCATTAATAGCCAAGTACGAAAAACAACTTGATACCGTAAAAAATAACCGGGAATATGATGCGCTCATGAAAGAGATCGAGCTTCAAAAATTAGAAATCGAACTCTTTAATAAAAAAATAAAAGATACGGAAGCTCAATCCGCTTCCAAAGAAGAATTACTCAAGGGTACTAAAGAAAAGATCAAAGGAAAGAAGAAAGATCTTGAACTTAAAAAAATAGAGCTCGACGAAGTAATTGCCAAAACGGAAGAAGATGTTGCCAAGCTGACTAAAAAATCAGATAAGGCAAAGAAAGATATTGATGAACGTCTCATCATTGCTTACGATAGAATCAAGAAAAATTACCGCAATTCTCTGGCAGTAGTTACGGTTCAACGCGATGCCTGCGGAGGTTGTTTCAATAAAATCCCACCTCAGACTCAATTGGAAATCAGTCAACACAAGAAAGTACTAGCTTGTGAACATTGTGGCCGCATCCTCGTAGACGAAAGTATTACGTTAGTTGAAGGTTAGTGTACTATTCAGCTTCAACAGGTAAGCATGCTGAATACATAATTTAAAATGAGAGATTTAAATGATGATATTAGTTCGCTTAAATCTTACTTTTTAAATATCCGAAGAGTTGATTCTCTCTTTTCAAAATTTGTTTTACGTAAAATCCGTTACACACATTCCTATTGCCTGAAATGCGATAAAGCATCCATGCTTCGGATCAGTTCGCATTTCAACAAATTATTAAAGAGGTTCATACGTAAGCCCTCTTTTTTGTTTATTTATTTCATCCTGCTTAATCTATTGTCCGGGACAGTTTACAGTACTCCTCATTTTTCATTTAACGCCCAGGTAATAAAAGCTTATACCTCAACTATTAATCTCAGGTTAGAGGAAGCTTCCTTTTATATACATGGAATTAAACAAGGGGATCCTGATAACCTGGCTTCTGATTTTATTGAAGATGATATCGATTTCCTTAAAATCTATCTGAGTGAAGATAAAAGCCTGTTTAAACTATTAGCTAAAAACGAAGACTTAAGGCTAGACCGATTAAACAAGGAAATGACACTTAAGTCTCCATATACACTTTATGTGAAAGCGGAGATTCTGTTGCATTGGGGTTTGATCAACCTCAAATTTGGTAATTATCTGTCTGCATTTACAAGGATAAAAAAAGCTTACCGGTTATTGAATAACAATCAAAAAGCTTATCCCCAATTTTCACCCAATCTTAAAAGCTTAGGTGTGATACATGGTATGCTGAGCGCTGTACCCAATGAGGTCAAATGGATCCTCAAGACCATGGGTGGAATGGATGGTGATATTGAAATGGCAAAATTAGAACTCAAACAGGTACTGGCCTATACCGATAAGGATTTTATCTTTAAGAATGAAGCCCTGGTCATGTATGGTTTATTAATATCCACGTTCGACAATGATCCGGCTTTAGCGAGGCAACTCATTTTTAACAGTGATCTGGATCCTGCCTCCAGTCCATTGATCACCTTCATATTTGCCAATCTTGCCATGAAGACAAATGATAATGATCTTGCCATACAATACCTCAGGGATTCGCCGGTGAGCCCTGCTTATTTTCGCTTTGCATATCTTGATTTTATGCTGGGCATTACTAAACTCAGAAGATTAGATCCGGACGCAGGCATATTTTTTAATCGATTTATCCAGGAGTTTAATGGGATTCATTTTATTAAAGAATGTTATCAAAAAATGGCCTGGACTTCGCTGATTAATAATAATGACGCAGGTTATCTTCAAAATATGCAAGAAGTAAAAACCAAAGGTGCCAGCGTAATGGATGAAGACAAACAAGCATTGCGTGAAGCAGAACGACAAGTGGTTCCTGATATCATTTTATTGAAAGCAAGGTTACTCTCGGATGGAGGATACCTGGAGCGGGCTGAAGAAATGATTAAATCTCATGAATATATTTTGGAGGATAAGGATCACGCGCTGGAATCCAATTATCGTCTCGGCCGTATCTATCACCTTCAAAAAAAATATGATCAGGCCATTGCATTTTATATACAAGCAGTAGACAAAGGAATAGACTCTCCGTTGCACTATGCCTGCGCATCCAGCCTCTATATCGGTACGATTTATGAAGCTTTAAAAGATGTTGAAAAAGCAAAACTGTATTATCAAAAATGTCTACAGATTACTGCCGGAGATTATAGTGCCGGACTTCATCAAAAAGCGAAAGCAGGTCTGAATAGATTGGATAAGTAAAAGATGTAACCAGGGATAAAAGAAAACTTAAAAAATAAATTTTAAATTACATCCTCACAATTCATATTCATTCCATCCAATGGCTAAAAAAATATTCATCATCCTTGTATTGATAATTTTAGTTTTTCCAATACTGTATCTGGTAGGCCCCCATCCGGCTAAACCAAAATACATCGTAGAACTGCCTAAGGTGCCGGTTCACGACTTATATTCATTGCGGGGATATGTTCAGGTAAAAGAATTTAATGATCAGCCGATAAAAGAAGGTAATGAAGCAGAGATCATATGGGCCAATGATTCTATCCATACCAAGACTCCGTATGCTATAGTGTATCTGCATGGATTTTCCGCCTCTCACGAAGAGGGTAATCCGGTGCACAAAGACATTGCTAAAAAATACGGTATGAACATGTTCTTACCACGCCTATCCGAGCATGGAAAATCAGTACAAGAACCATTATTGAAATTTACAGTAGATAAGGTTTGGAAAGATGCGCAGGAAGCTCTGGCTATCGGAAAAGAATTAGGTGAGAAAGTAATCTTACTATCAACTTCGACCGGAGGTACCTTGTCCTTAAAATTATGTGCAGAATATCCTGAAATAGCTGCTCAGATATTGATGTCGCCCAATGTGGCCATTCACGATTCTAAGGCATGGCTATTAAATAAGCATTGGGGTTTGCAAATTGCACATCAGGTATTAGGAGGCAATTATAAGTATGCCGGAGACACGTCTGCTATTTACGCTAAATATTGGAATAGGAAATATAGGATTGAAGCATTGACTCAATTGGAAGAATTAATAGAAACTACGATGACCCCGGCTACTTTCAGTAAAGTAAAACAACCCACCTTAATGATGTATTATTATAAAGATGAAAATCATCAGGATATGGTCGTGAGTGTCGATGCTATGCTTAAGATGTTTGATCAATTGGCTACTCCTGCAGCATTAAAACAAAAAACAGCTATTCCTGAAGCTGGGGATCATGCCATCGGCTCAGAAATTAAAAGTAAAGACTGGAAAACTGTTGAATTGGAAATCAATAAATTTCTGACAGAAAAATTACAAATAAGCCCATCCGACCAATGATCTTCAGTGTTGTATTTCATCCTTTTTTGCTTGAGCAATAAATACATTATTAAATGACCCGGAGAGAATTAATAAAAAGATCTGCACTTTTTGCAGCACTGGTTGAAACGGGATTTGCCCATGCTTTTCCAGCCGATAAAAAATCTTTTCTCAAAATCGGAGCCTGTGATTGGTCGATCGGCAAATCAGCGGATGTCGCTGCTTTAGCATTGGCTGATCAGATTGGTCTCGATGGTATTCAGGTCAATCTTGGCAATGTAAAAAACAATCTTCAAGTCCGGAATCCCGAGATTCAACAAGTTTATCTGGATACATTAAAAAAATATAAAGTCAAGATTGCCAGCCTTGCAATCGGTGAGTTGAACCAGGTACCGTATAAATCGGACCCGCAAACGATCGAATGGGTATCTGATAGTATCGATGTCGCTAAAGCATTCAACGTAAAGACTGTGCTGTTGGCATTCTTCGTAAACAATGATTTGCGCAATGATGATGCCGGTAAAAAAGAAGTCATCAAAAGATTAAAGGACATAGCTCCTAAAGCTGAAAAAGCCGGAGTCACGCTAGGTATTGAATCCTACCTTACTGCAGAAGAACATATGGATATCATCCAGCAAGTAGGATCTTCCGCCATAAAAGTATTCTACGATTTTCGAAATGCTGTTGATGCCGGTAATGATGTCATTAAAGAAATCAAATGGCTTGGTAAAGACATGATTTGTGAATTGCATATCAAAGAAAATGGATTTCTTCTAGGCTCCGGTACTTTGGATTGGAAAAAAATATTTGACACCTTAATGAATATGCAGTATCATGGAGATGGATGGATGCAGATTGAATGGGCCATGCCCAAAGGAGCGGATATTATACAAAGCTATCAGCATAATATCCGGTTTATAAAAGACCTGATCTGAACGCCAGGACAAATTTTTTTCAAATACATATTTA
>JBDTUE010000075.1:0-17515 GCA_040007895.1 Saprospiraceae bacterium | reverse complement strand
TATCTGAGGACAAATTTATATCTAACAGTTCAGTAAAGTATCCTCCTGATTTAATAAATAATAAAATTATGATTAGAATCAGGATCCCCGGGAAAATGTATTGGCTATTGATATAAGGAAGATGAAACCTTCCGGGAATTTTTTCTTTAGCAGGTAATAATAACACTCCTCCGCACACTAAGACGAAAGCAAACAAAGTACCAATGCTTGTAAAATCTAATACAAATGTTTTATCGGTAAATAATATGGGTACTCCCACTACGATACCGGTCACTATAGTTGCAAAAGACGGTGTCCGGAACGTAGGATGAATTTTTTGGAACTGTGGTGGCAATAATCCATCCCTACTCATACTCATCCATATTCGAGGTTGGCCCATTTGAAAAACCAATAACACGCTGGTCATGGCAATAACAGCACAGAAGGCAACCAGAATAACCATCCAATTAATATTAAGATTTTCCTTTTCAAAGATGAATGCAAGCGGATCGCCTATGCCTTCGAATTTAGAATAAACTACGGTGCCTGTAAGGATAAGAGTAAGGAGGATATAGATAATCGTACAAATAATCAATGACCAGATCATACCTCTTGGAAGATCTCTTTGTGGATTTTTGCTTTCTTCAGCCAGAACACTGACTGCATCAAATCCTATATAAGCAAAAAAAACTCCGCTCACAGCGGCAAGAACTCCACCAAATCCGTTAGGCAAAAATGAATGAACTCCTTCTGTATTTGCAGGAGTCCAGTTGTGAAAAAGATCCCTGGAGAATATCATCGCTCCACCGACGAGGATGACCAGTGCAACGACTGAAAGTTTAAGCATGACCATCACATTAGAGAAGTTTCTACTTTCCTTTACACCGCGTAATACCAAATAGGTAATCGCGATATTAATACTAAGTGCCGGTAAATCCGCTATGATCCTCAAGCCCCCGATTTGAGGAGCTGTGTTCCATGCATTGATAAGGTCAGTTACATTTGAATTAGCAGCAATAGCATGGGCAGCTTCTTTATAACTGCATGTCAGATAAACAGGAATATTGATGTGGAATTTTTCTAATAACGTAGTGAAATAATCACTCCAGGAAAACGCCACATATATATTTCCAATACTATATTCCATAAGCAATGCCCATCCGATGATCCAGGCCATTAGTTCTCCAAACGATGCGTATGCATAAGTATAAGCGCTGCCTGCTACAGGTACCCGGCTGGCAAACTCTGCATAACAAAATGCTGTAAAGCCACAGGCAATACCGCAAATGATAAACAATAAAACAACACCTGGTCCACCAGAAAATACAGCTCCACCCAAGCTACTAAAACTGCCCGCCCCGATAATGGCTGCAATACCAAAGAAAGTAAGATCTCGGGCAGTCAACACTTTTTTTAAGCCGTGCCCACCGTCAAGATCAGAGGCCTCCTTGGCGGCAGCTTGTGCCAGAATCGAATCAATGCTTTTTGTTCTGAAAAGAGATTTTGACATAGGTTTTATTAAATGAGTAAGGAAGTAAACCTAAGGAATAATTTCCAATTGGATTTATCCTATGTCGTAAAAATTAGAATGAAAAAGGGGATCGTTTGGGTACCTGGTACTACTGAATGGTTAAACTGTAATGAATCTTTGCCAGATCAACTTATTTGATAATAATGAAAAATCACTTTAAATGATACCTGTTGCTGATTCGGGTCGATCTTTTTGGAATTAAAACTTAAATAGATTTTGTAATCCAGTAGCAACGCCGACTCTTATACCAAACTCTTTATATTTAAACTTATCCCAGGCAGTTATTGCTTCTATCCGGAAAACCCTGAATATATAATTGATGCTATAACCCAATTCATTGTACATCGGATGTGTACGGGTATTCAGACTATTAATGATAATATTTTCCCGAATTCCTTTTTTTCTTACCCAGGGTGAGGTTGTAAATAACAGTCTTCTGAATTGATAATTGCCCAGGAATGAAATAAATGATTGATTGGTGCTGTATGCATAATAATCCAATAGCCTGAAACTTTTTGATGGGTCGAGTGGAGAAAACGCAAATCGGTTGCCCGGAAAATGTGCATAATCCTGAAAATAGGTTGCTTTAACCGGAAATGTGCCCAGGCTTGCCGTGTAATCAAAATCATCACCTGCACCTATATGAATATGATGCTTGATATCGAGTTTAAGGAAATCAAATTCAGCATCTGCGATCGACCATCCCCGTTTATAGGAAAGATTGAATTCTGGTGAAACAGACCTGTCTTTTGATTTATATCCATTTTCTAATTTGTATTTGTAAAATGGTGTCCACTTTATGGATACTTCCGTTATAAACGCTTCATTTGAACTCAAACTTATAGAAGACAGTGCTGTGTTATATGGGGTATTTGAAGTATAGGTTCTTTTTTTATGAAAGAAACTGAAATTCGTATTGTTTACCAAAGGGGATCGGTCAGCCCATTCCGCCGAAGCAGATAAGCTAATGGCTTTGGAAGGAGTAATACCAAGGCTTGATTTAAAATAAGTTTTTTCAAATAACTTGGAATAGTTCTTTTTAAATAACAAGGAATATGAAGTATTTAGATACGAATTGGATGAAAGATATGGATTGAATCCAAACCTGTAACGGCCACCTTCAAAATTTAAAGCCCAGGGGAGATGTTTATTTTTAGTAGTTAAGTTTTGTAAGGTTAGTTTGCCCCGGTAATTGATAGCTTCTCGGGCAAAGGCGTATAAGACTTCAGGTTTAAATTTCCATTCAAAAGATTTGTCTTTTTCAGGTCTGTTTCCAGTCTCTACACCCAGACTACCATGCAATCCGTCTACCGTATTGAAATTTAAAGTTAAGAGTGTTGGAAGTATTTTAAAATAGTATTTATTTTTTTCGAAATTGTACAAAGCACCGGTAAATAAATGTTTCAACCGAAAACCAGTAGAGACTTTATTTATATTTATTGAGTTGTCTTCATCACCGAGGTTGATGGTTACCGTAGTAGAATCTTTTTTAGTCTTTTCCTTTTCAGTTTTGGACAAGCTATCCATCCGGGAATAACCTTTAATCTCGTGGACGGTTAGTGCTACAGGTCTTATTTCATCCCAGTATGTCGAATCACGATGGGATGCCATGGAATCTATCACCTGATTACTTTCAGAAAATTTTATGGTAAGTGTATCTTTATCCGGCATAGCTTCCAGCTCTTTAGCTTTATATTCTTTCATCATCTTCCTAAGCTGTTTAGCGCTCAATTCCTGTCCTGAATTCAATCCCGATATATCCAGTGGATTGGTTTTTGAATTTATTTTTTTATTTGCAATTTCAGCCTGTTCTTTATCTTTTTTATCATCCAGGATGACCAATGGCACATTAATGTCAGGATTAAGCTTTATCCGGTATTCTGAAAGATGAGCCAGGTATTTGTAGGAAAATCCAAACCCAAAAACATTGCCATTGACATCATAGATCTGATCGATGGGCATCCATACAGTCTCTTCGACAGGAGAAAATATTTGTTTAATACTAAATTGAATTCCCCAGATCGAAGTCAGTAAATCCAGGCTATGAATACTCCATACCTGATCTGTGATATATAATAAACCTTCAAACACCTGATCACCCCGTCCTCTTGGGGTAACTTTGATTTTATTGATAATCACTCCGTGATCTTCAATATACCCCAGGTATTCAAATTTGTAAATTTGAAATGCGTTGGGTGCCAGCGGAGATATCGCCCCTGCTACTTTGGGATCATAAAAACTGCTATATACAAAACTATTAGGACTGGTATTGTTATCATCACCGGTAGATCGCATAGAGATTACGGTGTCCCTGTATTGACCAGGTCTTTTATAAAATAATTTTGATACGGATTCCTGCGCAAATGCTACCGTAGAGTCTATTCCTTCTTTGGCTAATTCCTTTTTGATTTTATTCCTGAAGAGAAATGGAACTTTTAATAATCGGCCGGAGCCTTTTATATAAACCCTGGCTCTATATTCATCGATTTGATTTGCATGATAAGATGCTTTGCCAATAGCTCTTCGCATGATAGTATAAGCCGGATCCTCGTCCGTTGCATTCACTGTAACGGTAGGTAGAGTAAAAGATTCGTGGACTATCCGGACATTTAACGGCCTGTTATTCTCCCGGTTTATATTTATCGTGGTGTCTTTTGTCCTATAACCGACATATTGAAACCGGAGAGTATAAGTTCCCTCTTTTAAATTGATTTGAAAATATCCATCCTGATTAGACACGGCTCCCTGATCCGAATTAAGGATTTGAATAGTAGCATAGGGCAGGGGATCATTATTATTTTCATAGACATGGCCAGACAGAGACTGCCCGTTCATCAGGGAAGTTCCCATTAAAATCACAACTATCATCGAATGCCCTATAGTCATTTTCATAGTTCAAAAGTAGGCTAATCCCCCGCCACTTATGGTCGTCCTTTTTGTAATTCGACCAAACAAGCTTTCCGATCGATCAGAGTAAGTGATACCAATTTTTAACCTCATAATAATATCCTAAAGAAAATCCTGAAAGTAATAAATCGGTTAAATTAGCAGATGCAAATCCTAAAGCGATTTAATTTTCTTCTTTACATACTGATCTTGTGTTTTGAATTGAAAGGTCAACCATTTAAATCTTTAGATCTTCCCGTTCAAATCAATCAAAAACAAATCATTTTCCCGTGGAATGGAGGATTGAATACTCCCCAGATCATGAATGTAGATCTGAACCTGGATAAAAAAACGGATGTAGTGATTTTTGATCGAAGTGGGGGAGTGTGGATCCCGTTTATCTGGAATGGAA
Source organism: Saprospiraceae bacterium (assembly GCA_040007895.1). Taxonomy (GTDB): domain Bacteria; phylum Bacteroidota; class Bacteroidia; order Chitinophagales; family Saprospiraceae; genus JADJLQ01. Next base: position 12,707 of record JBDTUE010000075.1, on the reverse strand, counting down.
CAAAATTGGTTTATAGCCCTGAATATAAATCTATCTTCCCTAAAATAAGTGACTGGGCAATATTTAAAGATTATAATGGGGATGGACATGCTGACCTATTTACTTATTCTACCAGCCCGGGAATTGCAGGCGTTGATGTTTATGATGCAGTAATAGTAAACAATTCATTGACATACAAAAAGCATAGTTTCCCTGCGGACAGAGCCAATATTTTATATTACACTTCGGGGTCCTCCCGACTTAATATTTATGTAAGTAATGCAGATTACCCTTCTGTTGAAGATGTTGACAGGGACGGAGATATGGATATCTTAAGTTATGAACCGGCCGGGGTACAAGTGATTTGGTACAAAAATATGGCAAAGGAAAAAAATCTGCCAATAGGAAGTTTGGATTTTGTCATTGGAGATTTTTGTTATGGTAAAATACTGGAAGATGGATTTTCTGAACTTATCACGCTTAGTAAGAATAAAGATAAATGTGCATCTTCTTTAAATGGAGGACTCGAAGTACGACATTCCGGATCAACGGTATTGAGCTGGGACAGGGATCAGGATCATGATTATGATCTATTGATTGGTGATATATCTTCTCCGGGATTAATTTTTTTGAATAATGGCGGCGATAGTGCAAATGCATTTATGGATCAACAGGAAATTAAATTTCCAATCAATACGATACCGGTAGACATACCTTATTTTGTTGCACCTTTTCTCACGGATATCAACAATGATGGAATCAAAGAAATTTTTGGTGCGTCCAATTTTCAATATGGATCTGATAATTATCATTGTCTTTGGCGATATGATCGGAATCTCTTAAATCCCAAAAATTATAATTATACTTCTAATCTATATATTGTAGATCAATCCATTGATATGGGTGAAAATACCTATCCTGCGATCGCTGATGTTACCGGTGATGGATTATTAGATATAGTGGTTGGTAGCGGTGGTTATTTTGATAGAGGTGGTCTGCATGATGCCAGCATTTTTCTATTTAAAAATACTGGAACAGGTTCAAAACCGGCATTTCAATTAGTTGATTCTAATTGGTTGGATTTCCACAGGTTTAGCAGTGGATCGAACAGTTTTGCTCCTGCCTTTGGTGATCTCGATGGTGATGGTGACCTGGATCTGATGGTTGGTGAAGTTTTAGGTCAGTTATTTTACGCAGAGAACACTGCTGGCAAAAACAAACCTATGACCTTTAAAGATATAAAGCAGGTATACAACAATATTGATGTAGGACAATATTCTACACCTCAAATAGAAGATCTGGACGGCGATGGCTTGAATGATTTGTTAGTTGGTGAAAGGGATGGAGTATTAAATTATTTTAAGAATATAGGTTCGGTCAATGCACCTTTGTTTTCTTCTGCTCCTACGATAAACCCATTGGGTAATATTGACACCCGTTTGGCTGGTTATGCTACTGGTAATGCAGCTCCGTACATTATTCATTCGCAGAAAAAACGATTTTTAGTTATTGGCACCAGTGGCAGAGAATTATTATTGTATGCGGACCCCGTTGCTTCGGTCAATCCCTTAAGCCTTATAGCTACATCATGGGGCATGGTCCATGAAGGAGATGATACACATCCAGCTATAGCGGATATTGATCAGGATGGGAAACTCGATATCCTGGTGGGGAATCAAAGAGGTGGATTGGCCTGGTACCAATCTGATTTGCCCAGTGATTTTAGTACGCCTGTAATAAACATTGACCCCTTTAATGTTTTAACTGTTTATCCCAATCCAGCCAGGGATAAATGCACCATTTCTTCTAATTATTCTGAGTTGAAAGGAATACTAACAATCTATCAAATCAATGGGGAAATCGTTTCAAAATCAAATTGGAATCAATCTGAATTGGAATTAGACCTAACTGCATTTCCTTCCGGGCTTTACATCGTAGAGTTAATGGTTAAGGATAAATTGATCAGGCAAAAATTGATGATCATGAAGTAAAATCAATGATCATGCTTTAAAGTCACAATAAGAAGACTGATTAAGGAAAAAATAAAACTCAGCATAGAAAGTAAAAAACTAATCCAGTACGTTTTTATTCTATACTTTGTAAATTTTAAACGAGCCAGAGTCAATTCACTATCCAAATCATTTTCCCGGTTGTTATTTTCTTTGGATTTTTGTTTTTTCTCACTCTGTTTTAAATATTCAAAATATCCACCCTTGAGGATCCAAAACTTTCCGTAGTTGGTGATTTCGAGAATGGTTTTTTTATCATCTATATATTTAGCGAGCTTTTCATCGATGAGTTCATCAGCATACACTTTGCATTCAGTGAGATGTTCATCGTGGTGATTGAAAAGGTGAAAACAAATGTCGTAAAGATTGATTTTTTCTGTCTTATAAGCTTCCTCTAAAATTTGGGAAATGGCTTCTTCTCGGACCATAATTAATTAGATTTTGGAATAGTGTTAGTATTTGATAACAAAAAGTTTATTGCCTGATGACCTTTCACACCTAAATCGATACTATATTCATTCACGTAAAGATCGATATGTTGTTTTACTACTTCAGGAGATAATTCCTGCGAATGAGCTAATACATAGGATCTGGAGTCATCCGGATTCAAAAAAGCGTATTCAATACTTTTCCGAATCATTTCCTCTATAATAGAAATCTTTTTTTGTCCTAATGATTTGTTTGCCACAAATACACCTAAGGGTATAGGCAATTGATATTGTTTTTCCCAAAGTGCTCCCAGGTCATAATTCAGTAGAAGTCCTCTCGTTGCATAGGTGAATCTGCCTTCATGAATTAATACACCGGCATCTACTTCTCCACTGTTGATTGCAGCTTCTATGTCAGAAAAAACCATAAACTTTTTCCGTTGAGCTTTTGGGAAAAAATGATTAAAGAGGTAATGAGCCGTTGTATTTTTCCCTGGAATGGCGAACATTAGTTTTTCCATCTCGTCGGGGCGGATTTCTTTTTTTGAAACCAGGATAGGTCCGCATCCAAATCCCATTGCAGCTCCACTTTCCAATAATTGATATTGATCAGAGATTAGCGGTAGGGTAGCTACACTGATTTTAGATACAGCATATTGATGATTCAACGCTGCGCTATTCAAAGCCTGGATATCCAGGAAATGTGTTTGTAAAGGAATGGAATGTGGAATCTTATGGTGAACAAAGGCATCCATCATAAAGGTATCATTAGGGCATGGCGAAAATGCTACATGAATTTGACTACCTTCATCATATAAATCATGAACTGGATCCCGCATATTTTATACGAAGATAACCACTATATAGCTATCTCAAAACCCTTCGGTTATACGGTGCAACCAGAAGGAGAAGATCAAAAGGCCATTATTCCGCTGCTTCAGGATTTTATAGGTAAACGGGATAAAAAACCAGGCAAAGCATTTATTGGTGTACTGCATCGATTAGACAAGTCAGTTACCGGTGTTTTAATTCTCTCAAAAACTTCTAAAGGACAAGAGAGATTTAATGAATTGCTAAAAAATAAAAAGGTCACTAAGTATTACCTTGCCCTGACCGAACGAAGTAACATACCCCAGGAAGGGACTTTAATTCATTATTTCTCAAGGCGGAATGAAGACTACAAGATGACAGTATCAACATCCAGGCACTCGCACAGTGATCACGAAGCAATTTTGAAATACCATATTCTTTCAATAATTGATGACTATCAACTCTGGGCTATAGAGTTAATCACGGGAAGGAGGCATCAGATCAGGGGTCAGTTGGCTGCGATTGGATCACCTATATTGGGCGATAAACGATATGGTAGTCATTCGGTACAGGATCAGATTGCATTGCATTGTTCCTTTATGAGTTTTAAGCACCCCATAAAACATATTCCCATCGAAGTAAAAGACACTCCTGATATGAATAAAATAATCTGGAAGTCTTATAAACTGGCAGTACTGGAGTGGATGAGATCATTATGAGTACTTGATTTCATTATTATTTGGGTTTATTCAAAAAGTACTGTAGTTGATTTAATTTATTTACTTATTTTTGCGGCGGTGAGAGCTATGTGATCAGCTCCTGTTCAACCTCCCCAGGGTCGAAAGGCAGCAAGGATAAAACGGTTGAGCGATGCATGTGGTTTTCACCATTTTTTAAGTTTCCAACAATGAAATTTTTTATAGATACAGCTAATCTCGACCAAATCAAAGAAGCAAAAGATCTTGGTATTTTAGACGGGGTGACCACCAATCCATCTTTAATGGCAAAAGAGGGGATCATTGGCCAGGCCAATATTCTTAAGCACTATGTGGACATTTGTAAAATCGTAGAAGGTGATGTAAGTGCAGAAGTGATTTCAACAGATTATGCAGGTATTATTAAAGAGGGTATAGATTTGGCTGCACTTGCTCCTAATATTGTAGTTAAAGTCCCCATGATCAAAGACGGGATCAAAGCCATTAAATATTTTTCAGATCACGAGATAGCTACCAATTGTACATTGGTATTTAGTGCAGGTCAGGCAATCCTGGCTGCCAAGGCGGGTGCTACGTATTTATCTCCTTTTATTGGTAGGATCGATGATACGAATTGGGATGGAATGGAACTCATCGCAGAAATAGCAGAGATATTTTCTATCCAGGGATGGGAGACTCAAATCCTGGCTGCTTCTATCCGTAATTCATTGCATATTGTTTCAGCTGCAAAAGCCGGAGCTGATGTAGTGACTTGTCCATTGTCAGCTATTCTTGGATTGTTAAAACATCCACTCACGGACCTTGGTTTGGCGCAATTTTTAGCTGATCACAAAAAAGCTAATAGCTAGAATCCTCCTTCGTTTTTTCAATCATTTTTTTTATGCGGTTCATGACCGTATGAATTCCGTTTTCAATAGCTTTAGCAGAGTCTTTACTGAATTCTCCGGTCATTCTGTTAGCAAGTATAATATTTGCACTGATTGCCTGATGTCCTAAAGCACGAGCTAAGCCATAAATTCCCGCTGTCTCCATTTCAAAATTCGTGAAATGAAATCCATGATATTTTAATTTTTGAAGATTTGATAAGATATAAGGACTTAATAGGCTCTCTAACCTTAACGTCCGACCCTGAGGTCCATAAAATCCAGGGCAAGTAATCGTAATACCTTGCAATAATCCATCAGCAAAGTGATCAAATAAGATTGCATCGGCCGAGCCCAAATAAGAATGTTTAAATACTTCCTGAAATCCGGATTCCAAATCTACAAGCCAATTTTCGTCCAGGTATTGTACTTCATTTGGATAAAATCGCATAAGACTATCCAGGCCCACGGCGTACCGGTTGATTAATATACTATCTACCGCAATTGAAGAGTCAAATGCTCCGGATGTACCTATTCTAATGAATTTAATGGTGGATATTTTTTCTTTAATTGTTTTAGTGGATATATCAATATTAATCAGGGCATCCAATTCATTAAAAACGATATCAATATTGTCAGTACTGATTCCAGTTGAAATCACCATAATCTTTTGTCCCGATAAATTGCCAATATGGGTGATGAATTCACGGTGTCCGTGACGGAATGTAATTTCATCAAAGTACTTACTGACCTGGACTACACGTTCCGGATCTCCTACCGTAATACATATCGGAGCTACCATGCCCGGATCCAGATCAAGATGGTAGACGTTGCCTTTACTGTTTAATATAAGTTCTGATTCTGATTTCATATACGACCAGGAATAATTTCATTTAATTTGTACTCTAATATATCAACGCATTCTTCATGAAAAAAATATTTCATCTTAATACCTGTAATACGTGTCAGAGAATACTGACAGAATGGAACGCACCCGCTTCTTTTTCAGTGCAGAATATCAAAGAAGAAAACATTGATGCTAAAAGTCTTGATTTTGCTGCAAAAAAACTTGGATCCTATGAGGCATTATTTAGCAGAAGAGCTATTAAATATAAAACGCAGGGACTGGCCAATAAAACACTTTCAGAAAAAGATTATAGAAAACTAATTCTGGAAGAGTATACTTTTTTAAAACGACCTGTGATGATCAATGAAGACCAGGTATTTGCAGGCAATGCGGCAGCGACCGTGCTAGCTGCAAAACTTAGCCTTAAAGGAAAATAATTTAAAATTATTCCAGGCAAGTTTTAAATCACTTTGAAATTGAGTGAACCTCCCTGCTTTATAATTAAGCAGAGCAAATATCAGTTATAAAGAAATTCCACGTTTCCACGGAATAAAATCATCCTGTCCTAACCTTTCAGCATGTGGCATTGCTTCCCCACTGGCTACTTTAAGGATATAATCCAACAATTCTTCTCCTTTACTTTGAATAGTATCTATTCCATCGATGATCGTACCGGCATTGATGTCTATGATATCAGGCATACTCTTCGCTAATTTATTGTTCGTAGCAATTTTAATGGTTGGAGCCACGGGGTTACCGGTCGGAGTACCCAACCCTGAAGTGAAGGCAACAATGTTACAGCCGCTTCCCACTTCTGCAGTAGTGGATTCAACATCACTGCCAGGAGTACACAACAAGTAAAATCCTTTAGCGTCAACTCTTTCTGTATAATCAAGTACACCTTTGACCGGGGCATGACCACCTTTACGTGCTGCACCTAGTGATTTCATAGCATCAGTAATAAGCCCGTCCCTTATATTTCCCGGAGAAGGGTTTGCATAAAATCCGGATCCGACTGCTTCAGCGCGGGCTCCATATACGCGCATGAGACCGGCAAATTTCTCTGCATCTTCTTTTTTCTCACAACGATTGATCAATTCCTGTTCAGCCCCGCACAGCTCTGGAAATTCAGAAAGTACTGTAGTTCCTCCAAGTTTGACAATCATATCAGAAGTATGACCCAAAGCAGGATTGGCTGTGATACCTGAGAAGCCATCGGACCCACCACATTCTAGTCCAAGGCATAAATGAGAAATAGATGCTTCTTTTCGTTCAATTTTATTTGCTTCTATTAGCCCTACAAAGGTTTGTTTAACTGCATCGGATATTAATTCCCTTTCACTCGAGTACCGTTGTTGTTCGAAAATATAGACGGGTTTGCCATGATCCGGATTCAATTTATTAAGTGCGTCAGTAAATAAGGAAATCTGTGCATTTTGACAACCAAGGCTTAGCACGGTAGCACCTGCAACATTTGGATTGAGTACATATCCTGCTAATAAGCGGCACAAAGAGTCTGCATCCTGACGTGTACCACCACATCCGAGATCATGATTGAGTATTTTAATACCATCTACATTCTTAAAAACCCGTTGACCGGACAGATCAGACCTGGTTACCAATATATTTGATTTGAGGATATCATCTTCATTGCCACCTTGTTTATAAATGTCAATAAGTTTATCCGTATTCACTTTAAAATCTTCATTGGTTGGATAACCCAATCCTTTCATTAATGCTTCCTGTATGACTACTACATTTCTTTTTTCGCAGAATACAAGAGGCAGTATTATCCAATAGTTACGAATACCTACAGTGCCGTCCTTCCTGTGGTATCCCTTGAAAGTTTTATGTTTAAATCGGCTCACGTCCGGCGCATTCCAATGGTATTCGTGTTGAAGCGTATTGAAGGTTTCGGTAGCATGCGACGTGTTTTCTGTGCTTATCCGGGAACCTTTGAGGATTGGAGTCCTGGCTTTGCCTACCGTCACGTTATACATCTTAATTTCCTCGTCAACAAAAAAATCTTTAAGTGCAACTTTATGTTTTACCGGGATTTTTTCTGAAATCAACAAATCCTGATCTTCAAGATTTATGATGTCCAGTTTCTCAAAATCCTCCAATGCAACGGCGACATTATCTGCCGGGTGTATTTGTAAATACCTTTTCATGCGGATGAATACTTAAAGTTTTTATTGAAGCTGCAAATGTAAGTGTTTCAACCTTATCTTCGTTACATCATGGATCACCTGGAGATAAGATCATCTACTAAAACTGCCTTAGTGTTTGGAGCTTCAGGATTGATTGGTTCAAGTGTCATTGCTATGCTTGAAGATCATCCCGCCTATGAGTCGATCTCTGCTTTTTACAGGTCACCTGTACCGGAAAGACATTCAAAAGTAAACGCTCATATTATTGACTTTGAACAAATGAATGAATGGAGGGATCTTATCGTCGGGGAAGATTTATTTATATGCCTCGGGACTACATTGAGTAAAGCAGGGTCGAAAAAAAATTTTTACCACGCTGAGTTTGATTATATCAATGATATTGTTCAACTGGCTGAGAATAACGGAGTGAAACAAGTATTTCTCGTTTCATCTATGGGTGCGGACTCAACATCTTATTTTTTCTATAACCAGGTAAAAGGTCTGATCGAAGAAGCTCTGAAAATTAAAAATTTCTGGAGTATCCATATTTTCCGGCCATCTGTATTATTAGGCAATCGGGAAGAAGTGCGACCTATCGAAGCATTAGCTGCTGGTGCGGGTCTGGCGTTAAAAGTCCTTGGGCCTAAATTGTTTTCCAGAATCACACCTATCGAAGGAGAAACGGTGGCGCGTTGTATGGTCAAATCAGCTCAGGAGATGAGATCAGGGGTCTTTTACTATTCCAGCAACCTGATGGCCAGATTAGGTAAAAAACAAAAGTGATAGCTTCTGGTATTACAATAGTTGCGTTTCTTTGTCTTATGAATTCAGATAGTAATCAAATAGTCTTAGAGGTGACGCTCGATGAAAATAAAATTCCTTCCAGGATACATTGGCAGGCAGATGATGGACCTGAGAAGGGCTCCAAACAGGAAGTCAAAGCGTTTTTACTTTCATTGTATGATGGAGTTTCTTCGGAGACATTAAAGATCGATTTGTGGACCAAAGACATGCAGGTACATGAAATGAACCGAATGATGTATTTTACTTTTAAAAGCCTTGCTGATACTTATTTGAGAGCTACGGAAAATAAAGAATTATCCACAGATATCAGGCGGTTTAGTGATTTTTTTGCTGAGAAGGCTCAGCTTGAAATCAAGAGTTAGGAGATAAATTTTATAATTTGATTTAAATCTGTAGGGATATCTCCTTCGATCCATAATACATTGCGGATATCCAGTGGAAGTTGTCCATATTTAAAATAACTTTTCCAGATATGAAGAATAAACCAGTCCGGTTCGCGACCCCACCGGAGATCCTTTAATTTTCTCTTGAAGAACAATTCTTTTTGGATATGTACAAAAAAGGAATGGTCATACCAGCTATTGATTTTTTTATCATGAAATGCAAATAATCCTTCGACAATCGTGATATCATATATTTTTTTTGATTTTTTTATCGCAGATCTAAGATCTTCCCAATTCAGGGAGTCCGGATGTTCCCAATCGATATGACCTTTAATAACGGGAAGTCCATTTTTTTTGACAAAATCATCCTGATTTAAAATGCCAATAGTCTTACCTTTAAGCCGGTTTTTAAGTTTGATTGCGAGTGTTGTTTTGCCGGCACGGCTTACTCCTCCGATTCCAATAAGCATGACACAAAATTAATAATTGAAATGATTGATTTTTTGAAATATACAGCAGTATTGATTTTTTTAATAATGGGTGGATGTAGTCCTAAGGTTTTAATCACCAGGCAAGATGGCAAAGAGCCGGTTAAATATCCTGAAGAGAAACACCTCAAAAATATTACCCAGCTTACATTTGGTGGTAATAATGCTGAAGCTTATTGGAGCTTTGATGGCAAACAACTGACTTTTCAAAGTGATTATGCTAAATGGACTAATGGCTGTGACCAAATCTTCAGAGTGACTCCCGGTTCAGATGATTTACTACATAAGTCACCCGTGAGGATAAGCACTGGAAAAGGACGAACCACTTGCTCTTACTTTTTACCTGGAAACAAACAAATTTTGTATGCATCAACCCATGCTGCAGGTGATGCCTGTCCACCAGCACCAGAGAGAAGTCCAACGGGTAAATATGTTTGGGCAGTATATGAAAGTTTTGACATTTATGTTGCTGACCTGAATGGAAATATTTCGAAACGATTGACTAATACGCCCGGTTATGATGCCGAAGCGACCCTCAGTCCCAAAGGAGACAAAATTGTATTTACTTCGGTCAGGAATGGAGATCTTGATTTATACACGATGGACATCAATGGTGAAAATATCCATCAGGTGACCAATGAATTGGGATATGATGGTGGTGCCTTTTTTTCTCCGGATGGAAGTAAATTGATCTTCAGAGCATCTCGACCTAAGACGGAAGAAGCGAAAAAGGAATACCTTGACTTATTACATCAAAACCTTGTACAACCTACAGAGATGGAATTATTTTCCTGTAATGTAGATGGATCTAATCTTCACCAAATTACTCACCTGGGAAAAGCGAATTGGGCTCCTTATTTTCTCCCTGACAATAAAAGAATCATTTTTAGCTCTAATCATGCCGCCAGCAGGGGATATTCATTTAATCTATACATGATCAATGAAGATGGAACCGGATTGGAGAAAATAACCCAGGATAAAACCTTTGATTCATTTCCAATGATATCTCCGAATGGAAAATACCTTGTGTTTGCTTCCAATCGGTTTAATGGTGGTAATCACGACACCAATCTTTTTGTGGCAGAATGGGTAGATTAGTTTTTCAATAACCTATCTGTTTTTCTATTTTTATCAAATCAAAAAATTACACGCATACCTAATAAATCGGCTATCTGATTCCTGTGATTTAGAAGTTCATGATGAGCTTTTAAAAAAACCAGTTGATCCATTTCCGCTAATGAGGAATCCTCCAAATGTTTTTTATTTGCTTTGATCATTTTCTGCACTTTTTTGAGTTTGAATCTCAGGATACTTTGGTAACAATCCTTTACATAATTTTGATCTGGTGGTTTTTGAGTTTGAAGTTGCATTTCCCACCGGTCAGCCCAGTTATGACTATAAACGAATGGGGTAGTGCACAATTCGATAGCAGTATTCCTTATTTCAGGATCAGGATGATTTAAAAAATAATTTGTATCAATAGAATGATTTTCACTGAGTTCGTGAACATATTCATTTAATATTCTCTCATAGAGTTTATTTTCAAATTGATCATGAAGATCTTCCATATTCTCATTGATGTATTGTGCCAGTGTCTTTTCTTTATCTTCATCCATCATCATATGACCGTACAGGATAAGGACACGGATTAATGATCTTTCCTGGTGCTCATCTTCTTCCCTGTATTGAATCCCTTGTTGAGGCTCAGCAATGGGACTGTCCATAGCTGGGAAAGAAGTAGCTTCTTTTAATGCCGTATCGGATTGACGGGTACGTTTTTGAAGGATTTCTTTACGTATCTTTTTATTGGTTTCAGAGATCAATACTTCTTCCGATACATCAAGTTCCTGTGCACAAACCTGGATATACGTAGATCTTTTGATAGCATCCGGTATTCGTGCAATCGTTTGAATAATATCTGATATACCTTCAGATTTTTTAATTGGGTCATTTTTAAATTCCTTTTTAATCAAGGATGCTTTAAACAATACAAAATCAACTGCATGATCTTTTATAAAGGATTCTAATTGAGTGCTCCCATATTTTTTTAGATAAGAATCGGGATCTTCCGGTGATGGAAGGATGACCATACGAACATTCATATTTTCATCCAATATGAGCTCCAGGGCCCGCATCGTTGCTTTGATGCCGGCTTCATCTCCGTCGTAAAGGATTTTGATATTCGACGTAAACCTTTTGATTAATCTAATTTGTTCAATCGTCAGGGAGGTACCAGAAGAGGCTACTACATGTTCAATTCCAGATTGATTCAAACTGATCACATCGGTATATCCTTCTACCAGTATACATTCGTCTTTAGACCGTATGGCAGATTTTGCCAGGTGGATGCCATATAAGACTTTACTTTTGGAATAAAGCGGTGTTTCGGGAGAATTGATGTATTTAGGTCCATAATCCTGTTGTCCCAGTTTTCTACCACTAAAAGCAATTACCTTACCTGAAAGATTAAAGATTGGGAATATGACTCTGTTATTGAAGAAGTCGTGGTCATTTTTATTGCTAAGTCCCAATTCTCGCAAGGATTCAAGATTGTATGCTTTGGCTTTGACCTGATCCATCAAAAAATCTTTCTGATCAGGAGCGAATCCTAATCTGAATTTTTTAATAGTCGATTCCAGATAACCTCTTTCTTTGAAATAAGATAAACCCAGCGAGATACCAACTGCTGATTCAAATAATGCTTTTTCATAGACGGTACAAGCAAATTCATTAATTAAAGAATAAGATTCTCTCTTTAGCTCTTCCTGATAGTCTAAATCACTTTTTGTTTCGACAATCTCCTGAAGTGGTACATTATATTTTTTTGCCAGGTAACGAATAGCTTCGGGAAATGTGCTTGATTCGTGCTCTACAATGAACTGCACTGGTCCTCCACCTTTACCGCATCCAAAACATTTGAAGATATTTCTTGAAGGGGAAACTGAAAAAGAAGGAGTTTTTTCGTGATGGAATGGACATAAGCCTATCAGGTTAGCTCCACTTCGTTTTAGGTTTACAAAATCACCAACGACCTCTTCAATTTTTGCTAATTGAAGAACGTCATCAATGGATCTTTTTGAAATCATCTTTTTTTAAAATAAATATGAATTAGTTTGCAAAATATATCAAAATTGAATTAAATTTGTTGCACGACAATTAAATTAATTGTCTTTATAATTTGACATAAGAATAGGGTGTTCTCATAGTGTGTTCATACCTCACTGACAGTC
>JBDTUE010000074.1:0-17547 GCA_040007895.1 Saprospiraceae bacterium | reverse complement strand
TCCAATCATTGCGGGATAATTTATTGTAGTTCAATGATGGATTTGAATTTTGGGAGAACCCGTCATAGTAAACGAATAATGTAAATAAACAACAGGGAAAAAAATTAAGCTTCATGATAATTAATAGAAAGGGGTTACTTAATAAAAATAAAAATAGCCAGAAGTAATATTCCTCCTGGCTATTTCTATGACTAACATATCTGTCTTATTCTATTTATCCCAAAATATTTTTTCTGAAGGGTCTGCCTTCTGTTTTGCGTTTGGATTCCTGTCAATTTCAGACTGAGGAAAGAATAAAGACCGCGGCGTAGCAGGAAACAAAGCATTAGACGGAATAACCAGCGCAGGATAACCTGTCCTTCGGAAGTCAGTCCAGGGTTCAACGACCACCCCAAAGTTAGCAACATACTTTTCTTCAATAATTGCTTTAATTTTTTCAGCATCCGTGCCTGCATCAGGAAAAGGATTAGCTCCGATATAAGCATCCGTAGCTGCAGTTGTAACCCCGGCCATAGCCATTGATGCCCGAATGCCAGATCGATAAAATGAATCTGCAGCAATGCCAGGTACTCCCAGTACAGCAGCTTCTGCTCTAATAAAGTTATACTCAGCAAAAGTCAACATTCTTATAGGGGCTGTTCCGTTATATGGATATTGTGTAGCGCTGATAGAACCATCTGCTGCCGGAACAATGGGAGCTGTATTGGTAGTATCACCACGCAAGAAGGTAAATAATCTTGAAAATTTGATATTAGATTGAAGATTTGCACTTGGAGACCCTACATACTTTCCACTATACAAAGGGAAAGCGGTAAAGTATTTGGGTCTGCGTGGATCGGATTTACTATTCATCATGTTAACTATCGTTGCATTAGCAAAAAGATAATTACCACGATTGACTTCAAACTGATGAATTGGATTTTGTTGGCCGGATGTAGCGAAAAAAGCCATTTGGAAATTATCGGTATTACTGGTCATTACATTGGCTGATGTCAGTTTTCCGATCTCAGCAACCGCTTTGGCTTTATCGATTTTACTATAGTGAAGAAACAGCCTCATCTTAAGCGTATTTGCCAATCTCTCCCATTTTGGTTTTTGTGAAGCCCATGATCCTGTAAAGATGGATCCGTTGGCGGCTGGCGATTTTACAGAAGTAGCATTAATATCCGCAATTGCCTGATCCAATAAGGAGATCAATGCAGGGTAAATAGTTGAAGCGTCATCAAATTTCGGAGCCGTAATTTCAGTAAATTTCAAAGCTTCAGAAAAAGGAATATTACCCCAGGTATCAACCAGCAATTGAAATAAATACGCTTTTAAAATCTTCGCTGGCCCGGCATAATTTGGACTATTTTCGGCTACAGCTTTTTGAATCACTAGTTCCAAGTCACTCAATGCGGTTGAATAAACTAAATTCCATGCATTATTTACATCCGTACCGGAGATATTATATCGTTCGTATTCTCCAGTCTGGTTGGGCAGTGTGCCTGACCATTGTTGCGCAATAAGAGATGAATATCGGTTAAGATCACTGCCGGCAAAAAATCCTACGCTTACCGTAGCAGAAGTATATACCTGTTCAATCGGTGCATCCAACACCGCATTCGGATCCTGATTTATATCCAGGTAGTCTTTACAAGCTCCTGAACTAATCATAATTCCTATAAGAAAAATTGAATATTTAAAAAACCTTTTCAGATTCATAATTTAATAGTTTAAAATTGATTCAAAAAAATTTAGAATGTAACTTTTAAATTTACACCAATGGACTTTGTTTGCGGTAATGCATTAAATTCCAAACCCTGGGAGTTACTTACACCGGAAACATTTTGCTCAGGATCAAGATGAGGATATCCAGGTGAACTTAAAAATAAGTTTCTTCCAAAAACGCTTAATGTAAGATCACCAATTGGAGTATTTTTTAGCATGTTTTTGCTAAATGTATAACCGATAGAAGCTTCACGGATTCGTACCCATGAAGTATTATAAATATAACCTTCCGCAGCCACATATTTTCCTGAGTTGCCCCAATATTGCTCAGCAGTAACTGCGATCGTATTGGGTGTACCAGCAGGAGTAACGGCATCAAAGGTGTATAATTTAGCGGGGGTACCATCCGAATTTAGTCTTTCAAATTCAGCCGTTTCAGCAGTTACTCCATTTCGTTGCAAATCAGCAATATTCCGTGAGTACTGGTCACCACCTTCCTTGATATCAATCAATACATTTAAATCAAGATTTTTGTAAGAAAAAGCATTACTAATACCTAGAAGATATTTTGGATTTGGATTTCCCACTTTCTGATCCAAAGGTGTAGGTGATGGTAAGCCAGTCGTAGCACTTACTATCATTTTACCGTCTGCATTTCTAAGATATCCGGTGCCATAAATTTGCCCGTATTCATCTCCTTTAACTAAGAATGTACCCGGTGTTGTAAATCCACCTAATTGTATTTTCTGAACTCCAGGTGCTAAATCATCAATAATCGTTTTAAACTGGGTATAGCTGGCCACGGTCGACCAATTAAAGCCATTATTACTTTTAAATGGACTAATAGTCAATTGTAATTCTTTTCCATTAGTAGTCAGACTTCCTGCATTTTTCAAAACACTGCTTATACCTGCTGCAGGAGAATTGGGAACTGACAATAATATATCCGTAGTATGCTGTTTGTAAATGATTCCACTAAATTTGATTTTATCATTGAAAAATCCTATTTCAATTTCGCCTTCTGTAGAGCGGGTAAATTCAGGTTTCAGGTTAGGATTACCTGCTGCATCCTGGAGTGTAAAACCGGGCAGTGTTCCGTTAAAGGGAAATATAACATTAGGTCCGAATCCATCAGTGAGATTAGCCTTTCCATAATAACTATCCGTCGAATAACGGAAATCAGATTTAGCACTACCGATCAAACCTGTATTACCACTTAACTTAAGGGAAGATAATAAGTTTGAATTAATTTTAAATGCCCTGGCTAAGTTCAAGGTACCCGCTACAGAATAATACGTATAACTGTTATTGGCTTGCGGTAAAATAGAATTATTATCATTTCTAGCAGCCAGATCAATAGTTGCCCAATCGCTATATGAAGCGGTAAGGTTACTGAAGAATCCCACTAACCGGTATTGCCAATAATTAAAATTGTTCGGTATTAATGTAGTAGTATTTGCTTGCAGGTTTCTAAAGTTGCGTACCGTGACTCCGCGACCAATCAGATCAGTTGAATTATTGACTTGGTCCAGTATTTCATTTCCTAGCACAAATATCAAATTGACATGAGGTGCAACTTTTTTATCAGCGGTAATTAAAAATGTAGAGTTGATAATTCGTGAATTTTGTCGAATTTCACGAATACCACCTATACCTCCGGCTACCGTAGCTCCCTGACCTGCTGCTCCGATTTGATCATAATAACTACCTGAATATGCAAAATTATCTGCACCTGCTTTTGCACTTACCCTTAGCCAGCTATTCAATTCATAACGCAGATTGAAATTACCAAACACCCGATCGATCTGGTCATTGTAAAGATTATTGTAAATAGACCAGCGTGGATTATCCACTGCATCATAATGAAGGTTAGCGCCAGTAGGACTCTGGAATGGACGTCCTGTCAAATCCCAGCTACGGGGTGTAAACCAGGATCTGAATAAAGGATTAGACAATTGATTACCTTGTGCTGTTCTATTAGATTTATTCAATGCATAATTGACAGAAACCCCTGCTGATAATTTTTTGGTAAGTTCAGTAGTCGAGTTAATACCAAAATTGTATCGTTTCAACCTATTATTATCAATCACGCCATTATCATCCAGATAACCTAGTGAAAGACGATAACCCGTCCGGTTAGCTCCACCCTGGAAACTAAGATTATGTTGAGTATTAAGTCCCTTTTTAAAAAGGTCAGATACATTATTCGGATAAGCAGTAAGCGATGTCGAAGTATCGCTCGGTCCACCTAAACCACGGTAAGCAATTGGTAATAGAACTGATCTGCCATCAATTTTGGGTCCCCAGGATGCAACCGCACCCGGATTAAAATTTCCAGTATTTCCCTGACCATATGTATTTTGATAGTCGGGAAAACGATTTACTTCTTGCTGTGCAACATTTACAGAATAAGTAACGGATTGTTTTGATTTAGATTTACCTGTTTTGGTTGTAATCAGGACTACTCCATTAGCTGCTCTGGATCCATATAGAGAAGTTGCAGCAGCACCTTTAAGTACACTTATTGATTCAATGTCTTCCTGGTTAATATCAATAGCTCTTCCTGAATTCGTAACCCCGGTCTGCAGCGTATTTCCACCACCACTATTATCAATAGAAATACCATCTACCACAAACAATGGTTGATTAGAACCGGTAAATGAGGTATAACCACGAATAATAATACTTGAACTTGAAAATGAACCACCTGAACCACTTACCCGGACTCCAGGCACTTTGGCTGCTAAGGCGTTAGTAACATTTGTAGTATGAGCCTGGGTAATTTCACTGCTCGTAAGCTGTGTAACTCCATATCCCAAATTGCTTTTATCTTTTTTAATACCAAAAGCAGTGACTACAATTTCCTGAATTTCTACTCCCTCTTGCAGGGAAACATTTACTTCTGTAAGGTTTTCAATGGCTATCTCCTGTGGTGTAAAACCTGTATAAGTAAAAGTCAAAATCGTAACACTTGCGGGAACATTTAAAGAATACGCTCCATCAATGTCTGTAACAGTACCTACGTCGGTACCTTTAGCAACTATACTGGCTCCAATAAGTGGTTCGCCAGTATTATCTTTTACCAAACCTTTGATTGTTCGCTGCGAAAAAACAAGGGATGATAAAAATAATAAGCATAGAATAAAGTTGAGTCTTTTCATAAAATAAACTTGATTTAGTAATAAATTAGTGAGTTAGGTCGATGGGGATAAATCCCTTTAATTTTAACGAATTAAAGTCCCCAAATGTGAAGGTAAACAAAAAATTCCTTTGAAAAAACCTTTCAAAGGCGCTAAAAATTGAAAATTGGAACGTATTGAATAATCCGCAAGAATATCATTACATACATTATAATCTCAATTACATACTCCTTAGTTCAGACATATAATTTAACAAACCCGTCATCTTCTCTTCAGATAAATTTTTATTGATTTGTTGCTCTTTACAGTAAGAGTCCAGTTTTGATTTATGCTTTTTTACAAGTTTTGGAAATAAGTCAAATACGTCTGAAAGTTTTAGTTTCACTTTTTGAATTATTCCATGTTCGTCTGCCAAATAATAAAAAATGCGCGTTTCATAACTGTCAGAAGAGCTTTCCACAATGGTATTACTTTGATCTGCAAATGCTGCGCCTGTAAAGATTTTTTGAATCTCTTTAACTAAAGTAATAGAACCACAATAAAACATTTCCACAAACTTTCGGTCTGTCGTGTTTGCTTGAGGTAAGGGAAGTTTTTTAAAAGTATGTTTAATGCCATCTTTATTCAATACTAAAGCCATAATGCGGGGATTGGTAAGGATTCTTTGTTGTCCCTCATCATTTATCATCCAGATTTCATTGGTTTGAATATTAAGGTTGAATTTATATTTTTCAGGAGAGTGAATAGAATCACTAAGGTATATCGACCCCAGTATAAATTCTTCATACAGAAACGGCGTTCCCTTTAGTTTGCGATCACTTTGAGTAACCAATGGTTGAAGTCCGGAGAATACATTATTCCAATCCGTAACGCTCATGGTGGTGTAGCTGGTTGGACTGCTAAGAATTTGAGCGGAAGAAAACATACTGAAAGTAAATATAAAGAAGGATGCAACTAAAAATTTCATATCAAAACAATTTAAGTGAAATGAATTCTACTCGTTAAGTAAACGAATTATAATTAAAATCACCATTTAAAGTTCATTCTTTTTTGAATTTATGTAGCAAGGAATATTAGGTAGATCGGATTAGAATAGTCTAGGTCGAAGTCAAACTTCTCCCAAGCTTGGTTCTCCTAACCTTGCGACACCGCTTTGGAGCAGTTTTACTGCGACTTCGATTTTCACAACATCACAAGCACTTTTATGGATTTACAGGTCGGAGTTAAACTCCAAAACACAAGTAGTTGATAAAGGTCGAAGTATAACTTCTCCCAAGCATGGCTATAGAAGTATCACTTCTCCCAAAACCTTGTAAACCTTAATAAAAGTATATATGAAAAAGACTTCCTTCGATTAAGAAGGAAGTCCTATGTCACGGAAATAATTTAAATATAAAAATCTTCAGTCTTAGAAATTTGGATTTTTAATTACTGCACTACCAGCCGCAGGAGGATTTTTATCGAGTTCATCAGCCGGTACATCCCAAAAGTCCATATAATTATAGTCTATAGTGGCATTAGTAAATACTGTATTCTTAAACAGTAAGGTACTGCCATATCTTCCTCCGCCATTAGCTATACTGTACGTCCATCCCCATCTTCGGAGATCAAAATAAGAAAGGCCCCTAAACGCTAAAGCTGCAAGCCGTTCCATGGTCAGTTCAGTAAGTGCCGGAGCCAGGGCAAGATTGGTACCTGCCAAAGCAGCAACACCTGCACCTTGATAGGACCTCACTGCATCAATAAGTATGAGACCCTCATTGATAGCACCAGTCCTGATTTTCGCTTCAGCTAACATCAAAGCATTTTCTTCAAAAGTGGGTCCGATGTAAACTTCAATACCACCGGCTTGTCTTGATCCTAAAATAGGAATACCTTTTAAGTTTTCTGTTACTCCGTCCAATAAAGTATACCGCGTACTGTTTGTATTAGCATCGCCGTAAAAAGTACCTTTGGCAGTACTAAAATTGGCTCTTCTTTTATCATCGGCTTTAAATTGCTGTACAAGACGTTCGCTTAATTTATATGTTGACGTTTGATTGCTGATTGAAAGCAAAGAAGCAACTGTACCGCCTGTAGCGGAGAAAAAAGAGTTTGCTGCGGTGGATCTGCCTGTAAATACATTATCACCTTGTTTAATTCCCGCAGTACATAGAGCTACTACTGCTGACCAATCCGCTGAGGATATTACTCCCATACTGGCCTTAGCAATGGTTGCATTGGGATTGCCGTTTACGAAAGGTGCAAGTTTGTTAATCACAATGTTACGAGCCAGCATAGTATTTACTGTTCTGATAAATTGATCAGAGGTCAATGCTTTCCCCAAACCAACTTGATTTTGAGCAGGAGTCATTCTGGTGATCATTGCATTAAAGTCTGTTTGATTAGAAACTGCTTTAAGTGTGGTTAAAGCCTGATTCAAATTTTTATTTGATTCAGTGATAATGGCATTATGGTCAACATATGTACTAAAAATTGTATTTGATTTATCTACCACTAAAGCGGCATAATACAAACTTCCGAGTTGAGAATAAGCATAACCTTTCCACCAATAAGACCAGGCTTTAACAGCATTAACTTTGTCAGCGGCTAGTCCATCAACATTTGCCAGTTGTTCCACCATTATATTACAGGATTTAATCAGAGCATACATACTGTTCCATTCGTATTTCATTGCATTATTTTCATTCGCTGAGGCAGCGGACGTATTAAAGCTTCGTATAATAGCAACTTGTGGGGATGGATTGGTGAAAACGGATGATGCGTCCGCAGGATCTGCTTGAAATTTTTGAGGCACACCCATGGTTGTAGTTTGGTTGTTTGAACCCTGTCCACCACCTATAGCATCTCCCATTAATTCATGATAACCCCAGGGCAAAGAAAAATAACTATCGCCTAACCATCCATTGCCATAGGTAAATCCATTCCAATAGGTACTTCCTTTAGCATAATCTGCTAAACCTGATTCACTCGTTACATTGACACCAAAGGTTGGGTCATTGGGGTTTTGTACATCTAGTTCCTTTTTACAAGACTGAAGAATAAATACAAGGGAAATAATTGCCATAAAACTCGTGGTTTTAATAGCACTT
The DNA here is from genome assembly GCA_040007895.1 of Saprospiraceae bacterium. Lineage (GTDB taxonomy): Bacteria > Bacteroidota > Bacteroidia > Chitinophagales > Saprospiraceae > JADJLQ01. The sequence goes on along the minus strand of JBDTUE010000074.1, from coordinate 9,605 downwards.
TTTATAATTAAATAAATATTATACTTTTTCATTTTTTTAAATTTAAGTTGGTGGATCAGAATGAAAAGTTTAATGTAGCCTGATAAGATTTTAAATTAGGAATCGTACTATGATCGATACCTCTGTCAAAAGCCGAATTTGAAGCTCCAGAACTAATTTCAGGATCCATACCACTGTAATTTGTAAAGGTTAATAAATTCCTTCCACTTAATACAAGTTGACATTTTTTCAACCACCTGGCACTAACTAAGCGAGAGAAATCAAAACCTAAGGTTACGTTTCTTAATCTCACGAAGGATGCATCTTCATAAAAGAAGTCTTTGGTAACATTGTTTCCTACACCTTTTGAAGTAGTTCCCAGTGCATAATAAGCACTCGCATAGTATGAAGAGTAAGCAGCTGTTTTACCGTTTATAGTCACAGGTTTTGCGAAATCGGAACTAATACCATCTCTGTACATCCATTCGTTGGTTTGGTTATATAAATGAGTCCCGGTTACTGCGTCAAATTGGAATCCAAAGCTTATAACATCTTTATAGGACATATTACTAATAATAGAAGAGATCAATTTAGGGTTAGGATCGCCAAACGAAGAAGCTTCGTCTGAAAAGAATATTGCATTCGTTGCTTTATTTACCACTCTTCCTTCTACAATTTCATAATTGGCTTTTTGCGCTTCCGCAATAAATGGGCTGCCATCCGCTCTTGCCTGGCTAATACTTGTCAACGCTTTATATCCGAAAATCTGGCCTACTTTAGCGCCTGGTGTCAACACTAAACTTGTACTTCCGGCAAAACTGGTGAGTGGGATATCTCCACCATTTACTTTAGTAATAGTAGTAGATTGGTGTCCGAAGTTCGTGATAATATCCCAGTTAAAATTTTTGCTGGTCAACACTGTAAACTTAATTCCTAATTGAATACCATTGGATGCAAGGCCAATTGCATTCGTAATTAATTTGGTAGCGCCGGTTGAAGGTGGTACGTTTTGATTAAAGATGGCATTGTCAGTTTTTCGTTCCCAGTATGTCAAATTAATGTTCATATCCTTTAACCAATTTCCGCCAAATAATTTAACTCCGATATCGGTTCCAATTTCTTTTTCAGTGGATACTTCCACATCGAGGTCTGGATTCCTGGAAGTAACCTGGTTGGTATAAGCTAGTTCATTACCTGTAGGTTGTTGTGTAATTACAGGATACCTATCAAAAGCTCCTGGTTGAATTCCTGCCTGACCATATGCTGCTCTGAATCGGAAAATGGGTATAGACTTGCTAAGTCCATTCCAAAATTCAAAACTATTAATATTAAGGTAAGCATTACCATGTGGGAAAGTAAATGGTTTTGATCCTGCTCCAAAAGCAGAAGAATAATCCGTCCTAAAACCTCCACCAACACCAAATAAATTACTGTAGTCAAACTTTTGATCTAACACAAATCCATAGGTGACAAAAGGCTCTACATAGTCCAGAATTGCATATTGTTGTTTAGTAGAAAGTAAATTAATAGGAGGATTTAAAGGTAATGATTGTCCCCAGGTATCATACTCCCTGTATTTGTTATTTCTGTAATCATAACCTCCTATCGTGGTAGATTGAAGGGGTATGCCAAGTTTTAAATCATTTGCAAAATCTAACTTGACCGTAGCGCTTCCAAAAAAGTTTATTTTAGTATTCTCGTACTGGAAGTTATCTACTTCACCTGTTTCATCAGATCCATTATACCAGGAAGCCCAACTTCCCTGATCAATCGTATTTGCATTCAACGATTGGTTGTAAAAAGTCCAATATGCATTTTCGTTTCTATGGCTAAGACCAAAACGGCCATCTAAAGTCACGAACCGGTTGACTTTATAATTTGCACTCAGGTTTTGAATAATATCTATTCTCTTATCATCACTGTTGGTATATTCTAATCTATAAAAGGGATTGAATGCATTTACACTCGCAAAACTAGCCCGGTTATAAGATGTGTAATCACCATCTGAATTTTTAGCTGTCAAATCAAAGAAAGGAGAAGTATTTAAAAACCCATACACTCCACCTACATAAGCATTGAGGTTTCCCTGACCATAAAAAGTACCTCCACCTGCACCAATATTCGGATGCATGGTATTATCAATATAAACCAGGTTCGTAATAGACCTGAGTGTAAAGTTTTTAAATAATTCAATTCCAATATTGGCTACCAGATTAGTCCTATCCAGGTATCCATTATCTTTTAATAAGGCAGAATTATTTCTATTGTTTGCTAAAGTGAAACTATAATCTACCTTATCACCTCCGCCATTAATATTTAAAGAAACATTGCTCGAAGGTGCCGATTGAAATACTTGTGCAAAGTGATCATAATATTGTAGGCTGCCTTTATAAGGCTGATCGGCGATATTTCTTGGATCCAAAATACCATATCGTGTATAGTTCTCTGTAGCTCCAGGAGCGCTAGATCCTACACCAGGAACATTGGTCCCATATCTATAAGCCAAACTTCCAGAACCCGGAACTATACCCGTTAAAGGGTCTATCGTAATGGCTTGACCAGCTTTAAACCCACCACTTGCCAGGGCTGAAACAATATTACCGCTTCCATCAGTCAGATAGGGATGCAAACTTGCTTTACCAAAATTACCTGAATTGATATATATATTATTAGCATAGCTAGTAGATACATTAATATTCAGGGTTCCTTTGGTACCTTTTTTTGTAAAAATTTGAATGACACCATTGGCACCTTGGGCGCCATATAATGATGCTGAGGCAGCACCCTGGACCACTTCAACGCGTTCAACCTGGGTAAGGTCCAGTGTGTTTAAGTTAGAGAATGGTATTTCTATTCCATCTAACAATATCATTGGTCTTGTACCAGCTTGTACTGTATTAATACCTCTAAGTACAATATTTACCTGGTCACCGGGATTTCCGGATACAGATGAAATCTGTGCACCTGGAATCTTTCCAACCAGTGCCTGGTCAATACCGGCAATAGCTACCTGAGATAATCTATCGCCTTTGATGGATTCTACTGAAATACCAATTTTAGCTTTACTTGTGGCACTACCGGTACCAGTTACAACTACCTCGGTAAGTATATCAGCACTGCTTCTTAAAATTGTACTTACCACATTGGTAGATCCGATAGGAACATCCGTGGTAGCGTAACCTAAGAAAGTAAACGTAATGAATTTGGTTTCAGTTGGTACGGTAAGTGTATAAGAGCCTTCTACATCGGTAACAGTACCAAAAGTGGTTCCTTTGGCCTGGACATTTGCACCGATCAATGCTTCACCAGTTTCATCCAATACTTTCCCGGTAATGATTTTCTGAGAAAGGATCGTAGTCACTGATAGCATCAGCAATGCGAAAAAAAGAGAGAGTCTTTTCATGTTAACCCTAATTTAGTTTGATTTAATAAAGTGAGTAATACGAGGTATAAACCTAGGAAAAATTAACGATTCGATAACTCTCGTTGTGAAACTATGGGCAGAATAATCACTTAAAAAGAGGGGCAGGTTTGTACATTCCAAGGCAAATCGATATCATAATTAATCTGTATATTTAAATATAAACAGAATAATAATTCATATAATTTATAATTATTAATTTATAATTTCTATAATTAGAATATTATTGATATAACATTAAAAACAAATTAAATTGACTAAGATTCAATTTTTTCTGAAAATATAAGTCACTGCTCAAAATAAATTATTGAACTGAATGTTAAAAAATTAGGAACTATTCAATTTATTTTGAATCAAAAACTATAAAAACAACTTGATTCTTTGAATACATTTTATGACTCAGCCGAACTGTTAATGAAAGCTTGAACCGTTCCTATTTTTAAAAAAATTTACCTTCAACACTTTCAACTGTTTATCTACTATGATATCATGAGGAATGCTGTCTATCAAAAAATGATTTGCAATAGATCCTCTCCATCCTTTAAAATCATACGCCTGGAGCCAATCGGATGGTAGCCTTTTAACTGTAGAAAAATAAGCCACAGAATCTACATCTAATGATAATCCTATGATCTGATCTATAGAATCAGTTTTAAATGCAACCTGGCTATTTACTGTCATTTCCTGAATACAACTTTGACAATATGAAGCCCAAAATACCAATAGATTTTTATCCTTTAAAATACCACTCATTTGAGCAGGATGGTTTCCGGTAAGTATGAGTTTAAGATCAGGAATAGTATCTCCTGTTTTAAATTCATTTTCAATAATCTTAATAAAACTATTGCTTTCACTGACATATTTCCTGATTCCCGGATCAGATCCAAACTTAGAATTCAATTCGGCAACTAGTTGTTTTAATTCATCCGGGAATCTTGAAAAATCCATATCATAAATTATTTTCAAAATTGTTTTTGGAGAATTACACGTATCGACAAATGATTTCATCATTTTATGTTGACGAGTTTTAAGGGATACTGTTTGATCTATAAGTATATTTTTTCGTAAAACGTCAGAAGAGTTATTAATAAAATTGGAGAGCATATATAAACTATCCTGAAAAGGCCTGAGCAGGGAATTTATTTTTTGGAAGAGAGTATTGGTCAAAGGACCTGTGACAGAATAATTTCCAAGATCATTTAAATTTACTTTCAAGTCAATGTCACTGATCGTATCATCTAAAAATACGAATAAAGCATTCCTGCCAACATTCAATTTTATTAATGAATTAGAATCTTTAATAAAGGGAATAACTAAATCAATTCTTTGATCCAATTGATCAACCCGGATCGAATCAATGATCAATTCCTGTCTTTCATCCAGGTAATACTTACTAATAAAAAGGATATGAGGAGGAGCATTTGAGATAAGTCCTTTAATATGAATCGTATCCTGTTTCAGTACATTGCACTGAATGAATGCAAAGAATAAAACAATAGAAAGAAATAGAGAATGTATTCTTAAATTGTCTGTCACAAGGAAGGCAACATCATCAATTCAGATTAAGAAAATTAGTCAGTACAATCGCCTGACTTTCATTTAAATTCGGTTTTTTTACCACAGCATTAGCCTGTTCTCTTAATTCAGGAAATTCATCAGTAAAACTTTTTCGTATTAGTTTGTCCAGTTTGATCGCTCCTTTTTCTTTAGTAACCAGGTAATAATCTATATGAGGCGTATACGTATCTTTGTAGGTACCATTAAAATTATTAGCATAGCTGTTTTTATTTGCTTTCACTATTTCCACCGTTTTAAATTTTAATAATGCTGCCTTGCCATACATATCACCAGCCAATAATTGATAAAATTGTTTGTTTCGCGGGTCTATCGCTATAAATTTTATAAACTTAATAGAGTCCCGTGTTTTAGGATCTATTAAAAAGAAATTGCGGATCGTATTGTTTTGAAGCACGACGGTTTGCTGATCTTCATCATGTTTTACATAAACTTCATTGGTATTAAAATCATAATTGAATTTATATTTATCTGAAATGAACTCCCCTTTAGTACTAATAATGCCACCTTGAATCCATTCATCCCCTACAAAACGTTCACTTCCACCAAAAGCCTGAAAACCGGAAGCCAATAATTCGGGATTGGTATTAGAACTTGCTGCCACTACGAAATCCCTGAAGGCCCTGGCCTGAGAAGACAACTCACTACTCAACACAGAAAATAATAATGAAAAAATTATAACAAGTTTCATTCTAAATTAAGTTTTTATTTAAACGAAAAGAGGCTACAAAATGTAACCTCTTTTCTAATGTATTAGTTCAAAATAGATTATTGTCTTACCCATTTTTCATACATCTGTCTGGTATATTCTTTTTCTCCGGCCGCCCCAGTTGCATAGCCATAATGGATTCTGAATGTTTTGGTTGTTGCATTATAGTCATTAGGATATGTTGCGTGGTCAAAACCTCCCGGACCTGGATATGTTGGAATCCCGGCTCCATTATCTATAGTCATAAGACCAGCAGCCGGTGGAGCCGGTGTAGCTCCATTACTAATGAAAGAAGTTAATTTACTTTCATTTGTAATCTGAACCTGAAAAAACCATCCTCCTAAATCTCCCAACTGACCTTCTACTCTGTCGCCCGAGATGGTTGCCATATACTTAGCAGCATTTATGCTTCTTGGTGCGCTGGGATGGAAGAAATAACCTGTCACATTATAATTGGCTTCGTAGATATTTTTTACCAATACAGGAAATACCATTTGCCTGAAATTGCTGGCTATTGGTTGATCACCGGCGTCGACGATTTTAAAAGCCAACATATTATTCTTGGTTAAATCCACTTTATCCGCAAAAACTTTGATCGTTACTTTAGCTTCTAGTTTACCGGCGGGTATGACAACAGCCAATGTTGGAAGAGTATAAGCCCCTGCAGACAATTCAACATAGTTAGTTCCCAAAGCTGCATTGTAGGCAGTGATGATTGACGCATCTTTAGCAAAATTGACGGTAATATCTTTATCTAATGGACGAACCCAGGAAACTCTTGCATATAAATCAATATCCTGTCCAGTTGTCTTGAAATCAAAAGCAATCGGATTAGCTTTTTGAACAGATGGCCAGTTTCCATTAGGTATAAGAACTATTGGCTTTATTGCTGCATCGGTGTAGTCCGTGATTGGCTCATCCCGTAAGCAGGAGGTAGCACTAATCATCAGTACGATGGCTAATAAATTAATTATATTTTTCATTTTAATTTTCATTAATAGTTGAATAGTTAGATTAATTCATCCACCAGATCTTACTGGTAAATTGATTGACGGCACCCTGGGCCTGAACACTCGCAGTATTCAGATCATATTCCCGTTGTGGATATAATAATCTGACCGGTATATTGGTACTGGTTCTACCTGGATTAATAGACAATGGAATAGCCGGATATGCATTGTTTCTTCTATAATCCGTCCATGCTTCCAGGTGATTAGTACCATTCATAGCAAGATATTTCTGTCCTAAAACCAACTGTAACTTATTATCAGCATCCTGATAACTTACTGCTTTGTTATTATTTTCATCCTGGGTAGTATACCATTTTGTAAATGCTGCATCCGCTGCTGTTTTAGAACCTTCAATATTCAGCCAACGGAAAGATTCCTGTACTGCATTTTTATAAGCAGTTTCTTTGTTACCTGGCAACCAACCTCTTTCAATCGCTTCAGCCTGAAGAAAAGCGGCTTCCACAGAAGTCATGACCCAAAGTCTTTGATCATATCCCTTTATTAAACCAATGGCACCTGGTGATACAGCGGCCGCAGTTGGAATCCCCCCGATCTGAGAAACGAAATTGGCCGTTTGAGAAGGATAGGTAGAGTTGTCAATCGGTCGACCATATTCATTTCCTCTGTAATCTAATGGTGAATTCTGAACAAATGGCTCAGATCCACCTGAGGGAAATGCATTGGTGACTTTCTTATAAAATGCACCCAATCTTGGATCAGAAGAAAGTTTCAATAATTCCATGGCGAATCGATTGGCTCTCCAAAAGTCTGTCGCCTGAGTACCCGTAGCAGTAAATCCATATGCTCCATAATATGGGTTTGATTTATCCTGAGAAAAGCCAGGACTAACACTTGCATCTTCACCGGATTTTAAAAAGCCAGAACCTTCAGCAGTAATTTTGCTTAACTCTGCAGTGATATAAGCTGCTCTATCTGATTTTGCAGATTGATGTAAAAGTAAACGCAGTTTTAACGAGTTAGCAAATCTAACCCAAGCATCTGCATCCCCTTTGAACATAATATCCCTGAACTTGATATCATCATTTATTTCACCTTTGTTTTTTGCTGCTTTGAAATAAGTGATCGAAGAATCAATCTGAATCAACGATTGCTCGTATACCAATTTACCATCGTCATATTTAGGACGGATATATTCGAGTCCCTTAAGTGCTTCGCTATAAGGAATATTATTATATATTTCAACTAATGTAGTAAAGCTAAAAGCCTTCATTATTTTAGATATACCTATGTAATAATTCTCATTAGCTGCCTTTGCCCTGATTTCAGCAAACTCAAAATCATAAGCATTATCCATAATGCCTGAAAACAAACCTGCACCAAAATTAGTAGAGATATTATATGATTGTTCTTCGCCACTTGGTGAATAATTTGCCGGTGGGCACCAATAACCCAACCAATGACCTAAAAATCCATAGCCTGTACCGACTCTTGTCGCTGCATTAAACAATGCCTGGGGCAATATCACTGAAGCAGTCATATTACTCTCCACACCTCTGTTTGGATCCTTATTTATATCCAGGCTATCTTTTGAACAGCTTACTGCCATCATCAGACATACCAGACTAAAGGATACTCTTAATATATTAGATTTCATAAAAATTAAATTTAGGATTCTTTAGAATTAGAAAGTAAGGTTAACGTTAAAACCAAAAACCCGTGTTGGAGGACTTTGGCCAGAATCAGTAAATCCGACAGCATTACCGGTAGTATTAGAAAATTCAGGATCTGTCCATTGATTTGAAATAGGGGTAAACATGATCAGATTACGTCCTATTAAACTCAAAGTGGCCCGCTTAACTATTTTACTATTTCTCATTAATGACTGAGGCAATTCATAACTCAATGTCAATTCTCTTAATTTCCAGAAGTCTGCTGAAGAATAATAATTCGTCTGAACATTTGTAAATGCTCCGTCCTGTAAGAATGAATAATGAGCATTTCTTACTACGATATCTTTATTTTCTGTAAAAGATCCATCTGCATTTGCAATAACTGAATTTGGAAATACAAATCTTTGACGACCATTAATGGCACTTAAGTTAGAGATTCCGGTGAATCCAAGATTTCTGCCAATATCATTTTGAATAAAAGCTCCGCCTCTGTACTCTGCAACAGCTCTCAGGCTAAGTCCTTTAAAATTCATTTCACTGGTAATACCAACAATATGTTTTGGGTTCGTTCTTCCAAAATAAGTATTAACCGGATTTTGTTTAGGATATCCACTCACCGGATCAATAATAACCCTTCCTTGTGGATCTCTCAACCAATCTTTTAATTTATGAGTATAAGCAGGATAACCTTTAATGATATAAGAAGTATTACCAACAAATAATTCATCCAATCCTTCATAAATAGAGATTACATCAGAAGTATTGTAGGTATAGTTGCCAGACATTTCCCATGAAAACCTTCCAAATTTTAAGAAAGGAGTCAATTTCACATCCACTTCTAACCCTTTATTTTCAAACCTGGCAGCATTCAATAATGCAGCAGCATATCCTGTTGAATTTGAAATTCCAATTGGAACCACCTGATCATTATTGTCCTGGAAATAGTACGCTAATTCTGTAATAATTCTACTATTAAACAATCCAAGTTCGAGTCCAACCTCTGTAGATCTTACAGTTTCAGGTTTGATCAACGGATTATTTATACTTCCATCGGCAGAAAATCCAGGTAACGTTCCGTACGGGAATCCACCAACCTGAGAGAACGTAGATTCCAATTGATATGCACCGGTAGTACCAGGAAGAGCAAATACACTTCCAGTCTGAGCATAAGACCCTTTTAACTTGGCATAATTTAATATACCACCATTTTTAAGAGAAGGCATCATATCTGATAATACAAGTGCTGCATTAACACCCGGATAAAAATAAGATTGATGGTC